>JBDUBV010000259.1:0-2514 GCA_040003795.1 Pseudonocardiales bacterium | reverse complement strand
CTAGTGCCGCTGCTGGCAACCTTCGCCTCGTGAGGGACACGCCGGTTGAGTTCCGTGGTGTGAGGGCTTGATCGTCTGATCCTGTCTTGTCTGATCCTGACTTCCCCCAGGAGAAGCGAGATGGTGGCTCGCGTGCAGGTCCGGACCATCACCAACGACGAGGGCAACAAGCTGCTGCGCATCGTGCGTCGAAGCAGCGGATCGGTCGTGACCTGGCGGCGGGCGCAGATGGTGCTGCTGTCCGCGCAGGGCATGGACGTGGCCGGGATCGCGAAGGTCACCTTTACCAGCCCGGATCGGGTCCGGGACGTGGTGCACAACTTCAACGCCGACGGCTTCGAGTCGTTGGTGCCGCGCTACGGCGGCGGCCGGCCGCCGAAGTTCACGCTGCCGCAACGGCAGGCGATCAAGAAGACCGCGTTGGCCAGGCCGACCGATCATGGTCTGCCGTTCTCGACCTGGAGCCTGCCCAAGCTGGCGGACTTCCTGGTCGCTGAGGGGGTGGTCGATGACATCAGCCACGAGGGGCTGCGCCTGCTGCTCCGCGAGGAGGGCGTCAGCTTTCAAGCTGTGAAGACCTACAAGACCAGCACCGACCCGGACTACGAGGTCAAGAAGAACCGGGTGCTGGAGCTCTACGCCATCGCCGATGGCACGGCCGAACCCGAGCCGGGTGACCCGACGGTCGTGATCTGCATGGACGAATTCGGCCCGTTGAACCTCATGCCGCATCCGGGTAAGCAGTGGGCGCCGGTCGCGGCGGGCAAAGGTGCGCCGAGCACGCCTCGCCGTCGCCGGCGGCGGGCGACCTACAAGCGTCCACACGGTGTCCGGCACCTGCTCGCCGGCTACGACCTGTCCCGCGACAAGCTTTACGGCCACGTCACCGTCCGCAAGACACGCACCGAGTTCCTCGCGTTCTGCCGCTACCTGCGCTCGTTGCACCCGCCCGACGTGCGCATCGCGATCGTGCTGGACAACTTCAGCCCCCACCTGAGCACCAAGACCGACAGCCGCGTCGGCCAGTGGGCCACGGCCAACAACGTCGAATTAGCCTACGTCCCGTTCTACGGCAGCTGGCTCAACCGCATCGAGGCCCAGTTCACCGCCCTGCGCTACTTCGCCCTGGACGGCACCGACCACAACAGCCACGCCGAACAAGCCAGCATGATCCGCCGCTACATCGGCTGGCGGAACCGGCACACCCACGACAAGCGGCTCCGCGAGGTCGTCACCAAGGCCGAGACGATCAAGAGGGCGAAGGTTGCCTGACGCGGCACTAGGTGTCTGTCCTGAGAGGGTGGGGACGCGGCTAGCAGGGCGCCTCAGGTGTGGCCGCGGTGGTGGTTGTAGGTGTGGAGCCAGGCGGGGAAGGCGGCGACGCGGTCGGCTTCGGTGCGGTAGGGGTGGGCGTCGGCCCATTCCTCGACCAGGGTGCGGTTGAACCGTTCGACTTTGCCGTTGGTCTGCGGCCGGTAGGGCCGGGTCCTTTGTGGGTGATGCCGGTGCCGAGCGCGGCGGCGAAGGTCGTGCAGGAGGTGTTCCTGGCCGTGTGGCGGCAACCGGCACTCTTCCAGCCCGGCAGGGTGAGTTCGTCAGTTGGCTGCTGGCCGCGGCACACACAAAGCATCGACGTTGTACGCCGCGACGAGTCGTCCCGCCGCCGCGCCGCCGCGCTACAAGCGGCCGCCGGTCCAGGTGATGACCGCAACAACACTGAGGGTGCGGCCGAGCTGCGAATTCGTGGTCAGCCGGTACGGCGGGCCGTCGGCGCGCTGCCCGATGCTCAGCGGTGGGTGGTGGTCCTCGCGTACTACGGCGGCTACACCCAGCGTGAGATCGCCTCGCTGACAGGCACTCCACTCGGAACTGTGAAGAGCCGGATGCGCAGGGCGATCCATAACCTGCGCCACCTGTTGGGCGACGGCGAGGAGCCGGCCAATCTGGGAGACAGGATCCGGCACGGTGTCCCGGAGGCAGGACCGCGATCAAAGGCCGCGCCGGTCGGAGGGTCGGCGGGTGCACCGCTATCGGCTGGCGAGGCCCCGCGCGACGAGACCCAGTCCGACCATGACGACGAGTGTTGCCGTGGCGATCGGCAGCGAGCGTAGGAGCAGTCCGGCGCGGCGGCGTACGGCGGAGGTGCCGGTGAGACGATCGAGCCGGTCGCGGGCGTGGACGAGCAGGAGCCCGGCGGCGGTCAGGGTGGCGGCCATGCCGAGGCCGTAGCCGAGGACCAGCACGACACCGAAGACCGTACGGCCCAGGGCAATGGCGCCGAGCAGGACGACGAGCGCCGACGGGCTGGGGACGAGACCACCCGCGATTCCCATGCAGATCAGCGCGACCCGGCTGAACCGGCCGCCGTCTTCGTGCTCTCCCCCGGCCGCGTCGTGCCCGTGGTGCTGATGCCGGAGGACACCGTGACTGTGGCCGTGCCCGTCGCCGTGGTGATGATCGTGGCCGTGCCCGTCGCCGTGGTGATGATCGTGGCCGTGCCCGTCGCCGTGGTGA
>JBDUBV010000124.1:0-8413 GCA_040003795.1 Pseudonocardiales bacterium | reverse complement strand
TAGGTGGCGTTCCCCCGTAGCCCTAGCCCGCTGTTGATGTTGATGATCCGGCCGTGCTGGCGCTGCACCATGCCGGGCAGCACGGCGCGGCTGAGCAGCATCGGCCCGCGCAGGTTGGTCTCCACGACGTTCCACCAGTCGCGGTCATCGGCCTCCCAGAACGGCACCTCAGCGGCGTCAGCCCGACCTGCGTTGTTGACCAGCAGATCCACCGGGCCGAGGTCGCGCTCGACCGTGCGCACCGCAGCCCGTACCGCGTCGGGGATGGTGACGTCGACAGGTACGGCGACCGCCTTGCCGCCTCCCCGGGCTGCGACGCACTCGCGCAGGGCCTCCTCCAGCGTCGACCGGGTGCGGCCCAGAAGGCCGACGTGGGCGCCCTCGGCAGCCAGCCCTACCGCCAGGGATCGGCCGAGACCACGGCCTGCCCCGGTAACCAGCGCCACCGTGCCCTTGACGCTGGCGAGCGTCATGACCGCAGCACCGCCCCGGTTCGGCGCCCGGCCTCGGCGACCGCCGCGTCACGGGCCGCCGTCGCCTCCTGAGCTGTGAGTGTGCGGTCCGGTGCGCGGAAGCGCAGGGCATAGGCCAGCGACCGGCGGCCCTCGCCGATCTGCTCCCCGGCGAAGACGTCGAAGAGCCGTACCGATTCCAGGAGCTCACCAGCGCCCTGGCGCAGGGCCGCTTCCACGGCCGCGGCCGGTATCTCCGCAGCGACGACGAGCGCGACGTCCTGGGTCGCCGGCGGGAAGGGCGACACCTGCGGGGCCTCGACGAGGTCGGGCTGCGCGGCTAGCAGGGCCGACAGGTCGAGCTCCAGGGCAGCAGTGCGTGGTGGAAGATCGAGGGCCGCAGTCACCCGGGGATGCAGCTCTCCGGCGTGCCCGACGAGCCGGCCTAGCACCGACAGCGCGGCGCACCGGCCGGGATGCCAGGGCGGCAGCTCGGCCGCCTCGACCCTCAGGGCCGCGTCGCCCGCCGCCCGGCTGATCACCCTGGCCGTCTCGACGGCGTCCGCCCAGGAGGCGGGCCGGCCCACGCCCCACCAGCCACGCTGCTCCCGACCGCCGCTGAGCACCGCTGCGACGTGGGCCGGCTGGTCCGGCAATGCTGCGTCGAGTGCTGCCAAGTCCTCGTCGGCGGGCCGGTGCTGCACCGAGGGCCGAGGGGCTGCGGGTGCTCCGGGCCGGTCAAGAAACACCGGCCCCACCTCGTATATCGCCACGTCGGCAGCGCCCCGTCCGAGGTTGCGGCGCAGGACCTGCAGCAGGCCGGGCAGCAGCGTCGTGCGCAGGTAGGGGGCTTCATCCGACAGCGGATTGGCCAACCGGGCAAGGCGCCGCCGCTCGTCGTCGGCCGGCACGCCAAGCACGCCCAGCACGTCGGCACCGTGGAAGGGATAGCTGACGACCTCGACGTACCCTGCGGCAGCCAGTGACCGCGAGACCGCGCGCCGGCGCAGCTGGTCGACGGTGAGCCCCCGGGCGGCCGGCGTGAGGGGAAGCTCCGAGGGCAGGGCGTCGTAGCCCTCCAGCCGGACGACCTCCTCGACGAGGTCGTAGGGCTCGGTGAGGTCGGGGCGCCACGACGGCGGCACGACCGTGAGCTCATCGGCACCGCTCACCGTGCACCCGACGTCGGTGAGCCGGCGCAGCACGGTGGCGCGGTCGTATGGCACGCCCGCCACGCGTCCGGGCAGGCCGGCGTCGATGCCGATCTGCGGGCGGACAACGAGGAGCGCGGCCTCGCTGGAGCCGGCGTAAGCGCCACCGGCCAGCTCGACCAGCAACCGCACGGCCCGCGCCGACGCCGTCGGCGGCAAGGCCGGATCGGTGCCGCGCTCGAAGCGCGCTGACGCCTCGGAGAACAGCCCGTGGCGCTGTGACATCCGGGCGATCGCCGCTGCGGGGAAGTGCGCCGCCTCGATGACCAGGTCGACGGTGTCCGCGTCGACCTCGCTGCTCAGTCCGCCCATCGTGCCGGCCAGGGACAGCGGGCCGCTGTCGTCGGCGATGAGCACGTCCTCTGCGTGCAGCGAGCGCTCCACATGGTCCAGCGTCATCAGCCGCTCCCCCGCGGCGGCATGCCGGACGACCACCGGGCCAGTGAGCCGTTGCCGGTCGAAGGCGTGCAGCGGCTGCCCCAACTCGTGCATCACGTAGTTGGTGATGTCGACGGAGAGGGAGACGGAGCGCAGGCCGGCCAGGTACAACCTGCGCTGCATCTCCAGCGGTGAGGACCGGGTCGGGTCGACTCCGGTCACCGTCCGCAGGACGATCCGATCGGCGACCGAGGAGTCCTCGATCGCGACCGGCTGTGCGTCGGGCGCCGCCGGCTCCTCGAGCGCAGGCACGTCGGCCGGGTCCCGAAAGGCGCTGCCGAGTGCGACCGCGGCCTCGCGGGCGACCCCCCGGACGGACAGGCAGTAGCCGCGGTCGGGGGGCACCGCGATGTCGAGCACCACGTCGCGCAGCCGGAGCAGGTCGGTGACATCTGCGCCCAGGGGCGACGCGGGGGGCAGTACCAGGATGCCGCGGTGGTCGTCGCCGACGCCGAGCTCACGCGCCGAGCAGATCATGCCGTCGCTGATCCGGCCGTAGGTCTTGCGGGCGGCGATCTCGACCCCACCCGGCAGCACGGAACCCGGCAGGGCCACCGGAACCCGGTCTCCCACGCCGAAGTTACGGGCACCGCACACGATGCCGCGCGGCGACGCCCCAGGGGCGACGAGCACTGTGCAGTACCGGATCGGCCGGTTGAACTCGTCGAGGTCGCTCACCTCGACGACCTCGCCGACGACGACGCCGCTCACGTCATGGCCGACGTCGGTGACCGTCTCGACCTCCAGTCCGGCGCGGACCAGGGCGTCGGCGAGGGCGCGAGCGGTGGTGCCGGCCGGTAGGTCGACGCACTCGCTCAGCCAGGACAGCGGGACGCGCATCAGCCCTCCATCCCGAAGGGCAGGGTGAACCGGACGTCTCCGTCGGTGATGTCGCGCATGTCGGTGATCCCGTGCCGCAGCATCAGGGCGCGCTCGAGTCCCATGCCGAAGGCGAATCCGGTGTAGCGCTGCGAGTCGACCCCGCAGCCCCGCAACACCCGGGGATTGACCATCCCGCAGCCGCCCCACTCGATCCAGCCCTTGGAGCCGCACGTGCGGCAGGGCGGGCCGCCCCGGGTCGACGCGCCGCGGCAGACGAAGCACTCGAAGTCCAACTCGGCCGACGGCTCCGTGAACGGGAAGTAGGACGGCCGTAGCCGGGTGTGCAGGCCGGCCCCGAACAGGCCCTGCACGAAGCGCTCCAGGGTGCCCTTGAGATGGGCCATGGTGATGCCCTCGGCCACGGCGAGCCCTTCGACCTGGGCGAACACCGGCGAGTGCGTCGCGTCGATCGGGTCGTCTCGGTAGACCCGGCCGGGGCAGATCACGTACAGCGGCAAGGCGCGCGCGAGCAGCGCCCGGATCTGCACCGGTGAGGTGTGCGTGCGAAGCAGCCGTCCCCGCTCGGCCGGCTCGAGCCACAGCGTGTCGTGCATGCTGCGGGCCGGGTGGTCCGGCCCGAGGTTCAGGGCGTCGAAGTTGAACCACTCGGCCTCGGCCTCCGGGCCCTCGGCGAGCTCATAGCCCATGGCGAGGAACAGGTCGGTCACCCGCTCGGTGATCGTCGTGAGCGGGTGCCGGGCGCCCTGCGGAGCGCGGTCCCAAGGCAGGCTGACGTCGACCCTCTCGTCGCGGAGCACCCGCTCGTCGCGCTCGGCGGTGAGCGCGACCAGTCGCTCGTCATAGGCAGCCTGCACGGCGGCCCGGGCGTCATTGACCCGCCGGCCGGCGTCGGCCCTGGCCTGCGGCGGCAGTCCGCCGAGCTCGCGGCGAGCGAGCAACACGGGCGAGCGGTCACCCAGATGCGCCGATCTCACCGCGACCAGGGCTTCGAGGTCGGCGGTGTCGGCGAATGCCTTGACCGCCTCGGCCACCGCTTCGTCGAGTGCTTCGGGGGCAAGCATCGCCACCTGCTTGGGGTCGTAGGGAGACTTGGGTCCGGGCATGTCAGGTCCTCGCGAAGTCTATTGATCATCTGATCGGGCGGCGGGATAGCCCACCGGCGCGCTCCTAGAGGAACGATGGGGTGCCGGCGGGCACCGTAAATCGGAACACCGCGCCGCCCCCGGGGCCGCGGGAGACGGAGATCTCGCCGCCGTGTGCCTGAACGATGCCCCGGACGATGAACAGGCCCAGCCCTGTGCTGCCACGCAGCGGTCCGCGGGCGAACTTCCCGAACACCCCGTCGCGGATATCCTCCGGGATGCCCGTGCCCTCGTCACTGACGACGATCTGCGCCCCCGCCGGTGCCTGCGGCGTGCCGTCGGCACGGATCGACACGGTCACCTTGCCCTCACCGTGGCGCACGGCGTTGTCCATCAGGTTGCCGAGCACCTGCAACAGCTTGTCCGGGTCGGCCCAGATCTCGGGGAGCCCGCCGTTGATGTCGAGGGTGAACCGGTCCAGGTGCTCGCCGGTGGCGGCCATCCCGGCAAAGACCTGCTCGACCAGGGAGCGCAGGTCGACCGGTCGCCGGTGCAGCTCCAGCCGGCCCGCCTCGATTCGTGCCACGTCCAGCAGTTCGGTGATCAGTCGGGTGACCCGGTCGGCGTCGGCGTTGACCATCTCGAGCATCAGTCGCTTCTGCTCGTCGGTGAAGCGGTCCCACTTGTTCAGCAGGGTCGCGGTGAAGCCTTTGATGGTGGTCAGCGGTGAGCGCAGCTCATGCGCAGTCGTCGATACCAGATCGGCCCGCTCGCGGTCCTGCCGGTCGCGGGCCGCGCCGTCGCGCAGGGTGACGACCAGCCGCCGGACGCGCAGATCGGCGTCGCGGACCATCCGCGCGGCGACCAGGATCTGCCGGCCAGCGTGGGGACCGGCCCCTAGGGTCAGCGCGCGCTCGGGCATCCGGGTCCGGGTCCGCAGTCCGTGGTAGGGGTCCAGGCAGGTCCACCAGTCGCGCTGGGCCGAATCGAGCAGCGGCAGCGCGTCGGCGAGGCCTCGGCCGGCCAGGTCGGCAGCCGGTTGGCCGAGCAGGGCAGCGGCAGCCGCGTTGACTGCGATCACCCGGCCGGCGGCATCGGCCACCACGACGCCGTCCGGGAGCTCGTCATAGGCGGCGAACTCGGCTGGGAGCACGCCGTGTTCCGACGTCACCTCGCCTGTCAGCACTGCCGCCCTCTTTCCGTACGGTCGGCCGCCTGCAACCTGGCCCGGGAAGAAGCGTAGAGGCAGATAGCCGCGGCAGCAGCCAGGTTCAGGCTCTCGGCGTTGCCCGGCATGGCGATGGCGACCCTCTCGTCGGCCGACCCTGCCACCGACTCTGGCAGGCCGTGCGCCTCGTTGCCGAAGACCCACGCCGTCGGCCGGGCCAGTCTGCCGGCGGCTGAGAGCTCCTCGAGCTCGGCGAGACCCGCGGAGTCGGCGGCCAGAATCTGCAGACCGGCGTCGCGAAGCGCCGCGATCGCCGCGGACACAGCCATTCCGCAGACGACCGGCAGGTGGAACAGGCTGCCCGCGCTGGCCCGCACGCACTTGCCGTTGTACGGGTCGACGCTGTCCCCGGCGAAGACCACTGCACCTGCCCCGACGGCATCGGCTGTCCGAAGGACGGTCCCGGCGTTGCCGGGGTCGCGGATCTCGGCGAGTACCACGACCAAGGCGGGTGGCTGCGCGAGCACCGCGGGCAGCCCGACATCGAGCCGGGAGCACACCGCGACGATGCCCTGCGGCGTGACCGTCTCGGACAATGCCGCAGCCGCCTGCTGGCTGACCACAGTGACCCGAACACCTGCCGCTGCAGCCATGGCGGGGAGGTCGGCGTACCGCGCGAGCGCCCCTTCGGTGCCGAAGAACTCGTACACGCTTCCCGGGACTGTGGTGAGTGCGCGCTGAAGTGCTTCGCGGACGGCCTGCGGACCCTCGGCCAGGAACCGGCCGGTCGCCTCGCGGCCGGCTGGCCTGGTCAGCTTGCGTGCACTGGCCACGCGAGGAGTACGGCCGGTTGCGATGGCCGCCGGCCGCGCGGTGGGCGCTGGCCTGCTCAGGCGGCGCCTTCCTCCTTGGCCGGGAGCGCCGCACGCGCGACGTCGACCAGCCCGCTGAAGGCGGCGGGATCGGTGACGGCGAGATCGGCCAGGATCTTGCGGTCGACGTGAACCTCGGCCAGGCGCAGACCCTGGATCAGCCGGTTGTAGGTCATCCCGTTGAGCCGGGCCGCGGCGTTGATCCGGGTGATCCACAGTTGCCGGAAATCGCCCTTGCGGGCCTTGCGGTCCCGGTAGGAGTACGTCGCCGAGTGGAGCAGTTGCTCCTTGGCCTTGCGGTAGAGGCGCGAACGCTGGCCGCGGTAACCGCTGGCCGCCTCCAGAACTGAACGGCGCTTCTTGTGGGCATTGACTGCCCGCTTGACGCGTGCCACTTGTGCACCTGCACTCTCTGCTCGTCGGTAAGTCGGCCCGCTTCGGGGGCGGTCGGCGGGCGGTCAGCGGGCGGTCAGCGTCCGAGCAGACGCCGCACGCGCTTGGCGTCTTTGGGATCGACCTCGACTACACCGTCGAGGTGACGGGTCAACGCCGAAGACTTGTGCTCCAGCAGGTGCCGACGGCCAGCTCGCTGGCGCAGCAGCTTGCCGCTGCCGGAGATCTTGATGCGTTTCGACATCCCGCTGTGTGACTTGTTCTTGGGCATGTGGTCCTTCTCGCTTGTCGGTCAGGCTCGCATGTCGGTCAGGCCGAACGTTCGTCTTGCTGGCTCTTGGCAGGCTTGGCCACCCGGTGCGGCGCCATGACCATGATCATGTTACGGCCGTCCTGCTTGGGCGACGACTCGACGAAGCCTAGATCCTGCACGTCTTCGGCCAGCCGCTGCAGGAGCCGGAATCCCAGCTCCGGGCGGGACTGCTCCCGGCCGCGGAACATGATCGTCACCTTGACCTTGTCACCCGCCCGGAGGAACCGAACGACGTGACCCTTCTTGGTCTGGTAGTCGTGCGGATCGATCTTGGGCCGGAGCTTCATCTCCTTGATGACCGTGAGCGTCTGGTTGCGGCGAGCTTCCCGTCGCTTCTGAGCATTTTCGTACTTGAACTTGCCGTAGTCCATGAGCTTGCAGACCGGCGGCTGTGCCAAGGGAGCAACCTCGACGAGGTCGAGGTCGGTGTCCTGGGCCAGCCGCAGGGCTTCACCGATCGGCACGACGCCGACCTGCTCGCCCTCAGGGCCGACAAGGCGCACCTCGCGGGCGCGGATCTGGTCGTTGACTCGGGGTTCGGCGCTGATGGGGCCTCCAGGTGAGTGCGGCTGCTGGTCTGTACGACCTGGCGCGCAGGGCCCCACAACAAGCAATGAGCCCCGCGGCTGTTACCCACGGGGCCCACACTCGACCGGTCGCCGGCGCCGAAGCGCCGCACCTGCCCACCGGAGCGGGCCAACCGGACCCTGCGGCCAGACGGCAGCACGGGTGGGAGCGGGAGCTCCACTTGCACGCCACCGACGGGCGGTGGCTGGTCGCTGCACCATGTTACCAGCCCGCCGCACCCCGATGCCGTGACGGGGAAGGCCCAAGGTGAGGTGGCTGCCCGGACCGCAGAGCTGCGGGGCGGCCGGGGCCAGTGTCGGTGGGTGGTTCTAGCTTTCGGCGCCATGACGACGAATCTTGCTGTTCTCTCCGATGGGCAGGTGGTCGAGGAGATCACCACGTGGGCGGGGCGGATCGCGGCCGGGGAGGCCCGGCTGGTCGCCCTGATCGGGGAGTTCGACCGCCGGCAGGCACGGTCGGCGCCGGGGATGCTCTCCGGCGCGCACTGGCTGTCCTGGCGGCTGGGCATGGGCCTGAAGGCATCACATGAACGGGTCAAGGTCGCCCGGGCGTTAGCCGGGCTGCCGGCGACGGCGGCCGCCTTCGCCGCCGGCCGGCTGTCCTGGACCCAGGTCCGGGCGATCACCCGGGTCGCCTGGCCCGCGGCATCCGCCGGGTACAGCGCATCAGCGAGGACGAGGCGGATCCGCAGGCTGCCGCCCACCGGATGCGGACCCGGGTCCGCTACGACGAAGACGGCAGCCTGCTGATCAGCATCCGGCTACCCGCCGAGCAGGGCGCGGTCCTGCTCGCCGCCCTCGAACAGGCCCGGGACAACATCGACCAGCAAGCCCGCAGCGAGCCGGCGGAGTCTTCCGCGGAAGACTCCGGCGACCAGGCCACACCCGCAGCGACCCTGGCCGACGCGGTCATGCACCTGGCCCGCAGCTCTTTGCAGGACACCGCCGCCACCCATCCAGCTGTCGCCCGCCGGCACCAGGCCCGGCTGGTCGCCCACCTCGACCCACTGTCGGGCTGGGCCCGGCTGCACGACGGCGAGCTGCTCCCGCCCCC
>JBDUBV010000258.1:0-2568 GCA_040003795.1 Pseudonocardiales bacterium | reverse complement strand
GGTGATGCATGGTAACGAGGGGACATGACCGCGGACCTCGGGCTCGGACATATCAACACATTCACACTGATCAGAAGCTCATAGCTGGTGGTGGCAGGTGTTGGGTTCGAACCAACGTAGGCTGAGCCGGCGGTTTTACAGACCGCTCCCTTTGGCCACTCGGGCAACCTGCCGTGCGCCGCCGTACATCATGACCGGCCGCAGGAGGCAGGATAGCCGGTGGAGGATCGAGGATCGAACTCGATGGTGACAACAGACGAAGGAGCACCGCCGTGGCCGACCCGTCATTCGACGTCATCAGCAAGGTCGACCGGCAGGAGGTCGACAACGCCCTGAATCAGGCTGCCAAGGAGCTCGGCACCCGCTTCGACTTCCGCGGAGTCAACGCCAGCGTCTCGTGGGCCGGCGAGGAGTCAGTCACCTTGCAGGCCGACACCGAGGAGCGGCTCAAGGCCGCCCTGGAGGTGTTCAAGGAGAAGCTGGTCAAGCGGGGCATCTCGCTGAAGGCACTCGACGCCGACGAGCCACAGCAGTCGGGCAAGGTCTACCGACTCAGCGCCAAGCTCAACCAGGGCATCGCCGCGGACAAGGCCAAGGCCATCGCCAAGAAGATCCGCGACGAGGGCCCCAAAGGCGTGCAGGCGCAGATCCAGGGCGATCAGCTGAGGGTCAGCGCGAAGAAGAAGGACGCCCTGCAAGACGTCATCGCGCTGCTCAAGGGCAGCGACTTCGATATTCCCCTGCAGTTCACCAACTACCGCTGACACTGGCCGCTACACCACGTCTGACCTTTCACCTTTACCCTTCGGCGGCGTGACGGGGGCGCACTGGGGGCGCACCAGGATCGGCCGCGAAGACGGAGTGGACGCCGAGCACCGAGTCGACTGCGCCCCGGGTGCGGTCCTCTGAATCCGGCCACAAGTGCGAGTACGTGTCGAGCGTCTCGGCGGCGCTGGCATGGCCGAGCCGGGCCTGCACGACCTTCACCGACTCGGCGTGCCGGATGAGCAGTGAGGCGTAGTAGTGGCCTAGATCGTGAAAGCGGGTGCCCGCAGGCAGCCCGGCACGCCGTACAGCCGTCGCCCAGGTGCCGGCCCACGTCGCCCGCCAGATCGGCCCGCCGGTCGCCGTGGTGAACATCAGACCTTGCCAGCCCGATGGGTACTCGGCGACGTGCGCGGCGAGCGCCTCGAGCACCACTTGGGGCAGCGGCACCGTGCGGACGCTCGCCTCGGTTCCTGGGCGGACCAAGGTAGGGCTCCTGCCCGCTGATGGTGACGAACTGCTGCCCGACCCGGACCTGCCGGCGCAGAAAGTCGGCGCGGGCGGCGTCGAGCCCGAAGCACTCCCCCTGTCTCAACCCTGTGCCGGCCGCAAGCACGATGAGCGCCCGATAGTGGCCGGGCACCGCATCGACAAGCGCCCGCACGGATTCGGTCGCCAGCGGCTCCACCTTCACTCTCGGACGCCGGGGCAGGGTGATTTCCGACACCAGAATGGCGCCGGCGGCTACGACATTTCGAAGTCGGTTTGGTGAGGCTGCTTCCCCCCTCTCACCCGGCGGCCGGGGCGGGCACACACGTAGTTGGAAGCAGGCATGCCGGCAGCAGGCCCGACCATCTCGGGGACCCTGTTCTTACTAGCACTTGTGATCAAGCGATCACGAGTGTTAGCCGAGGGTCAGGAGCGCGGCGCCCGCACTGACCGTCACGCCTGAGGCTCGTTCCTTGCCCGCCTACGTGAGCGGGTCGAACATGATCTCCCGAACTTCCTGTGCGCAGCGGCAACCCACGGCGAACTTGGCAGCCCAAGCAAGCGCCTCCTCGCGTGACGGCACGTCAATGATCGAGAAGCCGCCCATTACTGCTTTCGTCTCCGGATTCGGGCCAGCCGAGACTGCGCCGTCGGGTGCCACGACCGTTGCCTGCTGGCGTTCCACACCGCCGCCGAAGATCCAGACACCGGCGTCCTGAGCCTCCCGCACCACCGCGTGCGCGGCCTCACCGACAGCAGGCCAGTCCTCGTCGGGGATATGGCTCATCGCGCCGTCGTCGAACGAGATCAGGTATCGGGTCATCACACACTCCTCCCGTGGCAGGCGAACCACCTACAGCCGGCTCCTCGGACCTGCTGGCCCGAGCGTAGGTGCCGATAGCCGAACGCAGTGGCACCCTGCGCCCATGTGTGACCGCGACATCTTGGTGCGTCCGGCTTGCCCTGACGTCACATCGTTGGGCCACCACTGTCGCCCGGACCGTGACGCCCGAGCGGCCCGTCATTGGCGTCGTTCGCCCGGCACGCCGGAATCCCTCACGAGACACATTCCGGGCATGTTGTCACGCCCGAGCCCTCACGGGCCGTTGCGGCGTCGTTGGGCTGGCGGGTCGGCCTCCTGTAGCCGCCTGCTGCCGATGAGGCCGAGCGCGGCGTCCACGTCGACCACAGGACGCCTCATGGTCAGCACGACGGCGACGGCGGCCTTGAACTGATCCCTGGACAGGCCGGTGCGCGTTGCGATGGTGGCCGTGTCGACACCATCGGGGCCGGCGGCCTCGATCACCGTCCAGA
>JBDUBV010000123.1:0-8652 GCA_040003795.1 Pseudonocardiales bacterium | reverse complement strand
GCTGATTTACCTTGCGATCCTTATCGTGGTGTCGCTGGCCGCGATCCCTCTGATGGTGGCAACGAAGGCGGGACTGTGAAGACCTCCCTGCCCAGCATGGACGTCGACTTCCACCTCCTGGACCGTCAGGTGGTCGACCGTGACGGCCGGCTGGTGTGCAAGGTCGACGACTTGGAGTTCGAGCCGGACGCGACCGGCCGGACGGTGGTCACGGCGATCCTGGCCGGCCCGGCTGCCCTGGGCCCGCGGATCGGTGGCCCGCTGGGGCGTTGGATGGTGGCGGTGCAAGCCCGCCTGCGGCCCACCGATCAGGACGGCCCCGCCCGCATCGCGATCGCCGTGGTGAAGGAGATCGGCACCGACGTGACCCTCTCCGCTGCCCGCGCCGAGCTGCGGACCCACCAGACCGAGCAGTGGGTCGACGTGCATGCGATCGGCAAGCTCCCAGGAGCTGACCATGCGGGCAAGTGATGTGATGGGCAAGCGGGTGCACTGCCACGACGGCACCGTCGGCACCGTCATCGACCTGCGGCTGGACACCGGACTGCAGCCTGGCCAGCCGGCCACCGAGGTCTCCGATCTCCGGCTCGACGGCCTCGTGGTGAGCCCGGCGCACTGGGGCGGCACGCTCGGCTACGACCGCCGCGACCAGGGACGGCCGTGGCTGCTGTGGCGGCTGGTCCGCTGGCTGCACCGCAATGACCGCTTCGTGCCGTGGGACCTGGTCGACGACTGGAGCGGCCCGGTCGTACAGCTCGACGCCAGCCTCGCCGACCTGCAAGAAGTGCCTCCCCTGGCCGCAGCACCCCACGGCGGAGATGGCTGAACTTTGACTCCCGGGAACGTTCGGGGCAGGGTCGAGGGCAGCGGATGGTTCATCCGACGGGGTACGCCGATAGCTGCCGACGCACTGTCACAGAAAGGCCGCGAGATGACCCAAGGCGATCCACTCGTCCCGCACGACCCCCAGCCGCCGCTGGAGCCGACGCCGCAGCCCCCTGCGCCCGGGCCGGATCCCACCCGCCCGGCGCCGCTCTCGCCCCCGCAACCTGACCCCGACGCTCCGATGCCCGCGCCGGAGCCACTGAGCCCGGGTTATCCGCCGCCGGTAACCGCCTGACAGTTCACCCAGCGTGTTCCCGAAAACAACGTGGGGTGCGGACCCCGGTCACCCACGATTTCCGGGATACGTGGAGTGTCGTTGGCCGAACAACTCGACGTGATATGCTTGTACCATGCAACCAACTCGGGTCACCCGGCGTAGCGCTGTGCCCGATCCGACCCATCAGGGCATCGAGCGGGAACTGACCCGTCTGTTCCGTTCCGGCCAACACATGCACCGCCAGATGCAGGCCCCTAGTGCAACGCCCGATTCCCTCGAGAAGGCCGGATACCTGCTGCTGGCCCGTCTCGTGGAGACCGGCCCGACCCGGCTGACGACCCTCGCGGAGGTGGCCTGCGTCGACGCCTCGACTGTGAGCCGCCAGGTCGGGCACCTCGAGGCGCACGGCCTGGTCGCCCGGTCGGCCGATGCGGCCGATGGGCGTGCCGTGCTCCTGCGCGCCACCGACGAGGGCATCGCGCTGCTGACCCGCACTCGCGAGGCGCGCAGTCGATTCATCGCCGCTGTGGTGGCCGAGTGGCCACCCGGTGACCGCACAGAGTTCGGGCGATTGCTCGCCCGCTTCAACGAGGGCGTTGCCCGCTGGTCGCACATCCGACAGGAGAGTTCATGAGCGCAGCACCCACGGTGGCCGCCCAGTCCGGCGAGCAGCCGACGATGACGCACCGCCAGATCCTGGTGGTGATGTCCGGCCTGATGCTCGGAGTGCTTCTGGCGGCACTCGACCAGACGATCGTGGCCACCGCTCTGCCACGCATCGTCGGCGACTTCAAGGCGCTCGAGCACCTGTCCTGGGTGGTCACCGCTTACCTGCTGACCTCGACGGCGTCGACGCCGCTCTACGGCAAGATCTCCGACCTGTACGGCCGCAAGCCAGTCTTCCAGTTCGCCATCGTGGTCTTCCTGCTCGGCTCGATCCTGTGCGGACTGAGCCAGAACATGGGCGAGCTCATCGCCTTCCGCGCAATCCAGGGCCTCGGCGCCGGTGGCCTCATGACGCTGGCGATCACGATCATCGGTGACATCATCAGCCCCCGTGAGCGGGGCCGCTACCAGGGCTACTTCGGAGCGGTCTTCGGCGTGGCTTCGGTCTGCGGCCCGCTGCTCGGTGGCTACTTCACCGATCACCTGACCTGGCGCTGGATCTTCTACGTCAACGTTCCCGTCGGCATTGCCGCCCTCTTCGTCACCAGCGCCGTGCTGAAGATGCCGCACACCAGGCGCGAGCACAAGATCGACTACGCCGGCTCGGCGCTGCTCGTCGCAGCGGTGTCCTGCCTGCTGCTCGTGACCGTGTGGGGCGGCCGGCAGTACGACTGGACATCGGCGACGATCGTCGGGCTGACGGCTGGCGGTCTGGCGCTGACCGCGGCGTTCCTGGTGCGCGAGCACTTCGCCGCCGAGCCGATCCTGCCGCTGGCGCTGTTCCGCAACCAGGTGTTCAGCGTTTCCAACGCGATCACCTTCATCGTCGGCCTGGCAATGTTCGGCGGGATCGTCTACATCCCGGTCTACCTGCAGATCGTCAAGGGGCGTACGCCGACCGTGTCGGGCCTGCTGCTGCTGCCTCTCATGGCCGGCATCCTGTTCGCCTCCATCGGCAGCGGCCGGATGATCAGCCGCACCGGCAAGCTGAAGATGTTCCCCATCATCGGTACCGCCCTGATGGCGATCAGCCTGTACCTGCTCAGCCGGCTGAAGGTCGACACTTCACAACTGGTGATCTCGATGGACCTGGTGATCCTCGGGCTGGGTCTCGGCTGCGTACTGCAGGTGCTGGTGCTGGCGGTACAGAACGCCGTCGAGCGCAAGGACATGGGAGCGGCCACCTCGTCCACCGCGTTCTTCCGCACCCTCGGCGGTGCCTTCGGCACTGCCGTCTTCGGTGCGGTGCTCACTGCCAGGCTGCACTACTGGGAGCCCAAGCTGCTGCCGGCCGCCGCGGGCGCCAAGCCGACCACCGGCTCGGGCGACTCGCTGTTCAGCGACCCGCAGGCGATCAAGGCATTGCCCGGCGTGATCCACGACGCCGTGCTGGAGATGTTCGTCCGCTCGATCCACACGGTATTCCTGGTGGCGGTGCCGGCCGTGCTCGTCGGCCTGGTCCTGGCCTTCATCCTCCCGGAGAGGGCACTGCGCGGCCCGACACCGGCAGCGGTGCCGACCGACCCGGCCGGATCCGCTGACGCCGAGGTGGCAGCGGCCAAGGCCCCTTGACGGCTGGGCTCCCTGACCGCTAGGCAGTCGGGCGGTCAGGGTTGCCCGAGTGCAGGTCACCGTCGTGCTCGGCCAACCTCCGGCGGGATACCTCGATCTCGCGCTCGGCCTCCGCGCGCCCTACCCACGTCGCACCCTCGACCGACTTGCCTGGCTCGAGTTCCTTGTAGACCTCGAAGAAGTGCTGGATCTCGAGCCGGTCGAACTCCGGGAAGTGGTGGATGTCGCGCAGGTGCTCCATCCGCGGGTCGTTGGCCGGCACGCACAGCACCTTGTCATCGCCGCCCATCTCGTCGGTCATCCGGAACATCCCGATGGTGCGGCTGCGGATCAGGCACCCGGGGAAGGTCGGCTCGTCGACCAGCACCAGCGCGTCGAGCGGGTCACCGTCGGCACCGAGGGTGCCCTCGATGAAGCCGTAGTCCGCGGGGTAGCGGGTCGAGGTGAACAGCATCCGGTCCAGGCGGATGCGACCCGTGCTGTGATCGACCTCGTACTTGTTGCGCTGGCCCTTGGGGATCTCGATGGTGACGTCGAAGTCCACTTTCGCTCCTCGGGGTCCGGCTCGGGCAGGCGTCTAGTGTCGCGCACATGAGGGACGGGCGCGGCCGGGTAGCGCCGGCAGTCGCCACGGCGGCCCTCCTGGTGATCGCCGTCACCACCGCGGCGGTCCTGCTCGTGCGGGCCGACCGTCCGGACCGAAGGGCGACGGCTGCGCGCCCGAGCCCATCACCCGTGGTGCCCTCGCCGAGCCCGGTGCTGCTGCCCGCGGCCGCCGGCGGCCTGCTGCCCACGGCCGCCGGCCTCACCCACGCACTTGCCGGCCTGCTGCGCGACCGGCGCCTGGGCAGCAGGCTGTCGTACTCCGTCGTCGATGCCGAGAGCGGCGACGCTCTGGCCAGTGGCAATGCCGCGCGACCGGCCACCCCGGCGTCGGTGGCCAAACTCACGACGGCCTTCGCCGTGCTGGCCGGACCAGGCCCGCAGGCTCGGATCACCACCCGCGTCGTAGCAGGAGCCGCACCCGGCGAGGTCGTGCTCGTCGGCGGTGGCGACCCCACCGTGTCGGTCGACGGCCACCAGGCCTATGCCGGCGCCCCCCGCCTGGACATCTTCGCCGCAGCGATCCGCAAGGCGCACCCTCAGCCGATCACGCGGCTGATCGTCGACGGCTCGGCATTCACCGGCCCGGTCACCGGTCAGGGCTGGGACTCCGACCTGGTCAGCAGCGGCAACGTCGCGCCGATCACTGCTGTGATGGTCAACGGCGGCCGGGTCAGCGCCTCGGTGCGGGCCCGGTCGACGGCTCCCGACCTCACCGCCGGCCAGGCACTGGCCCGGCTCCTCGGCGTGCCCGCCGCGGCGGTGGCGCGCGGCACGGCACCGGCCGGCGCGACGGCGGTGGCCGGCATCGTCTCGGCGCCGGTGTCGGTCCTGGTCGAGGAGATGCTCGCCGCCAGTGACAACGTCCTCGCCGAGGCGCTGGCCCGCCAGGTCGCCATCGCGGCGCACCAGCCCGCCAACTTCACCGGTGCCGCCGCGGCAGTGCGCAGCGCGCTCGCCCGGGCCGGCATCGCCGTCGGCTCGCTCCGGCTGGTCGACGGCAGCGGCCTCTCGCGGCTTGACCTCGTCTCGGCGGCCCTGCTGACCGGCGCCTTGTCCGCAGCCGCGAGCGAGGCACACCCGCAGTTGCGGTCCCTGCTCACCGGCCTGCCGGTGGCCGGCTTCAGCGGCACCCTCGACGAGCGCTACCGGGTAGGCGCGACCCGTGGCGCGGCCGGCGAGGTGCGGGCCAAGACCGGGACGCTGTCGGGGGTCAGCGCGCTGGCCGGAGTCGTACGCGACGCCGACGGGCGCCTGCTCGCCTTCGCGGTACTCGCCGACCGGGTGCCGGCCGGCGGGACGCTCGGTGCCGAGGCGGCGCTGGACGCCGTCGCGACGGCATTGGCGCGATGCGGCTGCCGCTAGCGGGCGATGTGGTCGCGCGCATTGCGGCGAGCCAACCCGTACGGTTGAGCCATGACAGAGATGGTGAACTGGGACCTCGCCGTTGCCACAGCCGGGCGGCTGGCCGGTGGCGGTCCGAGCGTGACCTACTCCGAAGCCGCAGCAGTGGTGGCCAACCTGCGCCAGGCCACCGACGAGTCCGAGGTGCACGTAAACGACTTCACCCACCTGTCCGCTCAAGTCGAGCACCCTCCCGTGCGGGTCGTCGACCGGGCCGACTGGGCCGACGTCAACGTCAGCGGTTTCCGGACCGTACTGACCCCACTGACCGACAAGCTCATCGGCCGCAGCGGTGTCAATCCGGGCCCGTTCGCCACTGCAGTCGGATCGCGGATCACCGGCCTGCAGGTCGGCGGGATCCTGGCCTTCCTGGCGAGCAAGGTGCTCGGGCAGTACGAGGTGTTCTCCGGGGCCCCCGGCCAGTTGTTGCTGGTCGCACCCAACATCGTCGCGGCCGAGCGCAGCCTCGAGGTCGACCCGCACGACTTCCGCCTCTGGGTGTGCCTGCACGAGGTGACCCACCGCACCCAGTTCACCGCCGTGCCGTGGCTGCGCGACCATTTCCTGTCTGAAGTGGCAGCTTTCATGGACGCCTCCGATCCCGAAGCCATGAAGGACCGGCTGTTCTCGGCTATCGGGCAGGTCGCCAAGGCGGTGCGCGAGCTCGACACCGAGCTCAGTGTCATCGACCTCGTGCAGACGCCGGCGCAGAAGGTCGTCCTCGACCGGCTGACGGCCCTGATGACGCTGGTCGAGGGTCACGCGGAGTTCGTCATGAACGGTGTCGGCCCGATGGTCGTGCCTTCGGTCGAGGCGATCCACGAGAAGTTCCAGGCCCGTCGGGCGGGCACCGGCCCGGTCGACCGGGCCCTGCGCCGGCTGCTCGGCATCGACGTCAAGATGCGGCAGTACGCCGAGGGCAGCCGCTTCGTCACCGCCGTCGTAGACCAGGTGGGCATGGACGGCTTCAACCAGGTCTGGCGATCGCCGGAGACCCTACCGACGGTGGCCGAGATCAGCGACGCGCCGGCCTGGATCGCCCGCGTGCACGGCATCCATGCGTCCTGACCCTGCCCTCCCTCCGGCCGGCTGAGCCGGGTGAGCGGGCCGCCTCCTGCCGTGGCCGCAGTCCGGCTGGCGGTGCGCCGCTCGCTGGCCGACCTGCCGGCCGGCGCCGTAGTGCTGGTCGCGTGCAGTGGGGGGACAGACTCCCTCGCCCTCGCCGCGGCGACTGCCTTCGTGGCCAGGTCCGCACCGTGGCGCGCCGGCCTGGTCACCGTCAACCACGGGCTGCAGCCGGGGTCGGCCGCTCAAGCCGAGCGGGTGCGCGGCTGGGCGGTCGCGGCCGGCTTCGAACCCGTCGAGATGTGCCGGGTCGCGGTTGGCCGGCAGGGTGGCCCGGAAGCAGCAGCCCGTACTGCCCGCTACGCAGCACTCGACGCCGCCGCCGGCCGGCACGCCGCAGCCGCCATCGTGCTCGGCCACACACTTGACGACCAGGCCGAGACCGTCCTGTTGGCCCTGGCCCGCGGCTCGGGGGCGCGTTCGCTGTCAGGAATGGCGGCGGTCCGAGGGCGCTACCGTCGCCCGCTACTTGGCCTGTCCCGCGCGGTCACCAGCGCCGCCTGCACGGGCGAGGGCCTGCAACCGTGGCAGGACCCGCACAACGGCGACAGCGCCTACACCAGGGTGCGGGTGCGAGCCGTGCTGCGCTCGCTGGAGGAGGCGGCGCCGGGGGCCACCGCGGGCCTGGCGCGCAGCTCCGAGCTGCTCAGGGCCGACGCCGATGCGCTGGACGAGGCGGCGGCCGCCGCGCGAGCCGCCGTGACCGCCGCGGACGGCAGCCTGGACTGCGCGGCTCTCGCTGAACTGCAGCCGGCGGTGCGCTCCAGGGTCCTGCGGGCGGCCGCGGTCGCTGCGGGTGTCCCCGGCGGCGCCTTGGGGTCCACGCACGTCCGCGCCCTCGACGACCTGGTGGTCTCCTGGTCCGGCCAGGGCCCGGTCAGCCTGGGCGGCGGCGTGGCGGCCTTTCGCAACGCGGGCCGGTTGTCCTGGCGCCGGGCTGGTTAGGCTGACCGTGAGTTCCCGGCGATGAGGAGACCCCAGGTGTACGACGCCGACATCGAGTCCGTGGTCGTGTCGGAGAAGGACATTCAGACGCGCATCGAGGAGCTCGCCGCCGAGGTCTCCGCCCAGTACGCCGACCGCGAGCTGCTCCTCGTCGGGGTGCTCAAGGGTGCCGTGATGTTCATGGCCGACTTCGCCCGCGCCCTGTCCCGACCGGTGACGATGGAGTTCATGGCGGTCTCCTCCTACGGCCAGTCCACTACTTCCTCGGGGGTCGTACGCATCCTGAAGGACCTCGACCGCGACATTGCCGGCAAGCACGTGGTCGTGGTCGAGGACATCATCGACTCGGGGCTGACCCTGTCCTGGCTGCTGCGCAACCTACGCAGCCGGCAGCCCGCCTCACTGGAGGTGGTCGCCCTGCTCCGCAAAACCGACGCGGTCAGGGTCGAGCTCCCGGTCCGCTACGTCGGCTTCGACATCCCGGACGTCTTCGTGGTCGGTTACGGGCTGGACTACGCCGAGCGCTACCGCGATCTGCCGTACGTGGGAATCCTCAAGCCGTCGGTTTACGAACGCTGAGATAACTGTCTATTCCGGCTCCTCGCCGGAGGCGGGATACGGAACATCGGCCCCTCCCGGGCCGTTGAAGCGGGAGAGCGTCCCGACCGGGGCGTTGGGTAATGTACCGGTGTACCGTCGATGTCTCGCCGGTCGCATCCTCACACGCGGGATCAGGAGGTCCGGGCCGCCGCTTGGCGTTTCCCGACGCAATATGGAACGCAGTAGACAGCTTCTCCGCAAGCCTCTCGTTTGGGTTCTGCTGGTTCTTGCCCTCTTCCTGCTGATCAGCCCTTTGCTGCGGGGGGACGGTGGTTACAAGAAGGTCGACACCTCGACGGCGATAGCTGCCATAACACAGGGCAATTACACCAAGGTCCGCCTCGACGACAAGCAGCAGAAGCTGCGGGTCGACCTCAAGAAGTCGGTGCCGGTCGAGGGCGGCAGCAGTGACAAGATCGCTACCGCCTACCCCGCCGAGGCCGCCGACGAGATCTACGGTCTGCTGGTCAGCGAGAGCAAGGACAACTCCGGCGCGAAGTTCGACACCAAGGTCAGCACCCCCAACCTCCTGCTGAACGTGCTCCTCACGTTCGTGCCGTTCATTGTCATCGGCTTCATCCTGTTCTTCTTCATCAGCCAGATGCAGGGCGGCGGCAGCCGGGTGATGAACTTCG
>JBDUBV010000122.1:0-8679 GCA_040003795.1 Pseudonocardiales bacterium | reverse complement strand
CCCTCGACAAGGGCGCCGACGTCTGCGTCGTCATGAACGGCGACGACCAGATGGATGCCCGGCACCTGCCGGCCCTACTCGACCCGATCGCCGACGACGGCATCGGGTTCAGCAAGGCCAACCGGTTCGGGCACCTCTCGGCGCTGTCGGCGATGCCGGTCACGCGGCTGCTCGGCAACGTCGTCTTGTCGTTCATGACCAAGCTGGCGTCGGGGTACTGGAACCTGTTCGACCCGCAGAACGGCTACACCGCGGTGCACAGGTCGGCGCTGGAGCGCATCGACCTCGACCGGCTGCATTCTGGCTACGCCTTCGAGAACGACCTGTTGATCACCCTCAACATCCTCGGCGTCCGCGCCCGCGACGTCCCGCTGCCCGCGATCTACGGCGACGAGGTGTCCAGCCTGCGGATCCACCGCGAGGCGCCGCGGTTGGCCGCCCTGCTTTTTCGAGGCTTCTGGCGCCGGATGATCCTCAAGTACGTCTTCCCGTCGTTCTCCGCGATCGCCCTGCTGTTCTTCACCGGTCTGCTCCTGTGCACGATCGGTCTGGTCATGGGGGTCATCGTGGTGGCCGATTCCATCGGCCCGCAGGCCGCCACCGCAGGCACGGTGCTGCTGGCAGTGGCGCCGATGCTGACCGGTATCCATCTTCTCGTACAGGCCCTCGTCCTCGACATGTCCGAGGGAGCGCGATAGAGCCGATGTCCCCGCCCGAAGCAGGGGCGCGTCCTCCCGACGCACCGAGGGGCCCCTGGTGGCGGGGCCCGGCGATCCTCGCGGTGGCGGGTTACGTCGCGATCCGTGCCCTCGGGGTGCTCGCGGTGTGGCTGGCGGCGCACCGGCTGCACCGCTCGACCCTGGCCCTGCTGACGAAATCCGACGGCCTGTACTACCTCGACATCGCCCAGCACGGCTACGACCGGGCGCTCCGGCTGCCCAGCGGTTCACCGACGCTGGGCAACCCGGCCTTCCACCCGGGCCTACCGGCGCTCATCGGGGTCGCCTACCGGGTGCTCCACATCTCACCCGGCGTGGCCGGACTGTTGGTCTGCGGACTCTGTGGGTTGGCCGCCGCCTTCGCCATCTACCGCGTCGGAGCGCACGTCTACGACCCGCGGACCGGCATCATGCTGGTGGCCCTGTGGGCCGCCCTGCCGCATGCTGTGGTGGAGTCCCTCGTCTACGCGGAGAACCTGTTCACCGCGCTGGCGGCCTGGGCGCTGCTCGCGGTGCTTCGTCGGCAGTGGCTGACGGCGGGCCTGAGTTGCCTGCTGGCCGGCCTGGTCCGGCCCACGGCCACGGCCCTGATAGCAGCGGTGGGTGCGGCACTGGTGGTGGTCCTGGTGCGGCGTGAGGGCACCTGGCGCCCGTTGATGGCAGGTGCGCTGGCGCCGCTCGGGCTGGTCGGCTACTGGGCCTGGGTGGGATACCGCGTCGGCCGTCCCGATGCCTACTTATGGCTGGAGCAGCACGTGTGGGGCACCCATTGGGACGGCGGGCGTTACACCTGGGACTCACTCTTCGAGGTCCTGACCAGGGAGTCGGCACTGCCGTTCGTCGTGAGCAGCCTCGTGCTGTTCGCCGCGGTGGTCGGCTCGGTGGTGCTGCTCACCGACCGGCGCATCCCCTGGGTCCTCACCGGCTATGCGCTGATCCTGCTGGTCTTGGTGATCGGCACGTCTGGGTATTACCACGCCAAGGCGCGGTTGCTGTTGCCGGCATTCCCACTCCTGCTGCCGCTCGGGGCGGCACTGGCCCGCGCCGGCCGGGTGCACCGGGTGGTGCTGCTCACCGGCGCTGCCGTCGCATCGGCGTGGTACGGCACCTACCTGCTGACAGTCTGGCGCTTCTCGCCCTGAACAGGGCAGCTACCGGAGGACTACGCGCTCTACCGGATATGACACAAATGGATCATTCAACGATGTGCTCTCACGGTTGATACTTGTGTCATGAGCTCGGCGTCAGGCAGTCCGCGCGGTTGGTCCCCGCGCCTCCCACACGGCGTTGCCCTGCCCGAGACCGAGTGGCGCGCTCGCCATCGTCTCGTGGTGGCCGTCCTCACCTTTCATCTGCCGGCCCTATTCGCCTACGGCTTCCTCAACGGCAACCGAATCCTGTTGACGCTGGCCGGCATGGCAGTGATCGGCGTGCTGCTCGCCCTGGCCGCGATGCCCGGCGGGCGGGTGCGGCAGAGCCTGGCAGCGACGATGGGACTGATGAGCTGCTCGGCGGTCCTGGTCGCCCTGTCGCACGACGCGAGCGTGGCGCACTTCCACTTCTTCGTCATGACGATCCTGGTGGCGCTCTATCAGGATTGGCGGCCGTTCGTCACCGCGTTCGTGTTCGTACTCGGCGAGCAACTCGCCGCGGGCGTCCTGTCGTTCCACAGCGTGTCCGAGGACGGCAGCGGCGGCATTCGTGACGCCGTCCTGCTCGCTGTTGTCCACGGGGCATTCATCGCGGCGGCCGGTGCTGTGCTGATGGTCTTCTGGGGTTACTCCGGGCGCTCCTCCGTACGGGAGGAGACCTACCGGATGCAGTTGCTCGACACCGAGATGGGGGCCATCGCGCGGATGCGAGAGGCCGGGCAGATGCGTGAGGACCTGATCTCGAGTGTCTCCCACGAGTTCCGTACGCCGCTGACCGCCATCAACGGGGTAGTCGCCACCTTGCGCAGCCAGGGCGACCGGATCCCGCCGGACGTGCGCGACACACTGCTGGCCGGCCTGGCCGAACACGGGCAGCGGCTGTCCAGGTTGCTCGAGGACATGCTCGCCGCTGCCTCGGCGGCCGTGAGCGAGCCGACCGCCGTGGCCGATGTGACAGCGACCCTCCTGACGGCCGGCACCGAGCCCAGGATCGAGGCGAGTGCGGCGCCGGGGCTGGTGGCCGTCACCTCGCAGGACACCCTCGACCATGTGGTCGGGGCCCTCGTCCGGCACGGCCTCGACCACGCCAGAGCAGGGCGGGGCATTCGGCTCGAAGGTGGTGCGCACGGCGGCGAGGTGCTCATTGTCCTGCGGTACGCCGCTGACGCCGACCTCGCGGAGGGCCCGACACGGCTCCTGGAGCCCTTCGCCAGCCGCGAGTCGGCAGTCACCGGCCGGCCGATCTCCCTCGACCTCTACCTGGCCCGCAGGCTGGCCGAGGTCGACGACGGACGCGTCGAGGCGACGGTTGACGGCACTGACGTCACGGTGACCGTGCGCCTGCGTGGATTGCGCGCCGTGCACGGCGGCGCGGCGCCAGTGAACACCGAGCGGGTGCCGGACTCCTCGCCACAGGAACAGGTCGGGCGCCGCTAGCCTGGGCAGCGTGCCCACCCTCGGCGAGATCGTCGCGGTCCTCGATGCGTTCTTCGACCCCCGCCGCGCCGAGCCCTGGGACGCGGTCGGGCTGGTCTGCGGTGACCCTGACATGCACGTTGGCCGGGTGCTGCTGGCCGTCGACCCGGTGACCGCCACCGTCGAGCAGTGCAGGAAGATCGGCGCGGACCTGTTGCTGACCCACCACCCGCTGCTGCTGCGGCCGGTGCACGGTGTGGCAGCCGACACCCACAAGGGTCGCATCGTGCACCGGCTCATCACCAGCGGCATCGCCCTGCACACCGCACACACCAACGCAGACGTGGCCACTCCGGGGGTGTCGGACGCCCTGGCCGGCATTCTCGGCCTGCGTGACATCCGGCCCCTGCCGGAGGGCGACACCCATAACGGACTGGGCCGGGTCGGTGAGCTGTCGCTGCCGATCACCCTCGGCGGCTTCGCCGAACGGGTGGCGGCAGCCCTCCCGGCAACGACCGGGGGCATCCGGGTGAGCGGGCAGCCGGGGCGGCTGGTCCGTACGGTCGCCGTCTGCGGCGGTGCCGGTGACGACCTACTCGGCGCCGTCGGGCGCTGCGGTGCCGACGTGTTCGTGACGGCGGACCTGCGCCACCATCCCGCGGCCGAGCATGCCGAAGCCGGCGGCCCCGCGCTGATCGACGTGCCGCACTGGGCCTCCGAGCATCCCTGGCTCGCCGAGACCGCGACCCGGCTGAGAGCCGCGCTCAACGATACGGTGGATACCGTCGTGTCCGACCTGGTCACCGATCCCTGGACCATGCACCTGCCGTTTGCGAAGGAGCCGTCGACCGCACAGTGAACGCAGCCCCCGACGCCCAACTTCGCCTGCTCGACCTGCAGGCCGTGGACACCACCCTCGACCAGTTGGCGCACCGGCGACGTACGTTGCCCGAGCTGGCAGAGATCGCCCGCCTCACCGCCGAGAGGCAGCGCCTTGACAGCCAGCGGATGCAGGCCGACGTCGAGGTCGGCGACCTCGACCGCGAGCAGCGCAAGCTGGAGACCGACGTCGACCAGGTGCGGGCCAGGGCCGAGCGCGACCAGCAACGCATGCTCGTGAGCACCTCGCCCAAGGAGGCCGAGGGTCTGCAGCACGAGATCACCTCACTCGCCCGTCGGCAGAGCGACCTCGAGGACCAGTTGCTGGAGCTGATGGAGCGCCGGGAGGAGGCCGACACCCGCCAGGCCGCGGTCGTCGAGGCACTCGAGCGGGCCGAGGCAGATCACGACGTCATGGTCACGGGACGGGACAAGGTGTTCGCCGAGATCGACGCGGCGACAGCTGAGCAGCACGCCGTCCGCGCCTCGATCGCCGCGGAGGTCCCCGCGGACCTGCTGGCGGTCTACGAGCGGATCCGATTGTCTTCGGGCGGTACGGGCGCCGCCCGGCTCTTCCGTCACCGGTGCGAAGGGTGTCACCTGGAGCTCTCCGGCGGTGACCTGCAGGCGGCGCGCGCCGCTGCCCCTGACGAGGTGCTGCGGTGTGAGGAGTGCGGCCGCATCCTCGTCCGCACCGCCGAGTCGGCCCTGTGACCGGTCGCCGGCTGATCGTCGAGGCAGACGGGGGTTCGCGTGGCAACCCCGGTCCGGCCGGATACGGTGCGGTGGTGCGCGACGCACGCACCGGCGAGGTGCTTGCCGAACGTTCGCTCGCCATCGGCCGGGCGACGAACAACGTCGCCGAGTACCAGGGACTGATCGCAGGCCTGCAGGCAGCGCTGGACTCCGGTGGCGGCGACGTCGAGGTGCGCCTGGACTCCAAGTTGCTCGTCGAGCAGATGTCGGGCCGGTGGCAGGTCAAGCATCCGGACATGAAGGTGCTTGCGCGTCAGGCCGCAGCGCTCACCCGCCAGTTCGGCACCGTGCGGTTCACCTGGGTCCCACGGGTCCGCAACGCCCACGCCGACCGGCTGGCCAACGAGGCCATGGACGCCGCCGAGGGCGGGCGCCCCCGGGGCGGTGCCGCGTTGCCGGCCGACCGCCGGGCGGACAACCGGCTGACCGGCTGGATGGACGGGCAGGCGCCGCCCACGACCACCATCTTGATGCGGCATGCGGAGACGTCGCTGTCGGCGGAGAAGCGTTTCAGCGGCCGCGGGGACAATCCCCTCACTGAGGCGGGCCTGGCTCAGGCGCGCTCGCTAGCCTCGACGGCGGCGCTGCTGGGCAGAGTGGACGCCGTCGTCAGCTCACCACTGCGGCGGGCCCGGCAGACCGCGGACCTCGTGGCGGAGGCTCTCGGCCTGTCCGTCACCGAGGATGCCGGCTTCGCCGAGACCGACTTCGGCGAGTGGGAGGGCTTGACGTTCGGCGAAGTGCGTCAGCGCTGGCCCGACGAGGTGGAGGCATGGCTTGGCTCGGCCGACGTCGCCCCACCGGGCGGCGAGTCCTTCGCCGCGACGACCAGCAGGGTCCGGCAGGCCCGCGACCGCGTCCTGCGAGCGCACCCGGCCGGGCGGGTCGTGATCGTTTCCCACGTCACCCCGATCAAGACCCTGTTGCGGCTGGCCCTGGACGCACCGCCGCAGGCGCTGCACCGCATGCACCTCGACCTCACCGGCATCTCCGAAGTGGACTGGTATGCGGACGGGCCGGCGGTCGTCAAGCGCATGAACGACGCCTCACACCTGGGCCTGCAGGCCGCTTCCGCGTAGAGTCCCCGTACGGCGGATGAGTCGGCCGGGCGATCGCGACGGCTTCCCGTGAGGGAGTCGCCGAGGAACGTCCGGGCTCCACAGGGCAGGGTGGTTGCTAACGGCAACCCGGGGCGACCCGCGGGACAGTGCCACAGAAAGCAGACCGCCCACGCCGCGAGGCGATGGGTAAGGGTGAAACGGCGGTGTAAGAGACCACCAGCGCCCGGGGTGACCCGGGCGGCTCGGCAAACCCCACCTGGAGCAAGGTCAAGAAGGGCTCGGTGCCTTCGGGCGCCGGGCCTGCGCAGGCGATCGAGGGCGGCCCGCCCGAGCCTGCGGGTAGACCGCACGAGCCTGTCGGTGACGGCAGGCCTAGATGGATGATCGCCTGCCGGGGCAGTGCCGCAAGGCGCCCCGGCCACAGAACCCGGCGTACAGGCCGTCTCATCCGCCCCACGCCGTCTGACCTGCGGTTTTACTTTTCCAGCGCCTGCCGAGGGCGCACTGAGGGCGCACCAAGATCGGCCGCTATCACAGTTTCCGCGCCGAGCACGTTGTCTACGGCGGCCCGGGTGCGGTCTTCGGAGTGCCGAGCCCGGTGCGCTACAGGGGTTCGACCCGTGCTTGTGCATTGTCGATGAGCTGCATGTGGTGACCGAGGCCGTGTGGGAGGCGATGTCGCTGGCCGCCGGGAAGCGGGACCGCAGTTTGACGTTGGCGATTTCGACGCCGGGCTCTGACCCCGATTCGGTGATGTTCAAGCTGCGGGATCATGGCCTGGCGGGTCTGACCCGTCGTTCTACTTTCGGGAGTTCGCCGCGCCGGCCGGGTGCGATGTGGACGACGAGCAGGCGTGGGCGCAGGCCAACCCGGCGCTCGATGACTTCCTGCACCGTGACGCCCTGCACGCGACCCTGCGAACCTCCCGGGAGTCATCCTTCCGGCGGTACCGGCTCGGGCAATGGCTCGACCAGGTCGACGGCCAATGGCTGCCCGATGGCACGTGGGCGGCGTGCGCGGACCCGAGGCCGATCCCCGCGGGTGCCCGCGTCGTGCTCGGCCTCGACGGCTCGTTCAGTCAGGACTGCACGGCGCTCGTGGTGGTCACCGTGGAGAAGGTGCCCACGTCGATGTGGTGCAGCTCTGGGAGCCGCCGGCCACGGACCCGTCCTACCGGGTACCCGTCGCGGACGTCGAGGAGGCGGTACGGCAGGCGTGCAGGCGGTGGGATGTTCGGGAGATCGCCGCCGACCCGTTCCGCTGGACCCGGACCCTGCAGGCGCTCGACGCCGAGCGGCTGCCCGTCGTGGAGTTCCCGCAGAGCCCGCAGCGGATGACGCCGGCCACGACGGCGCTGTTCGAGGCCGTCGTCAACCGGCAGGTGACCCATTCTGGCGACCCGCGGTTAGCCCGTCACGTCGCCGATGCCGTCGTCAAAGAGGACGCCCGCGGTACCCGGCTGGCCAAGGGCACGATCACCCGGCGGATCGACCTGGCTGTCGCGGTCGTGATGGCCTATGACCGGGCACGGCAGAATGGCACCGGCGACTACGACATCTTGCAGTCGGTCTGGTGAGGCTACGTACCCCCCTTCCAGCCGACGGCCGGGACGGGCACTCCGTGGACTCGCCGCCCGGGAGCCACCTCCAGACTAGGCAGATGGGGCTATGGACGGCCAGCCGCACCCCGTGGCTCAATCTTGGCAACTGACAGCAAAGGTCACGGGCAACGCGAGTCGTGTCTTTCCAGGAAGGTGCAGTCATGCGTGTACGTCCAATAATTGCCGTCTCGGCCCTAGCGGCGGCCGTGCTACTCGCACCCTGGCCGGCCTCGGCCGCCACGACGCCGGGAACAGGATGCCCGGCCGACTTCCAGCTGGCCCCGGTGTCGGTCCTCGGCAGCAATTTCGCCGGCATTGCCGACAACGTCAATCATGACGGGTTCATCTGCATCAGGAGCCTGCACGACGGCTCCCGCATCTTCATCGACAACACGACGCCCTAGCCCGGCGCTTTCACGGTGAGCGCGTGGCGGTGAGCTGAAAAGGGCTCCAGGCCCACGAGAGAAATCAGGTTTGTCGAGGCCAGTTCGATCCGGCGCGTCGTAGCCGTTCGCCATCTTCGCCCGCTCGAAGGTAGTCGGTCACGGTCTGCGGCTGCCCCAGTGGGGTGCCAAGGACTCTAGGTCGGGTAGGTCGCGTGTCGAGACTGACCCATACGCAGTAGGTGAACGGGCAGCCGGCCGGCACGACACCTCCCGTCAGCGGCGATTGCCACGGCTCGACGGGCCTGACCGTGAGGTGCACGTACGCGCGGCCGTCGCGTAGTGCCTTGACGATGCCGACGCCGGGCCTGCCGTCGTGCTCGATCTGGTCGTGTCGCCGACCTGCATGGCGCCTCCCGTGGCGCTCCGGGTCGACCCTGCCGCCAGCCTAGACGCGGCCTCGGCCCGCGGCCCGCGCTCCCTTACTTCGACGGTGGATCCGGGCTCCCTCCGCCAGCGTCTGCCATCCGGCTGGCGTCGTCGAGGGGCTTGCCGTCGACCACGCCGCGCGAGAGAGTGGTCGACGACCGTTCAGTCGAACTGTCGTACCTCGCCGTGAGGAGCAGGACATGGGCGCTATGGCAGTCCCACTACTTCCGGGCAAGTTGGACGCTTGGCAAGCCTGGATGGCCGAGCTCAACGGTCCGCGCAAGG
>JBDUBV010000121.1:0-8682 GCA_040003795.1 Pseudonocardiales bacterium | reverse complement strand
TGGAGGCCGCCTTCGTCGACATCGGCAAGGGCCGCAACGCCGTGCTGTACGCCGGCGAGGTCAACTGGGACGCCGCCGGCATCGAGGGCAAGGCCCGCAAAATCGAGGACGCCCTCAAGGCCGGCCAGTCGGTGCTCACCCAGGTGACCAAGGACCCCGTTGGCCACAAGGGCGCCCGGCTGACCAGCCAGATCAGCCTGCCGGGGCGGTTCCTCGTCTACGTACCCGAAGGCTCGATGACCGGGATCAGCCGCAAGCTGCCCGACACCGAGCGCAAGCGGCTCAAGGACATCCTCAAGGACATCGTTCCCGAGGAGGCCGGGGTGATCATCCGTACGGCGGCGGAGGGAGCCAGCGAGGAGGAGTTGACCCGCGACGTCAAGCGCCTCCAAGCCCAGTGGGAGGCGATCGAGCAGAAGGCTGCCAAGGCCAGCGCCCCCGCCTTGCTCTACGGCGAGCCCGACCTGGTCATCCGGGTCGTTCGCGACATCTTCAACGAGGACTTCAACTCCCTCGTCGTGTCGGGGGAGCAGGCCTGGGAGCTGGTCGAGGAGTACGTCAAGCACGTCTCGCCCGACCTCGTCGACCGGCTCTCCCGGCACCCGGCGGACACCGATGTGTTCTTCGACCTGCGCATCGACGAGCAGCTGGCCAAGGCGCTGGACCGCAAGGTCTGGCTGCCCAGCGGAGGCTCCCTGGTGATCGACCGCACCGAGGCGATGACCGTGGTCGACGTCAACACCGGCAAGTTCACCGGCAAGGGCGGCAACCTCGAGGAGACCGTCACGCGCAACAACCTCGAGGCGGCCGAGGAGATCGTGCGGCAACTGCGCCTGCGCGACATCGGCGGCATGATCGTCATCGACTTCATCGACATGATCTTGGAGGCGAACCGCGATCTGGTGCTCCGCCGGCTGACCGAGTGCCTCGGCCGTGACCGGACCCGCCACCAGGTGGCCGAGGTGACCTCCCTCGGCCTGGTGCAGATGACCCGCAAGCGGGTCGGTCAGGGCCTGCTCGAGGTCTTCTCGGAGCCCTGCGAGGTCTGCAGGGGCAGGGGGGTGATCGTGCACATGGAACCGGTCGAGCACTCGACCGCTGCCGAGCAGCGGCACGAGGCCGTCGAGGCAGTCGAGGCCCGGCCGAGCCGCAACCGGCGGGGCAGCGGAGCAGGAGGCGCAGGCCGGCCCAACGGGGTGGTGCCTGACGATATCGTCGCTGCTCCGGTGCGCTCGCCGTCCCCTCCGGTCGTCGTGGTCAGCGAACCGCCCGACGGCGTGCTCCCGGAGCCGGTCGTCGTCGACGTGCCGTCTGACGGCCTGCTCGGCGACGTCGTAGCAACCGCTCCTCGCCGCCGTCGGCGGGCTGCTTCCCGGCCTGCCGGCCCGCCGGCCGAGGGTGCCGAAGCCGAGCCGGTGACGGTGCCCTGAGCGTTTGACCGGGTGAGGGCTGCCGCCGTACCCTGTGAGCGGCCCGCCACGGGGGGTTGTTCTCTGCGTGCGCCCGCGCCTGTCGGCTCGTTACGGGTCGGGCACCGGTCCGGCGCCGCAGACCGTCACGATCCGAGGAGTTCAGTCAGCCGTGTACGCCATCGTCAAGACCGGCGGCAAGCAGTACCGCGTTGCCGAGGGTGACATCATCGAGGTCGAGAAGCTCGACGGCGAGCCCGGCGTGACCCTCACCCTGCCGGCCCTGCTTCTCGTCGACGGCGACACGGTCACCAGCGACGCGGCCAAGCTGACCGAGGTCGTCGTGGACGCCGAGGTGGTCGGCCACACCAAGGGCGTCAAGATCCACATCCTCAAGTACAAGAACAAGACCGGTTACCGCAAGCGCCAGGGGCACCGCCAGAAGCACACCCAGGTCAGGGTCACCGGCATCACGAGCGGGAAGTAGGCACCCGGCATGGCACACAAGAAGGGCGCGTCCTCCTCGCGTAACGGACGCGACTCCAACGCGCAGTATCTCGGCGTGAAGCGCTACGGCGGGCAGGTCGTCAAGGCCGGCGAGATCATCGTGCGGCAGCGCGGCACCCACTTCCACCCCGGGCCCGCCGTCGGTCGCGGCAAGGACGACACGCTGTTCGCCCTCGATGCCGGAGCAGTGCTGTTCTCCACGCGGCGCAACCGCAAGATCGTCAGCATCGTGCCGGTGGGGTCCTAGCCCGCGCGGCTGGTCCGAGCATGGCCAGCTTCATCGACCGCGTGGTGCTCCACATCTCGGCGGGCGCCGGCGGGCACGGCTGCTCCTCGGTGCACCGGGAGAAGTTCAAGCCGCTCGGGGGGCCGGACGGCGGCAACGGCGGCAACGGCGGCGATGTCGTACTCGTAGTGAATCCCAGTGCCCACACCCTTTTGGACTTCCACCACCATCCGCACCAGCGCGCGGGCAACGGCCGCCAGGGCCAGGGCGGGCACCGCAACGGAGCCGCCGGGGAGCATCTGGAGCTCTCCGTGCCCGACGGCACCGTCGTGCAGAGCCCCACCGGCGAGGTGCTGGCCGACCTGGTCGGGGCCGGCGCGAGATACGTCGCGGCGCACGGCGGCAGGGGCGGCCTGGGCAACGCCGCGCTGGCCTCTGCGCGCCGCAAGGCCCCCGGCTTCGCCCTGCTCGGGGAGCCCGGCGAGCAGACCGACGTGGTGCTCGAGCTCAAGAGCGTCGCCGACGTCGGCCTGGTGGGGTTCCCCAGCGCCGGCAAGTCCTCCCTCATCTCGGTGCTCTCGGCGGCGCGACCCAAGATCGCCGACTACCCGTTCACGACCCTGGTGCCCAACCTCGGCGTGGTCAGCGCGGGGAAGACGGTCTTCACCGTCGCCGACGTGCCGGGGCTGATCCCCGGCGCCGCCGAGGGCCGCGGTCTGGGACTGGAGTTCCTGCGGCACATCGAGCGCTGTGCGGTCCTCGTGCACGTCGTCGACACCGCGACCGAGGATCCCGGCCGCGACCCGGTCTCCGACGTGGACGCGCTGGAGCACGAGCTCGCGGAGTACGGCGGGCTGGCCGGCCGGCCGCGCCTGGTGACCCTGAACAAGGTCGACGTGCCGCAGGGCCGCGAACTCGCGGAGATGATCCGCGGTGAGCTCGAAGAACGCGGGCTGCCCGTACACCTGATCAGCGCCGCCACCGGCGAGGGCCTGCGGGACCTGTCCTTCGCCCTCGCCGCGGCCGTCGAGGCGCACCGCGCCAGCCTGCCGTCCCCGGAGGCCACCCGCATCATCCTGCGGCCGCGGGCGGTCGACGAGCCGGACTTCGCTGTCGAGCCGGACCCGACCGAGGAGGGCGCCTTCGTCGTACGCGGCGTCAAACCCGAGCGCTGGGTGCGCCAGACCGACTTCAGCAACGACGAGGCGGTCGGCTATCTCGGCGACCGGCTGGCCCGCCTCGGCGTCGAGAAGGCCCTGCTCGAGGCCGGCGCCGTGCCACGTGCGACGGTGACCGTAGGCGAGGTGTGCTTCGACTGGGAGCCGATGACGCCGGCCGGCGATGTCGAACTCACCCCGAGCCTGCGTGGCACCGACGTCCGGCTGGAGCACGACGACCGGGTCCGTGCGGATGTCCGCCGAGAGGCCAAACGGGCCCGGCGCCGGCCCAGCGAGTGACGGCCGACCGCCCGGATATCGCCGGAGCGCGGCGGGTCGTGGTCAAGGTGGGGTCGTCGTCGCTGGCCAGTGCCACGGGTGGTCTGGACGCCGTTCGGGTCGCGGCACTCGTGGACGGCGTGGCAGGGCGGCACGCCGCGGGGGCCGAGGTCATCGTGGTTTCCTCCGGTGCCATCGCGGCGGGGCTGGCCCCGCTCGGGCTGAGGCGGCGGCCACGCGATCTGGTCACCCTGCAGGCCGCCGCCAGCGTAGGCCAGAGCCGTCTGGTCGAGGCCTATGCGACGAGCTTCGCCCGCTACGGCACCACGGTCGCGCAAGTGCTGCTGACCGTCGAGGACGTCGTACGCCGGGCGCACTACCGCAACGCCCGCCGGGCCCTCGAACGCCTGCTGCAACTGCGGGTGGTGCCGGTGGTCAACGAGAACGACGCGGTGGCCACCGAGGAGATCCGCTTCGGCGACAACGACCGGCTCGCCGCCCTTGTCGCCCACCTGGTGCACGCCGACGCCCTGATCCTGTTGTCCGACGTCGACGGCCTGTATGACGCCGACCCGGTTGACGCCGATGCCCGGCTGATCGCCGTCGTCGGCGACGAGACGGAGCTGCCCGACATCGGCCCAGGGCGGCCGGGGCCGGCGGCCCTCGGGACGGGGGGCATGGCCTCCAAGATCGATGCCGTACGGGTAGCAATCGGGGCAGGGATCCCGGTGGTGCTGGCGCAGGCCGGTGCCGTGCACGCCGCGCTGGCCGGTGAGCCGGTCGGGACCTACTTCGCACCGACCGGCCGGCGCACCGCCTCGCGGCTGCTGTGGCTGGCCCACGCTTCGGCGCCCAACGGCCGGCTGGTCCTCGACGAGGGTGCGGTGCGCGCCGTCGTCACGCGCCGGGCCTCCCTGCTGCCGATCGGCGTGACCGGCGTCGAGGGCGAGTTCGCCGCCGGCGACCCGGTGGAGCTGGTCGGGCCGGACGGTCAGGCCGTGGCCCGGGGTCTGGTCGCCTACGACGCCGGTGAGCTGGCGTCGATGCTCGGTCGGCCGACCGGTGAGCTCGGCCCCGACCAGCAACGGGAGCTGGTCCACAGGGACGACCTGGTGCTGCTGCCGTGACCCAAGGCATCCATCCCATGCCCGCCCCACCCCAACCATCCGGCAATATCCGGGATAACGTCGCCCTCCCGGCTTTCGAACCCGGCAATATCCCGGATATTGCCGGGAGGGGCCGGCCAGGAGGGTGGGTGCGATGAGCGAGGAATCCGTCCGGGAGGCGGCGCAGCGTGCGCGCCAGGCCGCGATCGAACTGGCCCCGACGACCCGGGCCACCAAGGACGCCGCACTCGCGGCGATGGCGGACGCCGTGGCGGATGATGCAGCCGGCATCCTCACCGCCAACCGCCGCGACGTCGCGAGCGGCCGGGAGCAGGCGATGTCCGACGCCCTGCTCGACCGGCTGAGCCTGGACGAGGGGCGGGTCGCTGCGATGGCAGCGGGCCTGCGGGACATCGCCGCCCTGCCGGACCCGGTGGGGGAGGTGGTGGTGGGCTACACGCTGCCCAACGGCCTGGACGTGCGCCAGGTGCGTGTCCCGCTCGGCGTCGTGGCCATTGTCTACGAGGCTCGGCCCAACGTCACCGTCGACGCCGCCGGACTGTGCGTCAAGGCGGGCAACGCGGTGCTCCTGCGCGGCTCGGCCGCCGCCCAGGAGACCAACACTGCGCTGGTGGCCCTGCTTGCCCAGGCATCAGTCAAAGCCGGCCTCCCCGAGGCCACGATCACTCAGGTGCCCGGCACCGATCGCGACTCGGTGACGCACCTGATGCGGGCCCGTGACCTGGTCGACGTGATCATCCCGCGGGGCGGGGCGGGGCTCATCTCCCACGTCGTGGAGCACTCGCTCGTGCCGGTGATCGAGACCGGCGTGGGCAACTGCCACATATATGTCGAGGCTACGGCGGACCTCGCTGCCGCCGAGGCGATCGTGCTCAACGCAAAGACCCAGCGGCCCTCGGTGTGCAACGCCGTCGAGACCCTGCTGGTGCACCGCGCGGCGGCACGGACCTTCCTTCCCGCGATGCTGGCCGCACTGCATGCGACAGGAGTGACCGTGCACGGCGATGCCGATGCCCAGTCCTACGACGCCCGGGTCCTGCCCGCGACCGAGGCCGACTGGGCCCGGGAGTACCTGTCGCTGGACCTGGCCGTGCGCGTCGTCGACTCCCTGGACGACGCCGTCGAGCACATCAGGCGGTGGGGCACCGGGCACAGCGAGGCGATCCTCACCGGGTCGCAGTTCTCGGCTCGCCGCTTTGCGTCGATGGTGGACAGCGCCGCCGTTCTGGTCAACGCCTCGACGCGCTTCATCGACGGCGGCGAGCTCGGCTTCGGGGCCGAGATCGGGATCTCCACCCAGAAGCTGCACGCGCGCGGGCCGATGGGCCTGCCAGCCCTCACGAGTACGAAGTGGGTGGTCACCGGCGACGGCCACACCCGCTAGGGGGCCGGCAGCTCGCTCAGCTCCGTCGAGGGGGCGAGGGCCGCAGCGCCGGTGTCCTCGGCCACGAAGTACAGCGGCCGGCGCTGCATCTCCGCGTACAACCGTGCGACGTACTCACCGAGCAGGCCGAGGCAGAGCAGCTGGACCGCTCCGAGGAACATCACCGCGACCGTGATCGATGCCCAGCCGGGCACCGTGGCGCCGGCGAAGTAGACGACCACCGAGCCCGCGCCCAGGAGCAGGCAGATCAGGAACCCGCCGGCGCCCAGCCAGGTCGCCAGGCGCAACGGCGCGGCGGTGAACGAGGTGATGCTGTCCGCGGCCAGCCGGACCATCTTCGACACCGGGTACTTGGTAGTGCCGGCCGCCCGCACCGAACGGGTGTAGCTGACCGTGGTGCTCGGAAACCCCAGCCAGGGGATCAGCAGGCGGTAGACCCGGTGACGCTCGGGCAGCGTACCCAGCGCGTCGACCGCTGCCCGACTCATCAGCCGGTAATCACCTGCATGCGTCGGCACCTGCGGTCCCGCGACCCGGCGGGCTATCCGGTAGTAGAGCCCGGCCGTGATCCGCTTGAAGGGACTGTCGGACGTGCGGTCGCTGCGGACGGCATAGACCACGTCCGCACCTTCCTCGACGGCTCGGCAGAGCATCGTGGCAATGAGCTCCGGCGGGTCCTGCAGGTCGGCGTCGATGGTGACCACATAGTCGCCATCCGCGGCGTCGAGGCCGGCAGTCAGCGCCGCCTGGTGACCGGCGTTCGCCCGCAGCCGCACGATGCGCAGCTGGGGCCAACCGGCCCGGGCGGCGTGCAGCAAGGCCGGCGTGGCATCTGAGCTGCCGTCGTCAACGCAGATCAGCTCGTAGGCACAGCCGATCCCGTCGAGCGCGGCGCGCATCCGGGGCAGTGTCTGCGGAAGGACGGCTTCCTCGTCGAACATGGGCACGACGACGCTCAACATGACCGGTCCCTCAGATTCGGACTAGGGCAGACTCTGCAGACGTGGATGCAGCCGAGGTTAGCAAGCTGGCGACGTTGGAGGACCGGCACTGGTGGTACCGGGAGCGGCGCTGGCTGCTGGCCAGAGAGCTGGCGCGAATCCCCGGCCCACCCGGGGTTGCCGTCGATATCGGTGCAGCGGGGGGCGGCAACACCCGGGTCCTGCGCAAGCGTGGGTGGCGGGAGGTGGTTATCGAGTACGGCGAGGAAGGCGCCCAGACAGCCGCTGTGCGGGGCCTGCGCACCGTGCGGGGCGACGGCACTGCCCTGCCGTTGCGGTCGGGGGCGATCGACCTCGTAGTGGCCTTCGACGTGCTCGAGCACATCGAGGACGACGCTGCGGCCGCCGCCGAGATTCACCGGGTGCTCGCCCCCGGCGGCACCCTGCTGGTCGCTGTGCCGTGCGACATGGCCCTGTGGTCGGCGCACGACGTCGCAGTGGGACATGTCCGGCGGTACGACCGCGCGAGCCTGCGCAGCCTGATCGCTGGGGCCGGCCTGGTGGTCGAGGACCTCCGGAGCTGGAACGTCCTGCTCCGCGCCGTCGTGCGGATGCGGCGACGCACGTCGACCGAGAGCGACCTGACCGAGCTCAACCCGGTGATCAACGCCGGCCTCACCACGATCATCCGCGCCGAGCGCCTCCTGCCGGTCGGTGGACGCAAGGGCGTGTCCCTGCTGCTGCGTGCCCGCCGCGCGGCGTGAGCGCGTTCGGCGCTGCTCCGCCTGGCTAGGGTGGGCCGCGTGAGCGATGGGGCGAAGCGGCTCGGCGTCATGGGCGGGACCTTCGACCCGGTGCACCACGGCCACCTGGTGGCGGCCAGCGAGGTTGCAGCCCTCTTCGCCCTGGACCGCGTGGTGTTCGTGCCCAGCGGTCAGCCCTGGCAGAAGCGTGACGAGCCGGTCAGCGCAGCCGAGCACCGCTATCTGATGACCGTCATCGCCACCGCCTCCAACCCGCGGTTTTCGGTCAGCCGGGTCGACATGGACCGCGAGGGCCCGACCTACACGATCGACACCCTGCGCGACCTGCGCACCGAGCATGGGCCCGACGTCGACCTGTTCTTCATCACCGGTGCCGATGCCCTCGCCCAGATCCTGTCGTGGCGGAGGGCGGAGACGCTGTTCGAGTTGGCTCACTTTGTAGGGGTTACCCGTCCTGGCTACGATCTTGCGGCGGCGCACCTGCCGCAAGGGGTGGTGTCACTTGTCGAGATCCCGGCCATGACGATCTCCTCCAGCGCCTGCCGCGAGCGGGTCGCCGCCGGCCAGCCGGTGTGGTATCTCACTCCGGACGGCGTCGTCCAGTACATCGAGAAGAACCTGTTGTACCGCAGCGCAGGATCGCCATGACCGAGCCGCCGAGCCAACCGGAGCCGCCCGCTCAGTCCGGCGCCCTGGTCCGGCGTCCTTCCGGTGGCCGCCGGCGTTCGGGCGCGACGCGTTCCCCTGCACCCCCACCGCCGGCCCCACCCACCTCACCCATCCCACCGGCCCCGCTGCCGCCGCCCCCGCCGCCGGTGGGACCGCCGCCCACGTTCGCGGCACCGGTGGTGCCACTCGAGTCGATACCACCACCGCCGGCCCCCCGGC
>JBDUBV010000015.1:0-28215 GCA_040003795.1 Pseudonocardiales bacterium | reverse complement strand
GCGGAGGCCAGCAGCAGCGCGACCGCCTGCTCGGCCGCGCTGACGATGTTGGATGTCGGCGCGTTGACCACCATGACGCCGCGGGCGGTCGCGGCCGGGACGTCGACGTTGTCCAGGCCCACGCCGGCCCGGGCGATCACCTTGAGCAGCGGTGCCGCCGCGAGCGCTTCGGCGTCGATCGAGGTGGCACTGCGCACGATCACCGCGTCGGCCGCGGGCAGGGCGAGGAGCAGCTGCGGGCGGTCGGCGCCGTCGACGTGGCGGACGTCGAAGTCCTGAGAAAGGACCTCGAGGGCTGCCGGGGCGAGCTCCTCGGCGATCAGGACGACGGGCTGCGGCACGGGGCACCCTCAGGCTGGCGGGGACGGGCCTGCCGGAACGGCACGGCTGCCCACTGTCCGGGCCAGTCTACCGGCGTGGTCACCCGCCTAACCCGCGGCGGCTCGGCCGCTCGTCCTCGACGGGTGACCGGCGGCGGAGCGGCCGGGTCGAGCGATCATCGGGTTGTGGAAGGCGCTGTCGTCGTCGGTGGGTTGGGCTTCGGGGCGGTGACCAGGGTCGCCGGCACCGTGACCACGACATCGACTACGAAGGCGGCAGCGGAAGCGTTGAAAAGGCATCATCACCAGGCCGAACACCGTCGCCGGCGCGGCACCGATCCAGTAGAAGTGCACGGTGGCTATGCCGTACTGCGCGCCGAGATTGTTCGAGATGAACGCCAGGCCCGGCACCCAAGCAGGCAGCGTCCGGCGGGAGGAGAAGTCCTCGCCGGTCGCGGCCGCCCGCTCCGCCAGCACGCCGATCCCGATGACGATGGCGAGGTAGCTGAAAGGTCACGTCTCAGCGCCTGGCGCCACCCACGACATCAGGCTGCGCAGCTTGGTGCCGACCTCCTCTGCCGGGTGGCTGGCCGACTCCTTGCGCAGGCGCTGGTACTCCGGCCGGCCAGCGTCGTCCTCGGCTACCCATTCCCGGGCGAAGGTCCCGTCCTGGATCTCGCCCAAGATCCTCTTCATCTCCGCCCGGCTGTCGGCACCGATGATCCGCGACGCTCGGGTCAGGCCCCCGTACTCCGCCGTGTCGCTGACCACGTCCCACATGCGGCTCAGACCGCCGTCATACATCAGGTCGACGATGAGCTTCATCTCGTGCAGGCACTCGAAGTAGGCGGCCTCCGGCTGATAGCCGGCCTCGACGAGCGTGTCAAAGCCTGCCTGGACCAGCCCCGCCAGCCCCCCGCAGAGCACGGCCTGCTCACCGAAGAGGTCGGTCTCGGTCTCCTCGGTGAAAGTGGTACGGATGACGCCGGCGCGGGTGCCGCCGATCCCCTTCGCGTAGGACAGGGCGAGTTGCTCGGCGTGACCGCTGGCGTCCTGCGCCACGGCTACCAGGCACGGCACGCCCTTGCCGTCGACGAACTGCGTACGGACCAGATCGCCCGGGCTCTTGGGTGCGACCATCGCCACGTCGACACCCGGCGGGGGCTTGATCAGGTCGTAGCGGATGTTGAAACCGTGGGCGAAGAACAGCGCGTCGCCGGCTATGAGGTTGGGCTCGATGGCCTCGCTGTAGACCCTGCGCTGGGCGGTGTCGGGGATCAGCACCATGACCAGGTCGGCGTCGGAGCAGGCGTCGTAGGGCTCGAGCACCGTCAGCCCCTCGGCCTGGGCGTTGGCCCGGCTGCGCGACCCCGCCGGCAGGCCGACGCGGACGTCGACCCCCGAGTCGCGCAGGGACAGGGCATGGGCGTGACCCTGGCTGCCGTAGCCCAGCACCGCCACTCGCCTGCGCTGCACCAGCGACAGGTCGGCGTCGTCGTCGTGGAAGATCGTTGCGGCCATCGGTTGGGGTCCTCTCTCGGTGTTCGGGGCCCCCACTCCGTGATCATGCACGTCTGCGCGCTGCACCCGGCGTGTCGCGGGCAGATGTGCGTGATCACGAGAGAAGGGACTGGTCTGTAGGGGTCAGGCGGTGCTACGCAGTACGGCGGTGGGAGCAGTGATTGCCCGGGCTCCCCGGCCGAGGGCAACCAGGCCCGACTGCACGAGCTCGGCGATGCCGAAGGGCTCGAGCACGCGGATCAGGGCGGCCAGCTTGTCCGGGGTCCCGGTCGCCTCGATCGTCACCGCGTCAGGTGCGACGTCAACGACCTTGGCCCGGAACAGCTGGACCGTCTCAAGCAGGTGCGAGCGCGTGGTCAGGTCTGCCCTGACCTTTATCAGCACGAGCTCGCGCTGCACCGAGGCGGCCGGCTCCAACTCCACGATCTTGAGGACGTTGATCAGCTTGTTGAGCTGCTTGGTGACCTGCTCGAGAGGGAGGTCCTCGGCGTTGACGACGATCGTCATGCGCGAGACTGCGTCGTTCTCCGTCGGCCCGACGGCGAGCGAGTCGATGTTGAACCCGCGACGGGAGAACAGCCCCGCCACCCGGGCGAGCACGCCAGGCTTGTTCTCAACCAGGACGGACAGCGTATGTCGGCTCATCAGAGGTCGTCCTCGTCCCAGACCGGCCGCACGTCGCGGGCAGCCAGTATCTCGTCGTTGCTGGTGCCGGCCGGCACCATGGGCCAGACCATCGCGTCCTGCCCCACCACGAAGTCGATGACCACTGGCCGGTCGTCGATGGCCATCGCCTTCTCGACCGTGGCGTCCACGTCGCCCTGGGTCTCGCAGCGCATCCCGATGCAGCCGAAGGCCTCGGCCAGCTTCACGAAGTCCGGGATCCGCCGGGCGTGGGTGTTGAGGGCGGTGTTGGAGTAGCGGCCCTCGTAGAACAGCGCCTGCCACTGCCGCACCATGCCCAGGTTGCCGTTGTTGATGACAGCCACCTTGATGGGGATGTTCTCCAGGGCGCAGGTGGCCAACTCCTGGTTGGTCATCTGGAAGCAACCGTCTCCGTCGATGGCCCACACCGTCGCCTCCGGGCGGCCCACCTTGGCGCCCATCGCGGCCGGCACCGCATAGCCCATGGTGCCGAGCCCCCCCGAGTTGAGCCAGGTGTAGGGATGTTCGTAGGAGATGAACTGCGACGCCCACATCTGGTGCTGGCCGACCCCGGCCACGTACACCGCCTCCGCGCCGGCGATCGCCCCGATCCGCGAGATGACGTACTGCGGGGCGAGGGCGCCGTCCGGCGGGTTGTCATATCCCAGCGGATAGGTCTGCCGGGTCCGGTCGAGCTGCCGCCACCAGCCGGCCAGGTCGGCCTGCTGCCCGGCCGCATGCTCGACCTGCAGGCAGGCCGACAGCTCGCTGATGACCTCCCGGCAGTTGCCGACGATGGGCACGTCTGCCAGGCGGTTCTTGGAGATCTCGGCCGGGTCGATATCTGCATGGATGACGGCCGCACCGGGCGCGAAGGTGGACAGCTTGCCGGTCACCCGGTCGTCGAACCGTGCCCCGAGCACGATCAGCAGGTCAGCCTTCTGCAGTGCGGTGACCGCGGCGACCGAGCCATGCATGCCGGGCATGCCCAGGTGCTGGGGGTGGCTGTCGGGGAAGGCCCCCCGTGCCATCAGGGTGGTGACCACCGGGATGCCGGAGAGCTCCGCCAGCGTCCTGAGCTCTTCCGAGGCCCGGGCCTTGAGGACTCCGCCACCGACATAGAGCACGGGACGGCGGGCCGCCACCATGAGCCGGGCGGCCTCCCGCACCTGCTTGCCGTGCGGCCGCGTGGTGGGGCGGTAGCCCCGCAGGTCCAGCGTCGGCGGCCAGGAGAATGTAGTCGCCGCCTGCAGGACGTCCTTGGGCAGGTCCACCAGCACCGGGCCCGGCCGGCCGGTCGAGGCGATGTGGAAGGCCTCGGCGACGATCCGCGGGATGTCGCCAGCCGACTGCACCAGGAAGTTGTGCTTGGTGATCGGCAGCGTGATGCCGCAGATGTCGGCTTCCTGGAAGGCGTCGGTGCCGATGGCTGCGCTGGGCACCTGGCCGGTGATCGCCACGATAGGCACCGAGTCCATGTAGGCGTCGGCGATCGGCGTGACCAGGTTGGTCGCGCCCGGCCCTGAGGTGGCCATGCACACACCGACCTTGCCGGTGGCCTGGGCATAGCCCTCGGCGGCGTGGCCGGCGCCCTGTTCGTGCCGGACGAGGATGTGCCGCACCCGCGCGGAGTCGAACAGCGGGTCGTAGGCAGGCAGGATGGCACCGCCGGGAATGCCGAAGACGACCTCCGCGCCCACCTCCTCGAGTGAGCGCACGAGGGACTGGGCTCCGGTGGCGGGCTCTGGATCAGGCATCGGGTCGCCTTCGGTTCTGGGCGCAGGTGGTGGGCAACAAAAAGCCCCTCGTGCCTCTGGCACGGAGGGGCGGCGCGTCGGTCGCGGAGCGTTGACCGGCGCGCTAGGTGAGTACGACTCGCAGGTGGGGCACGAGGGCAGCGTACACGAATCGCGGCTACCTCTCCTCCCCTCGGCTGCTCCCCTCGACTGCGGGGGATCTCCGGCGCTGTCACGATGGCCCCATGCACTTTCGCAGCAGTGGTGCCGAGCGCGCGGCCGCCGTCGTCTGGCTGGCGGCCTCCTCGGCCCTGGCCACTGCCCGGTGGTGGCTCCTGCCGGCGCTGCTGCTTCCACTGGCCTGGGTGGCCGCGGCCTTCCGGCGGGGCACCGACGTCGACGATGACGGGGTGCGCGTCCGCGGGCTGCTCGGCAGCCGGCATCTTGCCTGGGACCGGATCACCGAGCTGCGGCCGGCGGGCCGGCGCGTGGTCGCCGTGACGAGGGACGGCCACGTTCTTGGCCTGCCGACGGTCAGCCGCGCCGACTTGAAGAAGCTGCCTCGCTAGGCCGCAGCCGCGTGCAATTATGACCCGATGCGGACCAGCGGAAGCGTTATCGCTGCTGGCGCACTGTTGGTGTTTGCTCTGGCGGCGACTGGTTGTTCCGGCGGCGGCTCCGGGACAGCAGCAGCCAAGAAAGACACCGGCGCTTCGGCCAGCAAGCCGCCCGACAACCCACAGCCCGGTGGCGGTGGCAACTTCTGCAAGGTGCTGAAGGACGAGCTGCTAGGGCTGAGCGCGGCCTTCCCCAAGGACTTCACCGACTCCAAGCAGCTCCAGGCCTACGGCGGGTACGTCAAGGCGAGCAACGCCAAGCTGCGGGCAGCGGCGCCGGCCGAGATTCGCGATGCCGTGAACACCAGCACGCGGGTCAGTGACACGACTGCGGACGCTTACGCGGCCGGGGGCAAGCCGTCGGCCGACGCGCTCAACCAACTCCGGTCGCCGGAATACCAGGCGGCAGCCAAGCAGGTCGCCGCGTACGCGAAGGACCACTGCAGGCTCAGCCCGAGTTTCGGTCTCGGCAGCTGAACCCGCGTCAGTACCCGTCGGCCACCACGTTGTCGAGGGGTTCGCCCTCGGCGTACCGCCACACCTGCCGGGTCACCAGCGCATAGGCGCGCGGCAGCAGGCCGCGGACCGAGCCGGCTACGTGTGGTGTCAGCAGCAGGCCAGGTACGGTCCACAGTGGATGGCCCGGTGGAAGTGGCTCAGGATCGGTGACGTCCAGCGCGGCGCTCAGGCGGCCGACGGCCAGCTCGGCGACCAGGGCGTCGGTGTCGACCACCGGACCCCGGGCGGCGTTGACCAGCAGGGCGCCGTCGTGCATCCGGGCGAGGAACGCGGCGTCGACCATGCCGCGGGTGGCCTCGGTCAGCGGCACCAGGAGCACCACGACGTCGGCCCCGGCAAGCAGGGCCGGCAGCTCCTCGACCGGGTGCACACCGTCCCGGCCCCGCCGGGCGACCCGCACCAGGTCGACGCCGAACGGCTCGAGCCTGCGGCAGAGCGCCGCGCCGATCGAGCCCGATCCCACGACGACCACCGTCTTGCCGGCCAGCTCATCGGTGCCCCTGGTCTCCCAGCGGCCGGCCGCCTGCGCCACGGCGAATCTCGGGAACTCCCGCAACGCGGCCAGGATCGCCGTGGCCGCCCACTCCGACGTCGAGCTGTCGTGTACCCCTCGCGCGTCGCACAGGGTGACATCCGAGAGGACCCGGCCGGCCCACGCGTCGGCACCGGCGGACAGCAGTTGTACCACGGCCAACGAACGCATCCGGTCCATGACGTGCACCAGGCTGTCGGTAGCCAGGAACGGCGGCACCCAGAACTCCGTCTCGGTCGCGCTCTCCGGCGGATCCCCCTCGCCGTCCCAGAAGTACAGGTCGACGCCGTCGGGCAGGTCCCCGAGCAGGTTGATGCCTTCAGGATGTGGCAGCAGCACCTTCACCGGGTCACCCTAAGGGCGTGCAGCGACCCCTAGCGACCGCGCTCGCCCTCGCTCTGCTGTCAACGTCATGTACGAAGGCCGCGCACGACGACTCGGCCCATCACTTCCCGCGTGCCCTTGCGGTGACGGTGCTGGCCACCGGACTGGTCGCGCCCTGGGGCCTGGCCTTCCTGCCCGACGGCTCGGCGCTGCTCAGCGAACGCGACTCCCGGCTGATCAAGTCGGTGGCCCGAAACGGCGCCGTGCACACGGTGCAGCGGATGAGCGAGGCGGACTCCTCCGGTGAGGGGGGACTGCTGGGGATCGCGGTGTCCCCCGACTACGCCCGCGATCGACTGGTCTATGCGTACTACACCACTGCCAGCGACAACCGGATCGCCCGCTTCAGGCTCGGTGAACGGCCGCAGCCGATCGTCACCGGGATCCCCGTGTCGGGCATCCACAACGGCGGACGGATCGCATTCGGCCCCGACGGTTATCTCTACGCCGGCACCGGTGATGCCTCGGAGCGCGGCAGGTCCCAGGACGTCACCAGCCTGGGCGGCAAGGTGCTGCGGATGACCGCGGCGGGCCAGCCGGCGCCAGGCAACCCCTTGCCCGGCTCGCTGGTGTGGAGCTTCGGGCACCGCAACGTGCAGGGGCTGGCCTGGGACTCGCACGGCCGCCTGTTCGCCTCGGAGTTCGGGCAGAACCGCCACGACGAGGTCAACCGGATCCTGCCAAAGCACAACTACGGCTGGCCGACTGTCGAGGGAATGGGCGGTGGCGCGCGGTTCACCGACCCCCTGGTCACGTGGGCACCCGACCAGGCCTCCCCCAGCGGCATCGCCATCCTCGACCAGACGATCTACGTCGCCTGCCTCAAGGGCGAGCGGTTGTGGCGGATCCCGATCCACGACGACGGCACGCTGGGCCACCCGCAGTCACTGCTCGAAGGGACCTACGGCCGGCTGCGGCACGTCGCCGTCGCGCCCGACGGCTCGCTGTGGGTGCTGACCTCCAACCGGGACGGCCGCGGCGACCCGGGGCCGACGGACGACCGGCTGCTGCGCGTCGATCCCGCAGCGCTGGTCAGCCCGGGCTGATCGCGTAGCGGGCGACGGCCGACTGCAGGTCGAGGGGCCGGACGCCCGCCGAGCGCTCGTGCTCGCCCCAATCCTCGCGGGGCACCATCCACATGATCTCGAACTCGTTGCCGTCGGGGTCGGCGCCGTAGAGCGACAGGGTGGCGCCATGGTCGCTCTGCCCCGTCAAGGCGCCGAGTCGCGCCAGTGTGTCGCGTGCCGTGACCAGGTCGGTGACCGAATCGACCTGCCAGGCCAGGTGGTAGAGGCCGCTGATGCTCCCGGTGGGCGGATGCGGAGCGCCTGGCACGGCGAACAGGCCGAGGTCGTGGTGGTTGTCGCCCAGAGGTGAGCGCAGGAATGCCGCCTGGCCGCCCATCTCCGCAGCGATCACCTCGAAGCCGAAGGCCTCGGTATAGAAGGCGACTGCGGCGTCGAGGTCGGCGACGAACATGACGGCGTGGTTGAGCCGGCGAATGGCAATCATGTCTGTCCCAACTACCATCGTTCCCCGCACCTTCCCGTACCCCTCAGCCGCCGCCGACTCCCAGCCGGTCCAACAGAAGTTGGCGCACCGAAGCCGCGTCCGCCTGACCGCGGGTGGCCTTCATCACGGCCCCGACCAGGACGCTGGCGGCCGCGACCTTGCCGCCGCGTACCTTGGCGGCGATCTCGGGGTTGGCCGCGATGACTTCGTCGACAGCAGCGCCCAGGGTGCCGGCGTCTCTGACGCTACGCAGACCGCGGTCGCTGATCACCTGGTCGGGGTCGCTCCCGGTCTCCAGTACGCCGTCGACCACCTGCCGCGCCAGCCCCGTCGACAGGGTGCCGTCGGCGACCAACGCGATGACCCGGGCCACCTGCTCGGGCGCGATGGCCAGCTCCGCCGGCTCGACGTCGGTGGCGTTGGCGTGCTGGGCGAGGTGGCCCACCCACCAGTTGCGCGCCTCGGCGGCCGGCGCGCCAGCGGCGGCGGTCGCCGCGACGAGGTCGACGACGCCGGTGTTGGACATCGCCACCATCTCGCGGTCGGAGGCGCCGAGCTGCTCGGCGAGGCGCCGGCGACGGGCCGAAGGCAACTCGGGCAGGGCGGCCTGGATGGCGGCGACCCAGCCGGGCTCGGGTGCTAGGGGCACCAGGTCGGGCTCGGGGAAGTAGCGGTAGTCGGTGGCCTCCTCCTTGGACCGCCCGGACCGCGATCGGCCGGTGTCCTCCTGGAAGTGCCGGGTCTCCTGCACCACCCGCTCGCCCGCGTCGAGCAGCGCCGCCTGCCGCAGCATCTCCGAACGCACGGCCCGCTCGACCGACCGCAGGGAGTTGACGTTCTTGGTCTCGCTGCGGGTGCCGAGCGCGGTGGCGCCCAGTGGCCGCAGTGAGACGTTGACGTCGCACCGCAGGCTGCCCTGCTCCATCCGCACGTCGGAGACGCCCAGGGTGCGCAGGATGTCGCGCAATTCCGTCACGTAGGCCTTGGCGACCTCCGGTGCCTTGTCGCCGATGCCGGCCACCGGCTTGGTCACCACCTCGACCAGCGGGATTCCGGCCCGGTTGTAGTCGACCAGTGAATGGGTGGCACCGTGGATCCGGCCGGTCGCTCCCCCCACGTGCAGCGTCTTGCCGGTGTCCTCCTCCAGGTGCACCCGCTCGATCTCCACGCGTACGGTCTCGCCGTCCACCTCGACGTCGAGCCAGCCGTCGATGCACAGCGGCTCGTCGTACTGGCTGGTCTGGAAGTTCTTGGGCATGTCGGGGTAGAAGTAGTTCTTGCGCGCGAAGCGGCACCAGGAAGCGATCCGACAGTTCAGCGCCAGGCCGATCCGGACGGTGTACTCGATGGCCGCCGCGTTGGTCACGGGCAGGCTGCCGGGCAGGCCGAGGCAGACGGGGCAGACCTGAGTGTTGGGGTCGGCACCGAAGGTCGTGGAGCAGCCGCAGAACATCTTCGACGCGGTGCCGAGCTCGACGTGGGTCTCGAGCCCGATCACCGGTTCGTATCGGGCCGTTACGTCGTCGTAGGACAGGGTCTGCGTCACAGGGCGGGCACCTCGTCGATCCAGGGAGGGTCGTAGGTCGACTCCAGCGCTGCAGCAACCTGGTAGATGCGGTCATCGGCCAGCGCGGGCGCCGTGACCTGCAGCCCCACCGGGAGCCCGTCAGACAGCCCGCACGGGACCGACAGCGATGGCAACCCGGCGAGCGAGGCAGGCAGCGTGCACAGGTCGGCGGCGTACATGGCCATCGGGTCGTCAGTGCGCTCCCCGAGGGGGAAGGCGACGGTCGGCGTAGTCGGGGAGACGAGAACGTCACACGTCTCGTACGCCGCGGCGAAGTCCCGGGTGATCAGGGTACGGACCTTCTGCGCCTGGCCGTAGTAGGCGTCGTAGTAACCGCTGGAGAGTGCAAAGGTGCCGAGCATGATCCGCCGCTTGACCTCGGCGCCGAATCCCGCCTCGCGCGTCAGGGCCATCATTTCCTCGAGGCCGCGCGTGCCGTCATCGCCGGCCCGCAGGCCGTAGCGCACGCCGTCGAAGCGGGCCAGGTTGGACGAGGCCTCGCTGGGGGCGATGAGGTAATAGGCGGGCAGCGCGTAGCCGAAGTGCGGGCAGGAGACCTCGACCACCTTGGCCCCGGCCGCCCCCAGCCGGGCGACCGCGTCATCGAACGCGGCAGTCACACCGGGCTGGTATCCCTCGCCGGCCAACTGCGTGACGACACCGACGGTGACACCGTGGAGATCGCCGCCGGCACCGGCCCGGGCCGCGGCGACGACGGCGGGCACCGGCGCGTTGATGCTCGTGGAGTCGGCCGGGTCGTATCCGGCGATCACCTCGTGCAGGAGGGCCGCGTCGAGCACCGTACGGGCGAAGGGGCCCGCCTGGTCGAGGCTGGAGGAGAAGGCGATGAGGCCGTACCGCGAGACGCCGCCGTAGGTCGGCTTGACCCCGACCAGCCCGCAGACCGCAGCAGGCTGACGGATCGACCCTCCGGTGTCCGTGCCGATGCCCAGCGGGGCCTCATGGGCGGCCAGCGCAGCCGACGTCCCGCCCGAGGAGCCGCCCGGCACGCGGCTCAAGTCCCAGGGGTTGCGGGTGGGGCCGAAGGCGGAGTTCTCCGTCGAGGAGCCCATCGCGAATTCGTCCATGTTGGTCTTGCCCAAGATCACCACACCAGCCTCGCGCAGCCGGCGGGTGATGGTGGCGTCGTACGGCGGGATCCAACCCTTGAGGATCGCCGAGCCACTGGTCGTCTCGAGCTCCTTGGTGACCACGACGTCCTTGAGGGCCAGCGGCACGCCGGCCAGCGGGCCGAGCCGCTCACCGCGAGCCCGGGCCTCGTCGACGGCCCTGGCGGCTCTCAGCGCACCCGCGGCGTCGACCTGCAGGAAGGCATGGACCCGGTCGTCGACCGCGGCTATCCGGTCGAGGTGGGCCTGGGCCACGGCGACCGCAGTGGTATCCCCCTCCGCCACCGCCCGCGCAGTGGCGTCGGCGGTGAGCCGGGTCAGGTCGGTCACGCCTCGTCCTCGAGGATCTGCGGCACCCGGAACCGGCCGTCCTCCGCTGCGGGAGCCGCGGCGAGGACCTTGTCGCGAGGCAGTGAAGGGGTGAGCACGTCGGGGCGCAATACGTTGGTGAGCGGCACCGCGTGGGTGGTCGGCGGGATGTCCTGCGCGGCGACCTCGGCGACCCTGGCCACGGCGGCCAGGATCACGTCGAGCTGACCGGCAAAGACATCGAGCTCGTCGTCAGTGACCGCGAGCCGAGCCAGCTTGGCCAGATGAGCGACCTCGTCGCGGGTTATCGACACGACGAGGAGTCTAGGGGCCGCTGAAATCCCGCCCGGCCCAGACCTTGCCCGGCCGAAAGCTGGCCGGAGATGTCGGTCTGCGGGCATGCTGCGGTTGGGCTGCAGGAGGCGGGCGTCCGGCCAGCCGTACGTCGCGGCGACTGACTCGTCCAGCTCCTGGTGCGACAGCGACACTGACCGCAGGTGCCGACAACCCACAGGGCGACAAACCGCCCGGTGGACAGGCAGCTATGGGTGTACGACGTTCGCCAGCCCATCCTTCACAGACCGGTCAACACCTCGGCGATCCTGCCAACCACGACGGTGGGCCTGTAACGGGCGGCCGCGCGCTGCAGGTCGGCCGCCACCGCCTGCCGCCGATCGGGATGGTCCAGGAAGTAGGTCAGCCGTTCCTCCAGCTGGTCCTCGCCCAGCTCGTAGAGCACGTCGGGATGCCCGCCGGTGATCTCGGGGTAGCTGCCGACCCGCGGCAGGATGCAGCAGGTGCCGGTGTACATCGCCTCGAGCGTCGCGACGCCCAGGCTCTCGTGCGTCGCCGTCGATACCTGCAGGTCGGCCATCCAGAGCGCCTGGTAGTACTCGGCCAACGGCAGGTCGTTGCCCAGCATCACTTGCTGCGGGAAGGCCGCGGCGAGTTCGGCGACGGCGGCTCCGCCCGGTCGCCCGGGCGGAAAGCGGCGCGTGAACAGCACCTGGATGTCGTGGCGGGGCAGGAACCGGCGTATGACGCGCACGAACAACTCAGGATTCTTGCTGGCGACGGGGGCGTGGTTGAAGACCACGGTGATCCGCGCCCCGCGCTTGTGCGTGCGGCAGGCGTCGATCCGCTCCATGTCAAGCGGCAAGCCGACGACCTCGCACCTGAGGTCGAGGACTTCGGCCAGCCGCGGGTTGAAGGCTGCCGTCGTGCGCAACAGCGTCTCCCGAAGATAATCCGAGACCAGGAAGATCCGGTCGAGCACATGCAGGTTGGCCAAATCGAGCAATTCCATCCCGGGATAGACCTGAAAGCGAACACTGTCGGTCGGATCCCAATGACTGCCGTGGGTGTAGCCCACCACCGGCAACTGGAGCCCCAGGTCGAGCAGCATCCGCCGGATCTCGACGGGAAAGGCGGAGAAGGCGTGGAAGCAGAACACGACGTCGGGCGGCGACGTACTGAGGACGCTGAGCAGCCCGTCGTAGCACGACACCAGCCAGCGCAGCCGGGCAACACGCCGGTCGGTCTCTTCGGAAGCAGCGATGTGGGGTCGCAGGACGTCGAACCCGGCAGCTTCCAGCCCGGTACGGATGGCCGCCGACGCGGTTATCCCGTAGCCGATGGCGTCGCTGGAGGGTGCGTCGCCGGTGTACCGATCCTGTCCTGTCGGGACCGTGTACCCGTCAAGGTAGAGGACCCGCCGCACGCCGGGCACGCTCAAGCCTGGCGCGCTTGCCGGGGCCGGTAGCCGAGGACGGCGTAGTCCTGAGGTCCGAACAGCATGCCCGCCATCAGTTGCTCGACCAGCGACCCGGCGCCGGCCGGGTCGGCCGGCGGCCGGTCAGGGTGCAGCGGCCGCACCTCGACCTCTTCGAAGCCGCAAGCAGATACCAGATACTCGGTGAGGGCGGGCGGCAATGGCGAACGGTGGGTCGGGTCGTTGTAGAAGTCGCAGGCCGCCATGCGCAAGTTGGTCGGGTTGGGCGTCTCGAGGAGCAGGCAACCACCCGGGCGCAGTGCCTGCCGGGAGGCAGCCAGCAGCGCCAACAGGGTCTCCACATCGAGGTGCTCGATGACGTGGAAGGCGGTGATGAGATCCACCGAACCCGGCGCCAACCCCTGCAGGTGGGCAACGGCGTCGCCGTGGACCAGGTTGAGCCCGCGCGATCGTCCCTCCTCGACGAAGGCGGGGTTGGCGTCGACGCCAGAGGCGGACACCCCCGCGTCGGCCAGCAGCGCCAGCCATTCCCCGCGCCCGGAGCCGACATCCACGACGGCAGTGCCTGCCTCGCCGGTGACCGGGCCGTCGGCGCCGACGACGCGGCGCACATCGGGCAGGTAGCCCGCCAGCTTTTCGGTGACCTCGGCGGTCGACCCCCGGAACCGTTCGGTGAAGCCGGCGTAGAGACCGGCGAAGCGCTGCCCGCCGCCGTCGGCCTTGGCGCGCAGCTCGGCGATCTCCCTCTCCAGCCCGGTCACTCGCTGCGAAATCTCGGCCAGTTCACGGGCCAGGCCCACCGGTTCCTGCAGCGCCGCCTTCGCACCGGTCGGGGTCGATCCTCGCGAGTCGGCCGCCTCGCCGGGGCGCGGGATGGTCCGCAGGACCCGGGCCGGGTTGCCGGCGACCACCGTGTAGGGCTCGACGTCACGCAGGACTACCGAACCCACACCGACCACGGCGTGTGCTCCGATGCGGCAGGGCGCGACAACGATGGCATTGCTGGACACCCAGACGCCTTCTTCGATGACGACATCGCGGCCCGACTTCGGCACGGCGACCTGGCGTTGCGCGCCGAAGGTGGTCCAGTCGTGGGTGCCGGTGAACACGGAGACGTTGTGGCCGAAGAAGGCATACTCCCCCACCGTGATCTCCCCGGAGGACAGGTTGAACAGCGCGTTGTTGACCACCGCCGTCGCTGCGACGTGCAGACGATCGGGATCGCCGTAGATGAGCGGGCGGAAGAGCGCGGGGTCCTCGGTCTGCCTCGGGCTTGCCAGCCGCCGGCCTGGCTTCGCCGTGCGCCGAAGCATGGCCGTCAACCGCCCAGCGGTGCCGGCCACTCGGTCACGCAATGACATCGGTGTCCCCTCCCCGCGTCGTCACGGTCGCCCCGTGCTCGATGCCACTGCATGCGACCGCAGATGGACGTGGCCGGAAACGCAGAGCGTGGGCGTAGGCCTCGGCATGCTCGGCGGCAATGGCATCCCAGCTGTGGCGCGCCACCACCACCCGGGCCGCCTCGGTCAGCCGGCCGGCCAGCGCCCGGTCGGTGAGGACCCTCAGCAGCGCAGTGGTCAGCGCAGCGGAGTCGCTCGGCGGCACCCGGAGCACGCCACCGGCTTCGGTCGGCCCGCGGACCTCACCCGGGGGGGCGGTCGCGACAACCGGCAGGCCGGCCGCGAGCGCGGTTAGCAGCGAGCTGGACTTGCTCGTGACGCCCGCAGGAAATGGGAACGCGGCGGCGTCGGCTGCCTGAAGCAGCCGGGAGACCTCCTCGTCAGGCAGGTAGCCGGTGAAGTGCAGGTGATCCTGCATGCCACAGGCGGCGGCCACCCGCTCAAGTTCTTGGCGCAACTGCTCGGCGGCAACGCGGGAAACGGAGTGACTCTCCGCCCCCCCAGCCAGGATGAGCCGAGCCCCTGGCAGCCGCACTCGCACGACGGCCATCGCGGCGATGAGGTCGGCGAGCCCCTTGTCCGGGTGCAGGAACCCGAAGAAGACCACCACGGGGGCGTCAGGCGCCGCGCCGATGCCGCGCCGCAGGCGGGTCCGGACCTGCGCCTCGCCGCCGCTGGCCACCTGAACGTTGATGCCGATCGGTACTTCGAGCGCAGCAGGCACGTGGCAGGGCCAGCGGGTCCGCAGCACGTCGAGGTGCTCGGGTGAGGCGAGCAACACGCGATCGGCACGGGGCATCAGGAGCAGCAATTCTCGGTCGGCGTAACCCCGCCGTTCGACCGCGGACCAGATCGTGGACCGGACCCGGGCCGGGCGGCCGTCGGCCGGGGGGCACACACCGTACTCGTGCAGGGTGACGACGAGGGGCACGCGTTTGGGCAGGAACAGCGGGAGCAGTCCGACAGCCCTGGAGAAGTCGAACGCTGACGGCGCGAACTGCACGTGGACCAGGTCGAGGTGGAGTCGGCGCATGGCCCGCACGGCCGTCGCCACCCCGAGGACGTCCCATCGGTGGCAGACACCGACGACACCATCGCCTGCCGCGCGCGCGTGCTCGTGGGTGGTGAGGACCAGCGGTTCGAGACCGGCGCGCCGCAGATGGACGGCGAGTCGGCGCGTGTAGTCGGCGACCCCGTCCCGCGTCGGGTCGAGGTAACCGCAGATCAGTGCGACCCGCGTCCGTTTCATGACGGGCCGCGCCTCCCCTGAAGGGCGACAACGTCGAGCTGGTCCGGCCCGTGCTGTAGCAGAGCCGCAAACCCGGCCTCGTCGAGAACGGGCACGCCGAGTTGGACCGCCTTGTCGTACTTGGATCCCGGCGAGTCCCCGACGACCACGTAGCTGGTTTGCTTCGACACCGAGCCGGTTACCTTACCGCCCCGGGTCTGGACCGACTCGACGGCCTCGTCGCGGCTGAAGCCCTCGAGCGAGCCGGTGATGACGAGTGTCAGCCCCTCGAGGGGGCGAGGCGCCTCGATGCCCTCCTCGGACAAGCGCACGCCAGCCTTCCGCCACTTGTCCACGATGTCGCGGTGCCACTCGACGGCGAACCACTCGCGCACGCCCTCCGCGATCGTCGGGCCTACGCCGTCGGCGGCGGCGAGGGCGGCCAGCTCGGCGGTGGCGATCGCCCCCAGCGACCGGAAGTGACGGGCCAGCTCCCGTGCCGCAGTCGGCCCGACGTGGCGGATGGACAGCGCGACCAGCACCCGCCACAGCGGCCGGTTCCTGGCGGCGGCGAGGTTGGCGAGAAGCTTCTGGGCGTTCTCGGTCAACTCGCCGTCGTCGCGGACGAAGAACCGGCAGGTCCGCAGCCGCTCGGCACTGAGCCCGAACACGTCGCCCTCGTCCTGCACCAGGCCGCACTCGAGCAACGCGGTGGCCGCCTTGAAACCGAGCACCTCGATGTCGAAGGCTCCCCGGCCGGCAAGATGGAACAACCGCTCCCGCAGTTGGGCGGGGCAGGACCGGTTGTTGGGGCAGCGCACGTCGACGTCGCCCTCCTTGTCCGGCCGCAGAGCCGTGCCGCAGGACGGACAGGACTCCGGCATGACGAACTCCCGCTCGTTGCCGTCGCGCAGGGCCACCACCGGCCCGACGATCTCGGGGATCACGTCGCCGGCCTTGCGCAGCACCACCGTGTCACCGATCAGCACGCCCTTGCGGGCCACCTCCTGCGCGTTGTGCAGGGTCGCCATCGACACCGTTGATCCGCTGACCTTGACCGGCTCCATCACGCCGAACGGGGTGACCCGGCCAGTGCGGCCGACGTTGACGTCGATGTCCAGCAGCTTGGTGGTGACCTCCTCCGGTGGGTACTTGAAGGCGATCGCCCACCGCGGCGCCCTGCTGGTCGAGCCGAGGCGGCGCTGCAGGGACACCTGGTCGATCTTGACCACCACGCCGTCGATCTCGTGCTCCACGTCGTGGCGGTGCTCGCCGAAGTAGGCGATGTAGGCCCGGACCGCTGCCAGGTCCGGCACGACGCGCACCCGGTCGCTGACCGGGAGCCCCCAGCCCCCCATGTCCTGGTAGGCCGCCGACTGCGACGGCGGGTCGAAGCCGGAGCGGGCGCCGAAGCCGTGCACCACATAGCGCAGCGGCCGGGCGGCCGAGACCCGGGGATCCTTCTGCCGCAGCGAGCCGGCCGCTGCGTTGCGCGCGTTGGCGAACGGTGCCTTGCCGGCCGTCACCAGCCCGGCGTTGAGCTCGGCGAAGCCGGCGGCCGGGAAGTAGACCTCACCCCTGACTTCGAGCAGGGCCGGGACGTCGACGCCGCTGAGCCGGGTGGGGATCACGTCGATGGTCTTGACGTTGTTGGTGACGTCCTCACCGGTGCGGCCGTCGCCCCGCGTGGCCGCCCGCACCAGGCGGCCAGCCTCGTAGACCAAGGAGACCGCCAGCCCGTCGATCTTGAGCTCGCACAGATACTGGGCGCGCGCGCCGACCTCGCGCTCGGCCCGCAGGGCCCACGCCGCGAGCTCGGCGTCGGTGAAGGAGTTGTCGAGGCTCTGCATGCGCTCGAGGTGCTCCACCGGCGTGAACAGGGTGGAGTGGAGGTTGCCGACCTTCTGCGTCGGGGAGTCGGGCGTGCGCAGCTGGGGATGCCGCTCCTCGATGGCCTGCAGCTCACGCATGAGCTGGTCGTACTCCGCGTCGCTGACCGTCGGCTGGTCGAGCACGTGGTAGCGGAAGGAGTGCTCGTCGAGGATCTGGGAGAGCTCGGCGTGCCGCTCGCGGTGGACCGGCTCCGGCGCGTCAGGCATCGGCCATCTCCCGGGCTGCCTCCCGGCAGCGCGCAAGCGCTGCCCAGGCGTAGCCGGGCGAGGCGCCGGCCAGGCCGCAGGACGGCGTCAGGACCACCGCCGCTGCCAGGTCGTCACCGGCGAAGCCCAGCCGCCGCCACAATAACTGCACGCCGGAGACCGTACTGGCCGGGTCCGACAGTGGGGCGTCGATGCTGGGCACCACTCCGGCCAGCAGTCCCAGGCCTGCCTCGATCGCCACCCCGAGCGCGTCGTCGTCGCGGGTCGAGAGCATGGCCATGTCCAGCGACACGGCCCGCGCTCCCGCGCGCTGCAGCATGCCGACCGGTGCACCGGGGGCGCAGCAGTGCACCAGGGTCTCGACACCGGCGGCGCGGATCACCGTCGTCAGCACCGCCTCGGCCTCGTGTTCCTCGACAGCCCGCAACACGTCGAAGCCGCTCGCCGTCGGCACGTGGCCGGTTAGGACCGCCGGCAGCGAGGGTTCGTCGAGCTGCAGCAGGATGCAGGCGCCGGGCACCCGGCGGCCCACTTCCGCCACGTGCTCGCTCAGCCCTTGTGCCAGGGCCGCGCCGACGTCGCGGCGGGCCCCTCCGTCGGCCAGGGACTTGTCGCCACGGTTGAGCTCGAGGCTCGCCGCGATGGTCCACGGGCCGGCCGCCTGCACCTTGAGCGTTCCGGCGTAGTCACCGGCCACCTCGTGCAGCGCGTCGAGGTCTCGGGCCAGCAGGTCGCGGGCCCGGTGCAGGTCGCGGCCGGGTCGGTCGACCAGCCGCCAGCCTGAGGGCTGCAGGTCCACGGGCATTGCGGCCATCAGTGCCGCGCCCCGCCCGATCATCCCTGCGCCCGGCCCACGGGAGGGCAGCTCGGGGAGGAAGGGCAGCTCAGGGCAGAGCTCGAGCACCCGGCTCAGCGCCGCACCCAGGTCGTCGCCCGGCAGCGAACCGATGCCGGTCGACGTGCCCGGCGGCCAGGGTAGGTCGCTCATGCGGTCGAGTCGACGGTGGCCGACCCGACCACCCGGTCCGCGTCGTAGAGGACGACAGCCTGTCCTCGCGCCACCCCGCGCACCGGGGTGTGCAGGCGCACCTGCAGCAGATCGCCCACCGCATCGGCAGCGCAGTCCACGACATTGCCGTGGGCCCGCAGCTGCGCCAGCCCGTGGAACGTGCCAGCCGGCGGCTCCCCCGCGGTCCACATCGGCCGGATCCCGCTGACGCTGTGCACGTCTAGAGCCTCAGCCGGACCGACCGTCACGACATTGGTCACCGGGGAGATGTCGAGGACGTACCTCGGGCGACCGTCGGAAGCGGGCCGGGCCAGCGCCAGGCCGCGGCGCTGCCCGACGGTGTAGGCGTAGGCACCCTCGTGGCGGCCGACCTCGGTCCCTTCGACGTCGACGATGGCACCCTCGGCGGCGCCCAGCCGTCGCCGCAGGAACCCGGCAGTGTCGCCGTCGGCGATGAAGCAGACGTCGTGGCTGTCGGGCTTGTCGGCCACCGCCAGGCCGCGGGCCGCCGCGTCCTCGCGTACCTGCGTCTTGGTCAGGCCGCCGAGCGGGAAGACCGCCCGGAACAGCTGCGCAGGGGTGAGCACCGCGAGCACGTAGGACTGGTCCTTGCCCAGGTCGACGGAGCGGCGCAGCACGCCGCCGTCGAGCCGGGCGTGATGACCTGTGACTACCGCGTCGAAGCCGAGGGCCACCGCTCGGTCGAGGACGGCAGCGAACTTGATCCGCTCGTTGCACCGCAAGCAGGGGTTGGGGGTGCGACCGGCGGCGTACTCGGCGACGAAGTCGTCGATCACGTCGGCGGCGAAGCGCTCGGCGAGATCCCAGACGTAGAACGGGATGCCGATGACGTCGGCCGACCGGCGGGCGTCGCGGGCGTCCTCGGCGGTGCAGCAACCCCGGGCGCCGGTACGCAAGGACGCAGGGGCGCGCGACAGCGCCAGGTGCACGCCGGTGACGTCGTGGCCGGCATCGACCGCGTGCGCGGCGGCGACCGCCGAGTCGACCCCGCCGGACATGGCGGCGAGGACCTTCACCGGCGGACCGTCGACACGCCGGCGCGGCGGGCCCGCTCCACCACCGGGGCGATCGCATCGACGAGCGCGTCGACATCGGCCACAGTGCTGGTGTGGCCCAAGGAGAACCGCAGCGACCCGCGGGCCCGCTCCTCGCCGGCCCCCATGGCGAGCAGGACATGGCTGGCGCGGGCCACACCGGCCGAGCACGCGGAGCCGGTCGAGCACTCGATGCCGCGGGCATCGAGCAGCATCAGCAGGGCGTCGCCCTCGCAGCTGGGGAAGGAGAAGTGCGCGTTGCCGGGCAGCCGGTGCACCGGGTGGCCGTTGAGCACGGCGTCCGGCACCGCGGCGCAAACCCGCTTCACGAGGTCGTCGCGCAGCGAACGAAGCAGCGCCGAGCGGGCCGGCTGATCGGCGATCGCCGCGTCGGCGGCCACCGCCAGCCCGGAAATGCTCGGCACGTTGAGGGTCCCCGAGTGCACGTCGCGCTCCTGGCCCCCGCCGTGCAGCAGCGGGGTGCAGGCCGCGTCACGAGCCAGCAGCAGTGCCCCGACGCCCAGCGGGCCGCCGAACTTGTGCCCGCTGACCGTCATCGCGTCGACTCCGCTCGCGGTGAAGTCGACGGGCAGTTGGCCGACCGCCTGCACGGCGTCGGTGTGGAAGGGCACACCGTGGTCGCGGGCCAGCGCCGCGAGGTCGGTGACCGGCTGCACCGTGCCCACCTCGTTGTTGGCAGTCATGACGCTGACCAGGGCTACTTCGCCGGCGTGCGCGGTCAGCGCGGCATGCAACGTCTCGGGATCCACCCTGCCGGTGGCGTCGACCGCAAGCCAGGTGACCTCCGCCCGCTCGTGGGCAACCAGCCACTCGACGGCGTCGAGGACCGCGTGGTGCTCGACCGCACTGGCCAGGATCCGCCGGTAGCGCGGGTCGGTGGCGCGCCGGCTCCAGAACAGACCCTTGACTGCCAGGTTGTCGCTCTCGGTGCCACCGGCGGTGAACACCACCTCCGACGGGCGCGCGCCAAGCGCAGCGGCAAAGCGCTCGCGAGACTCCTCGACGGTGCGCCGGGCGCGCCGGCCGCTGGCGTGCAGCGAGGAGGCGTTGCCGAGATCGCCGAGCGCGGTGGCGACGGCCCGCACGGCGTCAGGCAGCATCGGCGTGGTCGCCGCGTGGTCGAGGTAGGTCATCGCAAGCCAGCCTAACCGCGCGGTGCCCGGGCCCGGCCGGCGAAGATCGCGCCGGTCACGGCGAAGGCGGCCAGCAGCCCGTTGACTACCACCACGCCGGCGGACATGCTCCCGCCGGCGCGGGCGACGAGGCCCAGGACGACCCCGCCCAGCCCGACGCACAGGCTCGCACTGAGCACGTCGCTGATCTGCAGCGCAGAGGAGGCGAAGCCCTGCTGGCCCGGCGGGGCGAACCGCAGCACCAAGACCGAGATCGTGCTCATAGCCAGGCCCATCCCCACCCCGGCCGCCATCCAGACCGGGGCGGCCAGCCACCCGTTGACGGCGGGCTGGGCGACCACGGCCAGCCCGAGCACGGCGAGAGCGACCGCGACGAACCCGGTCCGGATCAGCCGGTGCCGCTCCCCCGACCCCTGCCGGCCCTGCCACCACGAGCCTGCCGTCCACCCGACGGCGGTCAGGGTCAACGGCAGGCCCGCCTGCGAGGGACGGAAACCGTGCACCGTGGTGAGTGTCAGGGGCAGGAAAGCCTCGGCACCGAAGAATGCGCCGCCGAGCATCCCGCGAAATGCCACCACGGCCGGGAGCCCGCGGCGCAGCCGCATTGTGCCGGCGGGCAGCAGCCGGCGCAGGGCAGGCGCCAGCAGGGCCAGCCCGGCGGCCACCATGGCGAGGGAGACCCACCGGGGACGCTGGCCGGCGTACTGCAGCAGCAGTATGCCGGCGGCGGCGGCAGCCGACCACAACGCCCGTGCGGCCGCCCCGGGCCGGCCGGCGGGATCGGGGACGAGCCGGCGCAGAGTCGGCACGAGGAGGGCGGCCCCGACGACGATAAGGGGGGCGATCCCGAGGAAGACCCACCGCCAGTTCAGGTGTTCGGTGACCAGCCCTGCGAGCGCGGGGCCCAGGACCGAGGGCAGCACCCAGGCCGCCGAGACTGCCGCGAACACCTTGGGGCGCACGGCATCGTGGTAGGCGTGACCGATCATGACGTAGAGCGCGACGACCACCACGCCGGCACCGAAGCCCTGCACCGCCCGCCCGGCGACGAAGACCGCCATCCCGGGGGCGGTACCGGCGACCAACAGTCCGGCCAGGAACACCACCAGGCCCGCGATCACCGGCCGGGTCGGCCCGATCCGGTCCGCGGTGTCGCCGGATGTGACTATGCCGACGACGCTGGAGACGAAGAACGCGGTGAACGGCCACGAGTAGTAGGCCAGCCCGTGCAGGTCGCGCACCGCGAAGGGCATGGCGGTTGCGACCGCCATCGCCTCGAAGGCGACCAGGGTGACCACGATGACCACGCCGACGGTGGTCGCCCGGTAGGCCCCCCGGAAGACGCTCTCGGGCGCGGCTGCTCCCGAGTGCTGCACCGTTGCCGTCACCGCTTCAGGCTACGGTGGTCCTTCGACGGAATTGCCGGCCAGCCGATCCAGCCAAGGGTGCCCGGGTGCACGGTGCGCAGGCTGTCGGCCAGCCAGCCGTCATCGGTCCACCCGATCGACTCCAGCGGCAGCCGCACGCCGGTCGCGCTTGGCCAGCCAGTCCGCGCCGTCGGCCGGTGTCAGCAGCAGGCCCGTCAGTCAGCGCCCAGTGCCCGTATCAGCTGAAGAACTCTGCGTCGGCCATTCGCCCACCTCCGACGGACCTGAGCGGCTATCCGGGTATTGCCGCTGCTGGGGGCGGCGGAGGCGACGATCCAGGATGTTGCCCGCTGACGGAGGGTCGGTTCAGCCCTTGCGCTTGGTGATCTCCTCGGTGAGCTGCGGCACGATCTGGAACAGGTCGCCCACCACGCCGAAGTCGGCCAGCTCGAAGATCGGCGCCTCGGCGTCTTTGTTGATCGCGACGATCGTCTTGGACGTCTGCATCCCGGCCCGGTGCTGGATGGCGCCGGAGATACCCACTGCGACGTACAGCTGCGGTGACACGGTGACGCCGGTCTGGCCGACCTGGTTCTGGTGCGGATACCAGCCCGCGTCGGTGGCGGCCCGCGAAGCGCCAACGGCGGCGCCGAGTGAGTCGGCGAGCGCCTCGACGAGCGAGAAGTTCTCGGAGTTGCCCATCCCCCGGCCGCCGGAGACGACGACGGAGGCCTCGGCGAGGTCGGGCCGGCTGCCCTTGTCCTCGACCACCCGGTCGACGATCCGAGCACCCTTGGCGGCCTCGGACACCGACACGGTGAGATTTTCGACCTCGCCGGCACCGGCCTCGACGGTGGCCGCTACGGAGTTGGGCCGCAGGGCCAGGATCGGCGTGCCGGTGCGCACCCGGGACGTGACGATCGTCGCTCCGCCGAACACTGACTGGGTCGCCACGCCGTCGGAGTCGACGTCCACTGCGTCGGTGATGAAGCCGCTGCTGGTCTTGATCGCGAGCCGGCCGGCGATCTCCTTGCCCTCGGGGGTGGAAGCGATGAGCACGGCGGCGGGCGCCTTGTCGGCCACCAGGGCCGCCAGCATCTCCGCCTTGGGCGCGACCACGAAGGCGTCGATGTCGTCGGACTCGCCGGCATAGACCTTGGCGGCGCCGTACTCCGCCAGCTTGTCCTTCATCGCAGCCGTAGCGCCCGGAGCGCCCAGGACCACCGCCGAGGGCTCGCCGATCCGGCGGGCCGCGGTGAGCAGCTCGAACGTCACCTTCCTGACGGTGCCGTCGGCGTGCTCGACGAGTACGAGTACCTCTGCCATGTGTGTCGCCCCCTCAGATGATCTTCTGCGACGCGAGATACTCGGCCAGTTTCACGCCGCCGCCGCCCTCGTCGTTGACGACCTGCCCGGCCTGCCGCGGCGGCCGGGGGGTGAACCCGACGACCTCGCTGGTGGCGTTGGCCAGGCCGACCGTGGCGGGGTCGATGCCCGCGTCGGCGACCGACAGCGTCGTGAAGGGCTTCTTCTTCGCCGCCATGATGCCCTTGAAGGAGGGATAGCGCGGGTCATTGATCTTCTCCATCACGCTGATCACCGCAGGAGTTGTGGCCTCTACCACCTCGTAGCCGTTCTCCGTCTGCCGCTGTATGCGTACTGTCGAGCCGTCGATCTCGACCTTGCGGGCACCGGTGAGTTGCGGCACACCGAGACGCTCGGCAAGCAGCGCCCCCATCGCCGACATCCGGGCATCGACCGCTTCCGAACCGCAGATGACCAGGTCGTAGTCGAGGGTGCCGAGCACCGTGGCCAGGGCGAGGGAGGTCTGCGGTGCGCAGGACCCGTGCAGCGCCTCGTCGGTGAGGTGCACCGCCTTGTCGACCCCCATCGCGAGGGCCTTGCGCACGGTGTCGACGGCCCGCGGTGGGCCCATGGACAGCACGGTAACCTCGCCGCCGTGTGCCTCGCAGATCCGCAGCGCCTCCTCGACGGCGTACTCGTCGATCTCGTTGATGACCGCATCGCCGGACTCACGGTCCAGCGTCTTGTCGTCATCGCGCAACCTTCGCTCGGCCCAGGTGTCGGGCACCTGCTTCACCAGTACGACGATGTTCATGGTTGGCGACGCTACCCGTCAGTAGACAGCGCGCAAACTCTTGCAAGCACCCGGGTCGTGTGGCGTTCGCCACGTGGCCAACCGAGAACGGCGGCGGGATCGATAGGTGGACCGGGCCGGGACGCCGTAGGCGCTACGGCGCCGACCTCCTCGCACGGCAGGCCCGCACCGTGGTGGCGATCGACTACGTTGCCGGCACGGGCTGTCGCACGGACCGCGCGGCTTCGACTCCTGTCACGCGGGAGCGTCGTGCGCGCCCAGCTCGCGTGCTCACCGCAGCAGTGGTCCGCGCGGCTGCGGGCCGACCTGGCCGACGTGCGGGCCATGGACTTCAGCTGTGTCCGGTGCAGACGTCGAGAGCTCCCCGGATCTGGTCTTCGTGGCGGCCCGCAGACGCGGCGGCAGGACCGGTTGCTAGGTTCGCCCACATGGAACCCCGCCTCCGCGCCCTCGCCGACCTCTCCGTCCCGGAGTTCCGCGAGGGCGGCGGGCGGCACGAGTACGACGGCCGGGTGCAGGACCTCTCTCCGGGCGGTGTCGCCCGGGGACTGGCCGCCCTCGGAGCCGGCGAACGCTGCGAGGACGGCTACGACGAGGCGGTGCTCAGCACCTTCGAAAACAGCACCCGGGTCGTCTACGGGGAGCTGGAGTTCCACCGCATCAATCCCCTCGTCCATGTGGCCAACCTCGACGTTGCCTGCTACGACCGGGAGTACGCACCGGAGCCGGAGCGGGCCGCCGCACGCCGCCGGCATCTCGTCCTGTGGCCCGAAGCGGTGGACGCGTCCATCGCATCACTCGACCAGGTGTCCCGCCCCGTCGCGCAGGCCACGCTTGGCGCTATCCGGGGCCTGGCTGCCGGTCTCGACGCCGGAGATGACATCGACAAGGCCGCGCTGGTAGCGCTCGACCGGTTGGTTGCCCACGTGGAGCAGGCCGGGACCGACGGCGATCCGGACGCCGCACTGGGCGGCCCGGCGCTGGCCCGCTACCTCGGCTCCGCCGAGGCCACGACCGTCGACCTCGAGACGCTGGCCAACACCGCCGACCGCGAGCGGGACCGGCTCCGGGCCATGCTCGAACAGACGTGCGGGCTCATCGCGCCCGGACGGCCGGCCACCGAGACGGTCCCGGTCCTCCTGCGCGACCACCCCGACGCCGACGGTGTCCTGCAGGAAGCCCGCCAGGTCACCCAGGAGGTCCTCGCCTGGACCAAGGAGCACGACCTGGCGCCCTACCACGACGGCGAGTGCCGAGTCGGCCCGGCGCCGGAGTCCCGGCGGTGGGCGATGGCGATGATGTCATGGGCGGCCCCGGGCGAACCCGAGGGCCCGTCCTGGTACTACGTGACACCGCCGGAGGAGTCCTGGCCCGCCGAGGAGCAGGAGGAGTGGCTGTCGGTCTTCTCCCGCACCACCCTGCCGGGGATCACCGTGCACGAGGTTGCGCCAGGTCACTTCTCCCACGGCCGGGCGCTGCGACACGCCTCGACCGAGGTGCGGCGGCAGTTGGTCTCGAGCTCGTTCGCGGAGGGCTGGGCGCACTACGTGGAGGAGGTCGCCGTCGAGGAGGGGTTCCGCGCTACTGACCCGCGGTTTGCTGCTGGCGTCGTCATCGAGGCGCTCGTGCGAGTCACCCGGCTGGCCTGCTCCATCGGCCTGCACACCGGGCAGATGAGCGTCGACGACGCTGCTGCGCGCTTCGCCGCCGACGCATTCCTGCAGGGCCCGGCGGCACTCTCGGAGGCCCGGCGCGGCACCTTCGATCCCGGTTACGGCCGCTACACGTGGGGCAAGCTGGCCATCACCGCGTTGCGCGAGCGGGCGAAGGCGGCGTGGGGCGGGGAGTTCAACCTGCCCAGGTTCCACCGGGCCATGCTCGCCCTGGGCTCGCCCCCGCTTGGCCTGCTCGATGTCGCGGTCGAACGCGGGTAGGCGGCTAAGCTCACTCCCCTGGCGGCTGCCAGACGTACGGTGTAGTAGTCGTCAACTCGACGAAGCCCAGTCGCCGCAGGATCGGCTGGCTCTCCGAGGACGAGTCGACCTGCAGGTAGCGAAATCCGCGGGCTGCTGCCAGGCCGGCGCGGTAGCCCACGAGCGCCCGGTAAATCCCTTGGCCGCGCCACTGCGGCAGAGTGCCACCACCCCAGAGGCTGGCGAACTCGGTGCCGACGTGGAACTGCACCCGGGCCGAGCAGACCGGGTGCTCACGGGCGAGGGCCACCACCGCCGCGCCGCGTTCCGGTGCCTGCAGCCCGGAGAGCATCTCGCGCCGCAGCCAGGAGTGGTCGCTGGCGAATACCTCGTCATGCACCCGCACCACCAGGTCGACACCGGCGGCGTCGGTGACCGGGACCAGGCGCACGCCCTCGGGCAGCGGAGCGGCGACGGGCAGCGCGGCGGTCTCGGCCACCATCAGCGCCTCCTGCTCCTCGGGGACGAACCCGGCGGCGACCAGGCGGGACGGCAGGTCGCCCGGCCGGTCGTAGGCGTGGTACTTCCACTCGAACCGCCGGCCGCGCGCGGCGAAGAACGCCAGCTCGGCCGCGATCCGCGCGTCGGCGCTCGACTCGTCGATGTCGGCCCAGAGCACGGCCTCCCAGCCACCCTCCGCCTCGTCGTCGAGGTAACGCACCACCACCCCGTCGCGGTCGATCCGGGCCGGTGGCGCCTCGGGGCGGGCGTCGCGGCGCAGTTGCGCGTCGTAGCGAGAGAGCACGTCTGCCGGGTCCATCGCCCTCACCCCCGCGGTGCGTCGAGACAGACGCAGAACAGGTTGTTCTCCGGGTCGGCCAGCACGACGTAATCGTCCTCGGGATGCTCGACATGGCGAATGAATTCCGCCCCGAGGGACATGAGCCGCTCGACCTCCGCCGCCTGGTCGGGCGAATAGAGGTCCAGGTGCATCTGGTCACGGCAGCCGACCGGGGTCTCGGCGACCTGAAGCGAGACGTTGACGCGGTCACCGCGCAGCACGCGGAACCCGTCGGCGGGCCCGTCCGAGCTCGGGACCAGGTCGAGCGCGGCGGACCAGAACGCCGTCATGAGCCCCATGTCGCGGCAGTTGATCACAACGCTGCCGAAGCGGATCGTCACCGCAGCAGCTGAGGTCCGGCCGGCAGCCGGTGCGCTATGCCGGCCTCGCCGGTATCGCCGGTATCGCCCGCCAGTCGCTGCCGGATCACCCGGCCCGGTGCGCCGGCCACGATGCTGTAGGCGGGGACGCTGCGGGTGACCACTGTGTTGGCGGCGATCACCGAGCCGGCACCGACCGTCACCCCCTTCAGCACGGTTGCCTTGACGCCGATCCAGGCGCCGGGCCCGATCCGCACCGGCGCCTTGACGATGCCCTGGTCCTTGATGGGCACGTTGAGGTCACTGAAGATGTGGTCGAAGTCGCAGACGTAGACCCAGTCGGCCACGAGCGTCGCCGGGCCGATCTCCACGTCGAGCTGGCAGTTGACGGTGTTGTCGCTGCCGAAGACGCACTTGTCGCCGATCCGCAGGGTGCCCTCGTGGGCGCGCAGCTTGTTGCCGTCGCCGAGGTGCACCCACCGGCCGAGGATGACCCGGCCGTAGCCCAACCGGGCGCTCACCTCGACCCGACGGCCGAGGAACACGAATCCTTCGGTGATCACCCGCGGGTGGCGCAGCTTGAACCACAGGAAACGCCAGTAGCGAAGGAGGTAATAGGGGGTCCACGCGCGGTGCTGGAGCACCCAGCGCAGCGAGGCGACGGTCAGGAACCGCGCCTGGCCCGGGCGGCGCCCACCGGGAACGGACCGCAGCACTGCCCTACCGTACTGCCGTGCGGATCACCCGGGGCAGGGTGCTCGCGTGGCGCCAGCGACGACAGTTCCTCGACCCGTACGCGGATGCGGAAGCGCCGGCAATCGTCGGCTCTGCGGCGTTCCGGCGCAAGTCGGCTCGGCGCCGACCTGGCCGTGGCACCGCGGCAGGCCAACCCGCGGCCATGTGCGGTCAGCGGGGCGCTGGCCGACCGCACGCTGGTCAAGACCTGGGCCATGCGGGGCACCTTGCACGCGCTGCACCCGGCGCAGGCGGGTGCGTTCCTCGCCCTGCCCGCCGACGCCCGCAACCTGGCAGCGCCCCGCGTGGCAGCGCGCCTTCGTCACGACCGCACGTCTGGCCCGACTGACCGATGTCGTGCTCGAGGTGCTCGACAGCCCGCCGGTGTCGCGTGCGGACCTGGTTGCCGCGGTCGAGCAGCGCACCGATGACGCGGACCTGGTCGAGCACC
>JBDUBV010000257.1:0-2604 GCA_040003795.1 Pseudonocardiales bacterium | reverse complement strand
GCCACCGCCCCAGCGGTAGTGCTCATGGAAGGAACCGGCACCACCGCCGCAGCCGGACACGGTCAGGCGGTCCCCTCGGCTGGCTTCGCAGAGGCGAACCCGACGGAGCACCTCAAGGTCGCCGAGCACGAGGCGCTAGCCGCGCCCACTCGTCGCGCCGCCCAGGACCCGGCCAGGGCGTGGCCGGTGACGGCGCAGGCACCACTGGCCAGCGCTGCTGTCGGCCGCCCCGCGCCTCGGTCGCGGCCGCCTCGTGCCCCGGTGATCGCCGTCGTCGCCGCCGTGGTCCTCGTCGCCACAGCCGGCGTGGTTTATGCCGCGACCCGCCCCAGTCACAGCGGGAAGGGTGCGCCGGCCGCAGTGGCGTCGTCGACCCCTCGCGGCACCCTGTCACTATCTACGTCTGTGGCAGCCGGGGCCGGCTTTACCTATTCTCCGACCTCGGGACCGGTTGGGACCGTGATCTCGATCAACGGCAATTGTCGTGGCAGCACCTCGGGAGATGCCGTGGCCCTGTACCGGGTCTCCGATGGTGCCTTTGGCGGTGCCAAAGTGCAGCTCGGAAACACGGCCGCCGGTCATGTCGAACCGTGGGTCACAACGCTTGAGGTCGCGACCCAGTCAACGACAGTGAGTGGGGCGACGACGCCGACCACCCTGGGCGCGTATGAGATTCGGTTGTTCTGCGCGATTGGCTCGAGTTTTCGGGTGCCCGGGAACTCTGGAGGTTCGGGGTCGACCAGTGCCCCGGCCGCGGACGCCATCCAGCCGTTCACCGTCTCTTGAACCGATCAACACCCATCCGTGCTCGCCGCTGGACCGGCCACCGACCTCGGCCTCTGTCGTTCTTTAGTACGGTGGCGCACTGTTACACCTGGCGGTACCCGAGAAGCCGATCATTCGTGGCTTCGGGAGCACGGGGAGGCTCGGCATGAGACTGGCGGGTTACACGGTGTTGGGCCGGTTGGGGTCAGGGAGCTCGGGAACGGTGTGGAAAGCCCACGACGACCGGCTGGGCCGAATCGTGGCCATCAAGGCGTTGGACGCTCCGAGCCAGCAGTCCCGCGCGCAGTGGCGCAGTGAGGCGGCGGTGCTGGCGGCACTGGACGACCCGCACCTGGTCGCGGTCTACGGCTATGCCGAGGACGCCGAAGGCGCCTACATCGTGGAGGAGTGGATCGACGGCGCCCCGCTGAGCGCAGTGTTGAACAACGGGCCGCTGTCCACGGCCCAGGCGCTGGGTGTCATCCGCGGCGCGCTGCTGGGGCTGGCCCATGTGCACGCCCGCGGCCTGGTGCACGGCGACATCGCTCCGGGAAACATCCTGCTCGACATGCAAGGGACCTCGAAGCTGGTCGACTTCGGCTTGTCCACGTCGGCCGGGACTCCCAGCACGAGTTCGGGCACCGCCGCGTACGCCAGCCCCGAAGCCCAACGCGGCCAGGTAGTCACCGCACCCAGTGACGTCTACGCCGCCGCCGCCGTGCTGGCCTACCTGTTGCGTGGACGCGCCGCCCAACAGCCCGTTCTGGACGGCATCGATCCCGCGCTGGCCCCGGTCCTGGCCCGCGCTCTGGACCCCGACGCGGGCCGGCGCTACCCCGACGCCGCCGCGTTCCTGGCTGCCCTGGAACACGACGCCACCCGCCGTTACGGCTCAGCGTGGTGGACCCAGGCCGGAGTGGCCGCCTTGGTCGCCGGCGCGCCTGCGGTGTTGCTCATCCAGGGCACCGGCAGCGCGGGCGCCGCGGCCGGACACGGCAGCACGGCCGCCGCCGGCCCAGCACCAGCGGGCGCCGGGCACTCGCTCGCACCGGTACACCAGGCCGGCCTCAGCGCTCCCCCACCGGGCCAGGCCATGCCCCAGTGGTCCCAGCCGGTCCCAACCCATGCCCCACCGGAGCAAGCCGCTAGCCGCAACCTGGCCCGAGCCCGGCCTCGCGCTCGCATCTATCTCGCCGCCACCAGCGCCGTCGTCGCGGCCACCGTCGCCGTCGTCGCCTACGCTGCCACCCGCCCCAGCCACCACACCACCAAGCCCTCGGCGATCGCGGGCGCGTCGTCGATCGGCGCGACGACCCCAAGTGTGGCGACGTCATTGCCGACATCGCCGCCCGCCAGCACGACCAGCGCCTCGTCAGTGGCCGGCTCCATAGCCGGCAAGTGGGCGGGCACTTACACCAGCGCCGGCTTCGGGGTCACCGGGAGCTTCTCGGTCGTGTTCGCGGTGCAGGGCAATGCCGTGACCGACAAGATCACCATTGTGAGCGGATGCATCCAGGACGGCACGATCAGCGGCGCATTGAACAGCGGCTCGCTCAGCTTCGGCAAGGTCAAGTCGGCGAACGATGTAGGGGCCGTCTCGTTCCAGGGAACCGTCAACGGCGATACGATGTCGGGCCGCTACACCTCCGACGTCTCGTGCGGCAGCGACTCCGGCACCTGGCAGGCCACGCGCGGCTGACCGCACAGAAACGAGCCCCGGACGGCTATGCCGTCCGGGGCCGGTTCGACTCGCTGTGCTACTCGGCGGTGATGTTCGCCGTCGGCGGCTCGTCGGGGACGAGCACCTCGGCCTTGGGCTCGCCGCGGAAGGTGAACTTG
>JBDUBV010000120.1:0-8726 GCA_040003795.1 Pseudonocardiales bacterium | reverse complement strand
GTCGGCGGCCTGCTCGGCGCGGTGCCCGTCTTGTAGTGCCAGCAGGGTCGGGTAGCCGGTGGTGCGCTCGACGATCGTGCCGACCGCGCTGTTAGAGGCCACCATCCCTTTGATCAGGTCGCCTTCGTGATGCCCGGGGACCAGCCGGCCTTCGACCTCGGCTGGCCGGTCGTGGATCAACACCGCATCGCAGATCCTGCCTCGTTCCTCGCGCCCGCCGCGGCGCTGCCGGACCGCCCGTCCGCTGCGCAGACATGCCTTGAGCTCGCGCCGCACCTCCCCGCGCGGGTAGACGACCCAGGCTGTGATCCAGCCGATACATCAGCGACTTCGACACGCCGGTAGAGCGCAACCTGCAACGGGTTCATCTCCATCGCCAGGCAGTCCAGCACCCCCCCCATCCGCTCATCGGACAGCCGACGACCTCCCACAAACGCCTCCAACGATCAGGCGTTGCGACATCCCACGAGCCCAAGCTGGTTGTAACCGGAGCAGAACTCCCTTTATCAAGAAGAGCAGGAGGAGTCTGCTCGGGAGCCCGCTGCGCTGTGGGCGAAAGCCGGGAATCCCCGCCGCGCGCCGGCGTTGAGTCGAGAAGGCTCAACATGGAGGATGACGTGACAACTGACTTGAAGAAGCTGCCGGTCGTACCCGTTACGGACGGCGTCGTGCTGCCCGGCATGGTGGTGCCGCTCATGCTCGACGATCCGCAGACACGCGTGGCAGTTGAGGCCGCCCAGGCGCAGGGTGCCGACCCGACCGAGCTCCTTCTCGTGCCGCGACTCGACGGGGTGCACGCCCCGGTCGGCGCCATCGCCGTGCTGGAGCAGGTCGGTCGGCTGCCGGCCGGCCAAGCCGCTGCTGTCGTCCGGGCCACGGCACGCGCCAGGATCAGCGGGGGCATCACCGGCCCCGGCGCAGCTCTCTGGGTTGAGCTCTTGACCGAGACAGAGGTGGCGGCCGGACCGGAGACCGCCGACCTGGCCCGCGAATACAAGGCGCTGGTCACCACGATCCTGCAGATGCGCGACGCCTGGCAGCTGGTCGACTCCATCGCCTCGATCACCGATCCCTCGCTGCTCAGTGACACGGCCGGCTATGCGCCGTACGTGTCCAACCAGCAGAAGTTGCAACTGCTCGAGACCTTCGACGTGGCCGAGCGGCTGCGGCTGGCCGGTGGCTGGGCGCGCGAGCACCTGGCAGAGCTCGATGTGGCCGAGACGATCCGCAAGGACGTCCAGGAGGGCATGGACAAACAGCAGCGGGAGTTCCTCCTGCGTCAACAGCTCGGGGCGATCCGCAAGGAGCTCGGAGAGCTCTCCGGCAAGCCCGAGACCGAAGAGCAGGACTACCGGGCGCGGGTCGAGGCCGCGGACCTGCCTGTGCACGTGGCGGAGGCCGCGCTGCGCGAGGTCGACAAGTTGGAGCGCACGAGCGAGCAGTCGCCCGAGGTGGGCTGGATCAGGACCTGGCTCGACACCGTTCTCGAGCTGCCCTGGAACGTACGTAGCGACGACTCCTACGACATCACGGCCGCACGGGCCGTCCTCGATGCCGACCACGCCGGACTCGACGACGTCAAGAAGCGGATCACCGAGTACCTCGCCGTCCGCAAGCGGCGCGAGGAGCGCGGCTTGGGCCTGGTCGCCGGGCGCCGCAGTGGTGCCGTGCTCGCACTCATCGGGCCACCCGGGGTGGGCAAGACCTCTCTCGGTGAGTCGGTGGCCCGTGCCATGGGCCGCACGTTCACCAGGGTGGCTCTCGGCGGGGTGCGCGACGAGGCCGAGATCCGTGGCCACCGGCGGACCTACGTCGGCGCGCTACCCGGCCGTATCGTCCGGGCGATCCGAGAGGCCGGCTCGATGAACCCGGTGGTGCTCCTCGACGAGGTCGACAAGCTCGGCAGCGACTACCGCGGCGACCCCACCTCGGCGCTGCTGGAGGTGCTTGACCCGGCACAGAACCACACCTTCCGCGACCACTACCTCGAGGTCGAGCTGGACCTGTCCGACGTGCTGTTCCTGGCCACCGCCAACGTCGCCGACGCCATCCCCGAGCCGTTGCTCGACCGGATGGAGGTCGTGCGCCTGGATGGCTACACCGAGGACGAGAAGGTCGAGATCGCCCGTGACCACCTCCTGCCCCGCCAGCTGGAGCGGGCCGGGCTGACCGCCGACGAGGTGGCCGTCGGTGACGACGCGTTGCGGCTCATCGCCGCCGAGTACACCCGCGAGGCCGGGGTGCGCGACCTGGAAAGGACGATGGCCCGCGTCCTGCGCAAGGTGACCGCCGAGCTCGTGACAGAGGCCGGCCCGACCGCCGCGATCACCGTCTCGGCGGCCGGCCTGCGCGGCTACATCGGCCGGCCTAGGTTCACCCCCGACTCCGCCGAGCGCACTGCGCTGCCCGGCGTGGCGACCGGCCTGGCCGTCACCGGCGCTGGTGGCGACGTGCTGTTCATCGAGGCCTCGCTGGCCGATCCCGAGACCGGCGAGACCGGCCTGAAGCTCACCGGCCAGCTCGGTGAGGTGATGAAGGAGTCGGCGCAGATCGCGCTGTCCTACCTGCGCTCCCGTGGCGCGCAGTTGGAGCTGGCCGTCGGCGACCTCAAGGACCGCGGCGTGCACATACACGTCCCTGCTGGAGCCGTACCCAAGGACGGGCCGAGCGCGGGCGTGACGATGGTGACTGCGCTGGCCTCGCTGCTCTCGGGCCGCCCGGTGCGCTCGGACGTGGCGATGACCGGCGAGGTGTCCTTGACCGGCCGGGTGCTGCCGATCGGCGGGGTCAAGCAGAAGCTGCTGGCCGCCCACCGGGCCGGGATCACCACGGTGCTCCTGCCGCAGCGCAACGGTCCCGACCTCGACGACGTGCCGGCGGCGGTGCGCGACGAGCTCACCGTCCACCTGGTGGACGACGTCTCCGAGGTGCTGCGGTTGGCCCTCGAGCCGGCCGCGGCACCAAGCGCGGCAGTCGCCGCCTGAGCTGCAACAGTGCTGGGGTGCCGACTCACCCGCTCGCCCAGCTGATCGCCGATGCGGCCGACCGCCGCTATCCGCCTCCTGGCGGCAGGTGGCGGCAGGTGGCGGCGGGTGCGGCCGTGGCGGCGCACGACCCACGCGTGATCACCGCCTTGACCGGGGCGGACGGCTGGATCGACAGCGTGGATCTGCTGTTAGCCGGCAGGCACCCGCGGCCGCGCTGCGGTTGTCGACCGGCCGGTCCTCGCAGGTCACCCCAGGGCGCAGCACGCCGCCGCCATCCGCGACGGCGTGCGGATCATGGGCTCCGGCGGCGGACCGCTCGGCGGTGGCCATCCTCAGCCGGGGAGTAGCCGGCCTCGGCGAACTGAGCTTCGAGCTCGAGCCCGGCTGGCGTGGAATAGGGCGTGGCACCCACCTGGTCCGTGACACCTTGACCGTGCTGTCGCCCGGCCGATCTGGTCGTCGCCAGCGTGGCACCCGGCAATTCCGCCAGCGTGCGAGCACTGCTCGCGACCGGCTTGTCACCAGTGGGGTGGGTGCAACTGTTCCGGGGCGCGTCGGCGCTCAGGTAGCCCGCATCTGGTTATTGCGGGCGTCGTGGGTGAGCTCGGCCAGTCCGAGCGCCTCCAGCAGCGGCGGCAGGTACATCCCGAACCGCCCGCGGTAACCCTTGCGCAGGCCGTACCACCCGCCGAGCGGATTGCTCTCGGCCCGTCCCCACGCCTCGACCGTGCCCTCGGCCGCCGGCTTTCTCTCGTCGGCGGCACCCAGCGGCACCCAGTCGCCCTGCTCCCTGAGCCATGCGTGCAGATCCCCGACCGCCTGCAGGTGGTACCTCAGCGTGGTCGAGCCGACCTGGCAGACCAAGACCGGGGGGTCGGCGCCCTCGTCGCGGTACATCGTGTACGCCGCGCTGCCCGGGGCGGTCCTGAGCGCCCAGGGGTCCTCCTTCGTGCCGTTGCCCTCCGCCATCGGGTGTCTCCTCTCGGCCCCAGGACAACCTAGGGCTCAGGCCCGGTCCGTACCGACGTACCGGCGAATCGCCCGCAACGCCCCGTCAGTGTCCACGCCGTCCACGATCAGGCGCGGCCCGTCCCGATCCTCCTGCCACGGCTGGTACCCGGAGGCGAGAACCTGTTCCCAGGTCGGCACAACCAGCCCTGGCACGTCGCTGTGCCGGTGCTCGATCCGACGCCGGTGCTCGTGCGCGTCGTGCAGTGTCACCTCGATCACGCGCAACGGCACCCCAACCTCCGCGGCCAGGACGGGCCAGCCCTGGCGGGCCTCGGGTACCGGGTTGACCGCGTCCACGATGACCGTCGTGCCGGCTCTGAGGCAGTCGGCAGCCAGGCCGTGGACGATGGCGTACCCGATCGGGCCAACCGGCGCAGCGGCAAGTCCACTGCGGACGACGGCGGCCTCGATGAGGTCCACCCGCAGCATCGCAGCATGCATATGCCGGGCGAGCACGCGGGACAGCGTCGTCTTGCCGCTGCCGGGAAGGCCGGCGAACACGATCAGCGCGGTCACACCGTGAGCACCGGCTCGAAGTGCTCGACGGTGGGCAACGGCTCGTAGAAGTGGTGCAGCAGCCCGGCGCCACTCCACCAACAGCACGTGCTCGGCCGCTCGATGCACCGCGACAGGCTCAGCCGCTCGAAGCCGGGCATGGCGGCGATGATGGCCCGGGCGGTGGCGAACACCAACTTGAACTCCGCCTCCTGCCTGGGCCGCACGGGTGACAACCCGTGTCCGACAATCATGGACCGATGATGCCGGGTTGGACCGCAGATGCCCGCCGGCAGGGGTCGTCGGGTGTGCGCTTCGACTGGGCTACGCGAAGTGCCACCGCCGTTGCCGTCGGCGCCGATATCGCCGTCGTGGTCGACGTGCTGCCGTTCACCACGACGCTCACTGTTGCTTTCGACGATGGCACGGTCGTCCTGCCGTACCGATTCGACGGCGAGACGGCGGTCTCCTAAGCGCGGGCGCAGATGCCGTGCTCTCGACCGTGCGACGGCCGGCCCTGGCCAGATCAGCCTTTCTGCTTCGAGCCTGCGTTACACCGAGCCGCCCGTTCAGCTGGTCCTCTCCTCGCCGAACTGCTGGACGATCGCGCGGCAGCTCGGGGCGGCCGACGCCGTGTGCCTTGGCGCCTGCCGGCGCAATGCCGCCGCCGTTGCGGCTGGATCGCGTCGCTAAACGGGCCCGGTACGGCGACGGTGGCGGTCATCGCCGCCGAGGTCGATCGCAGCGACACCGTGCGGGTGCTGGCCGAACAGCACTTCTTCTCCGGCCAGTAGCGGCTCAGCTGGCCGCGAGCCGCGACCTCGCGGCCTTCAGGTGCGGCCCGTCGCGCAGCGCCGCCGGGACGGCCAGCAGACCGGTACGCAACGCCGCCACCGCGGCCGTCGCCGCAAGGTCGGTGGTCGGCAGGCCGGGCAGGGCATACATCCGGCGGGCCCACCTGGGTAGCAGACTGAACGCCAGGCCCGCCAAGCCGGCCCAGGCCGGGCGGGCCGGGGTGGCGAGGCGCACGGCAGCCGGCATGGGAGGCAGCAGCACGTAGTGGGCCGCCTCCCGGGCCTGCGCTGTCACCCCCAACTGTGGCCACACGTCGGTGAAGTAGTCGCTCAGGCCGGCCATCGAGCGCGGGCCTGGCCCGGCGCCGATGAGCCTGGCCGCCATGTCCTGCTCCTCGATATAGCGGTCGGTCTCCGCGGCGCTCAGCCGCAGCCCCGCGCGCCTGGTGGTGCTCAGGAACGACTCGATCTCGCAGCAGTGCACCCACAACAGCAGGTCGGGCTCGCCCGCGCCGGGAACCCGGCGGTGCATCCCCCTGACCCGGGCCGCCGCCCGGCGGGCCTGAGCGGTCGTGCCGTAGGTGATGGTGCCGACGTACTCACCGGTGCGCACCAGCCGGCCCCAGGGGTCGGCGCGGAAGTCGGAGTGCTCCAGTGTCGCCGTCACCACTGCGGGGTGCAGCGACTGCAGGAACAGTGCCCGCAACCCGCCAACAATCAGCGTCGGGTCGGCGTGCAGCCGCCACGTCACGCTGTCCGGCCCGAACAGCCCGTGGTCGACTGCGCTCACCGGACTTGCCCCCAGAACCTGGTCAGCACCTCGACCGTGGCCTGCGGCGCCTCGACGGCAGGGGAGTGCATGGCTCCGGCGATCACCGCGCACCGGGCGTCGAGCCGCTCGGCCATCTCGGCTTGGGCTTCCGGTAGCCACGCGTCGTCGCCTTCGCCGTAGGCGACCAGCACCGGCAGGCCGGTAGCCCGCAACTCCGCCACCCGGTCCGGCTCGGTCTCCAGCGCATCGCCCATGCCGCGCAGGCCCGATTCGGAGGACGCGAGGAAGCGTCGGCGCAGGAAGGCGGCGAGCTCGGGCGAGGCGGCGGTGTAGCGCTGGGTGAGCCGGTCGTATTCCTGCATCGCTGCGTACACCGCCGGCATGCCGCCGCTGTCCAGGACCGGCCGCATCGCGCGCATGCGCTCGGCGCGGACCCCGCCCAGTGCCGCCGGCCCCGAGCAGAGCAGGACCAGGGAATGCAACCGGTGGGGGGCGGCGACGGCCGCCGCCCGGCAGACCAGGCCGCCGAAGGAGTGGCCCAGCAGGTGCACCGGGAAGTCGATCAGCGCGTCGGCGACCGCGAGGACGGCCCGGGCGAGGACGTCGACTGCGTAGGCGCTGCGGTCGGCCCGGCCCGGCGACTCGTGTTGGCCCGGCAAATCCATGGCGACGGTACGGAACCCTGCCGCGGACAGACCGCCCAGTACGGGGGCGAAGTCCTCCTTGCTGCCGGTGAAGCCCGGCACTAGCAGCGCAGCGCCGCGCAATGGCACGTCGGGGGAGGGGGCGCTGTCGAGCACGGCAACCGGGCCACCGAGGACGTCGACGAGGCGAGGGAGCCCGGGATGGGGCGCGATCTGGCTCACCATAGTCATTGTCCTCGCCGGTCATCGGGTGCAGCAACCGGCCAGGGCTGCAGTTGACGATGAACTTGACTCTCCCGCCCTCGTGCGGCACGCACCCTGTCCGGCCGCGAACGCGGCGCCGGACTGCTCACTGTCGAGGTCCCGTTCTGACCCCGCGACGTCGCCGTATCAGCCCCTGACGTCATTCCCGGCGGTGCAGGGTCACCGCCGACATGGCCCCACCGCCGACCTCGGCGGTCATCCAGGTGCAGTGTGGCTGGCGCCTGCGGTCAGTGGGGGAGCCCGGGTTGAGCACGCGCAGGCCGCCGGCGGTGATGTCCCAGGGGATGTGACTGTGGCCGAAGACCAGCACGTCGGTGCCGGGGAAGTGGGCCGCGCACCGAGCCTCCCGGCCGGCCGACGGGCCGGTCTCGTGAACCACGGCGAGCCGCAACCCGTCGAGGTCGGCCCGGGCGATCTCGGGCAGCCGGGCGCGTAGGTCGGGCCCGTCGTTGTTGCCGAACACCCCGATCAGCCGGGCGGCGCGCTCGCTGAGCCGGTCGAGCAGGTCGACGCTCACCCAGTCGCCGGCATGGACGACGGCGTCGGCACTGTCGACCTCGTCCCAAAGGGCCCGTGGCAGGTCCCGGGCCCGCTGGGGCAGGTGGGTGTCGGCCATCATCAGCAGGCGCACGGCGAGCTGTCGCGCTCAGGCCTCGTCGGGGGCGGCCACCGGGTCGCCGGCACGTGTGCGGCCGCGCCCGCCCCGGCGCCGCCGCGGCCGGTCACCCGACGGTCCGCTGCCCTCGCCGCCCGACGCGGCCGGCGCCGAGGTGGCCGGCTCGGTCGAGCCGGTCGGGGCGCCGCCGCGGGTGCGCAGCCGCGGCCGGGAACGCCGCTTGGGCCGATCGGTGTCGCGGGGCACGACCTCCTCGGCGCTGCCACTGCTGCCGTCGCGGCTGCCGCGTCCGCGCGGGCTGCCGGCGTGGGCCGGCACGCGGGGAGGGCGCTGGCGCCGCCCGGTTTCGCCGATGTCCTCGACTGCCTCGGCGCCGAGACCGGCCCGGTTGCGTTGCGACCGCGGCAGGATGCCGGTGGCCGTGTCGGGGATGTGGAGGGCTTCGAACAGGTGCGGGGAGGTGGAATACGTCTCCGGCGGGTCCGGGAAGGGCAGGCCGAGTGCTGTGTTGACCGACTGCCAGCGCGGCACGTCGTCCCAGTCGACGAAGGTGACGGCGATCCCGTCTGCACCGGCCCGGCCGGTCCGGCCGATCCGGTGCAGGTAGACCTTCTCGTCCTCCGGGCACTGGTAGTTGATGACGTGGGTGACGTTGGCGACGTCGATGCCTCTCGCCGCGACGTCGGTGGCTACCAGCACATCGATCTTGCCGCTGCGGAACGCCCGCAGGGCCTGCTCCCGTGCTCCCTGGCCGAGGTCGCCGTGCACGCCGGCCGCGGCGAACCCGCGCTCGACGAGATCGTCGGCCACCTTCTGCGCGGTGCGCTTGGTGCGGCAGAAGACCATCGTCAGGCCGCGGCCGTCGGCCTGCAGGATCCGGGCCAGCATCTCTGCCTTGTCCATCGAGTGTGCCCGGAATACGTGCTGCGAGGTGGTTGGCACCAGCCGGCCCTCGTCGGGGTGCTCCGCCCGGATGTGCACCGGCTGGCGCATGAACGCGCGGGCCAAGCCCACGATCGGGCCGGGCATCGTCGCGCTGAACAGCATCGTCTGCTTCTCGTCCGGCACCTGCGCGAGGATCCGCTCGATGTCGGGCAGGAAGCCGAGGTCGAGCATCTCGTCGGCCTCGTCGAGGACGAGCAC
>JBDUBV010000256.1:0-2620 GCA_040003795.1 Pseudonocardiales bacterium | reverse complement strand
CCGCGGTTCCCTCCGTGGCTCGCGTCGGGTGGTGTCTCGGGCTGACGCGTGGGGACAGTCATGTTCGCACCTGTCCGCGCAGGACGTCGAGCCGACGGGTGTACTCGACCTCGTCGATGTCGCCGCGGGCGAACCGCTCGGCGAGCAGCTGCTCGGGTGTGGGTGACGCGAGACGCTGATGTGATTGTTGCGCCACGCCACCCGTGGAGCGGATGAACATGACAATGCCGGTGATCAGCAGGCCCCAGAAAGCGATCATGCCGATGGCCATCAGGGCCCACCCCCAACCGTTTGTGTGGTCTCCGTACCAGAACATCATCATTCCTCCTCGCATCGTCACCGAGCCGACGTTCGGCGTGACGGCCGCGGTGGGCCGCGACCCTCATTGTCGTCATGACCGGGCGTGGTACACAGAGACCTTGGACCCACTTCAGGCAGGACGAAAGACAGGGACCTCAGCCTGGGGTGCTGAGGCAGTCAGGAAACCAGTAGGTCTTGGTGCATACCGTCCGCGTAGTGGTTACGGAGGTTGCACACAAGTTCGTACCGTCCGGGCGCCAAAGTGACGGTGGTCCAGCCGACCGCGCCAGATGCAATGCCGTCGCCCGTCCCGCTGGAGCAGGACTTCGATGCCTCGCCCAGGCTTCCGGCCTCATCGACCCTTCCGTCGGCTCCAGGAACCCGCTGACCGTCGGCGGCCCCGTCGACCAGCGGAAGGATCACGAGCTCATGCCTGCGCCAGCCGCGGTTGGACGCGACCAGACTGACCTGGCCCGCGGCGACGGTGACGGGCGACGCAGTTAACTTCATGTGCGCGCCCATTGGAGCAACGCCGCCCACCATCTTCGTCATGCCCATGTCCGCCAACGTCACCTTCACGGTGCGACCGGGCAGCGAGGCCGGGGCTGAGCAGGTCAGCGAAGAGAAGTGGTAACCCATTGCATGAGCATCGCCACTGCCCATCCCGTGGCCGCCACTGCCCATCCCGTGACCGGATGTCTGAGACCCGCCTGCGCAGCCCGCGAGAACCAGACTGGCCGCAAGGCCAGCCAGCGTCGGAACTCGAGTCCCTCCTGGCAACCCTGGGCGTCCGCCGTTGAGCGACCTGCGAAGAGCCGGAGCACCCGTCTTGGATTGAGCAGCCGCGCCGCCGCCGGCGGCCCGCCACGGGCGCTCGCGAACATTGCGGATCTGGGAGCTGTCGCGGCGCTCGTGCAGTGTCCGAGGTTCCACTGGAACTCCTTCAGAGGTCGGTGACGGCGTCGAGGGCGGTTGGCAATCGCCTGACGCCTCATCGGCGATGGGCCGCAGCCGCGGCGCCTCGATCACTGGCGCCATCGTCCGCGGCCCAGGATACGCACCTACGTGCCGCCGTCGACGCGGCTGACCACGACGATGCAAGGCAGCGGCACGCCGATGCTGTCCGATGCGCCTGGCTATGTGTGGCGTCTACGAGGATATGAGTCCTTCCCGCGACATTCACCTGCAATGTGAGTCGAGAGTTGCGACGGACGCGGTGCTCCAGGTTCGGTTCGAAGTCCCTACCCGATCGGGACGTTCGTCCCTATCTCACGGGCGAGCTTCATGGCAGTGTGTGAGGTGGAGTCTCGGGAGCCAACCGGCCTCTCGACAAGGGAAGAGGTGAGTGACCGTGCAATTTTGGCCACTATTGATCGTGCTGGTCTGCCCCTTGATGATGATCTTCATGATGTGGGGAATGATGCGCGGCCGTGGCCGTGCCGCGGGTCGCAATGGCGCGACCGAGACAAGCGTGTCAGGGCAAGCTGGGGACGCTGGCGGCGAACGCCTCGCTGCGCTTGAACGGGAGGTCGCTGAGCTACGCCGTGCCTCGCACGACGACGACTCGAGCCGGCCTGACTTCGTCGTCTAGCTCCGCATATGAAGCGGCGTGGTCGTGCTTCCAGATCCCCTCGGTGGCCACGTCACGCGACGATGAGCGGCACGTGAAGAACGCCCTGTGCCGCATCGCAGGCAATGATGGGGCCAGCGGGCTGACGACCGGGCCGGACATTCGTCGAGGGGTGCGGTAATCACTCGCGGATATGGGTGTGGAGGCCCCTCGTTATGTTGCCCTTTTTCAGGACCTTCGGCACTACCGGGTCGGCGGGGGCACCGGGCATTCTTTTATCAGGCGAGACACGCCGCGACGAATTACTTTCGGAGGCGCAATGAGGAAAATCAGCCACAAACCATTCGGGCTCGCTCTTGCATGCGGGGCCGCCGTTGGCCTGCTGATAGCCACACCGGCCGGCGCAAGTGCACGAGCCGTGCCGACAGGTGCGGATTTCGGCCAGCACGTGTCCCAGTGCACGCAGACGATGGGTTTCGGGGCTGATCACAACCCTGGGATGCACCGCGGCCTCTCCGGCTGGGATGGCATGCCCTGCTGAAGCGTACGGATGGTGCAGATCCGCGTCCGGAAGGCAGCTGCACCATCCGCTGAAAGCGGAGCCGTCGACGGGCGGCGTGAATACTCAACAAGCCGCCACGATGACTGGGTCCGGGCCGTGCAGTCGGCACCCGTCAGACGGGTTCACCATCGCGGCCGATGAGAGCGAACGCGGGGGGCGTCGCCGCTTCACAGGCTCGAGTCCCGACC
>JBDUBV010000014.1:0-28413 GCA_040003795.1 Pseudonocardiales bacterium | reverse complement strand
GGTCGATCAGCACCCGGTGGTTGGCCAGGAAGTACGGCGGCAGGTCCCAGAACTGGTCAGGGGGCTCCCACAGGATCATCGACAGGAACACGAAGCCGGCCCGCAACTGGCGGGTGATCAGCTCCTTGTGCTCGTCGGAGAGCCCAGGCCAGTCCTTCTCCAGGATCGTCATGCAGATTTTCAGGTGCCGGCTCTCGTCGCGGCCGATGCGCTTGAACACCTCCTGGAACACCGGGTGCTCGGTGCCGGTGGCCATCATCCGGAACAAAGTCGAGGAGGCGACCTCGCCCATCATGAACGAGGTGAACAGCACGGCCATCGGATACTTGCCCAGGGAGTTGTTGTAGCCCTGCCAGTAGCGGCCGCCATTGTGATAGAGCCACGCGATGTTGTTGTGGGCCGCCCGCTCGAGGTCGTCGGCCGGCTCCCAGTTCAGCGGGCCGCCCGGCCACAGCTTCTCGATCGCCCGCTGGCAGCACTCCTCGTGGTTCATCTCGTCGCGGGTGATGGAGAAGAAGCACTTGCGGACCGGATCCTCCTCGTGCACCTCGAAGGAGTGAATCGTCGCCCGGGCGAACACCGCCGGACCGCTGGCGTCGAAGTTGGCCAGCAGGGCCCACCAGTACATCATCCCGAGCCGCTGCTCGCGGGTGAAGTCCTCGGCCCGCAGCTCGTCCCAAGGTAGGTCGGCGGGATTCCACAGCATCCGCTTGGACTTCTCGTAGATGTCGGCGAGGGCCGGGGTCTCTACCCGCCACTCCATCGGATAGATGTTGGGCTGCGGCACCGCTGGCGCCGGCCAGAAGCCGCCCTCGGGGATGGTCACGCTCATCGCTGGACTCCTCGTCAGGTTCTCATCGTACGGGCTGCAAACCCATCGGATTGGGCAGCGGCAGGCCCCCAGCCTCGAACACGGCACCGGACAGGGCCGCGCCCAGGGCGCTCAGCCGCGCGGTCTGCGCCTCCCCCAGCGCCGCCCATGGCGCGGCGGACAGCTCGTCGGTGCGCGCCTCGACGCCGTCGCGGGCGGCGCGGCCGGCCTCGCTGAGCTGACCGGTCGGGTCGACCCATCCGCGCCGCTGCAGACCGACCACCGCGGCGGCCCACTCCTCGTCGCTCCAGCCCCGGTTGGAGCGCAGCAGCGTAGCCGTCGGCCCCCCGGCCGCCGACAGGAGGATGTGTGACTCACACGGGCCGATATCCGCGGTGACCAGAGCCGCCACATGCCCGTCACCACGCGACTCACGCAGCACGGTGCAGGCTTGCCACAGCACCAGGTGCGGCTCGGCCGGCCAGTCCAGAGCGGCATGGGCGGCGCCGAGCGGGCGACCAGCCGTCGGGGCGGCGGCAGCAGCGGCACGGGCCAGCTCTGCCGCCTCAGCAACCTCCGGGCCCGCGCAGTGCTGCCCGAGCAACCGTCGCAATGCGGCGTCGACAGCCCGCCGACGGGCGGCGAGCAGCTGTTCCGGTGCGGCGTGTGACCAGGCGTCCGGGATCGCGCGGGCAACCATTCTCGGATGGAACCCGTAGAACGTGGCGGTGACGACGGCTGGTGGAACCGCGCCGAGGGCCGCGGCCCGGCAGCCGAAGTAGGCCATCCAGCCGCCGCGCAGGCCGAGCGCCTCGGTCTCGGCCCGGGTCTCCGGTGCGAAGTACGTCAGCGCGTGCAGGGGCTCCAGCGTCTGCCACATCCGCCGGGGGTCGGTGGTCAGAACCGCGCCCGCTCGGTGTAGACGCCCCACTCGGCGCGCAGGGCGTCACAGATCTCACCGAGGGTGGCCTCGGCACGAACGGCGGCGAGCATCGACGGGATCATGTTGTGGCTGCCGCGCGCCGCAGCCACCATGTCACGCAGTGCCGTGTCCACGGCCTCCTCGGAACGCCCGCCGCGGCGCTCGGCCAAGGCCTGCCGCTGCTCGTCCTCGACCTCGTGGCTGACCCGCAGGATCTCCAAGGGTTCTTCGACGGTCTTGGTGTGGCAGTTGACGCCGACGACCCTCTTTTCACCCTTCTCCACCGCGAGTTGGTAGGCGAAGGCCGACTCGGCGATCTCCGACATGAACCAGCCGTCGTCGATGCCGCGCAGCAGGCCCGAGGTGATGGTGCCGTCGGCGCCCAGCACCCGGATCCTGGCGAAGATCATCTCGGCGTCGGCCTCGAGGGCATCGGTGAGCTGTTCGACGTACCACGACCCGCCCAACGGGTCGGCCACATTGACGACCCCGGTCTCCTCCATGATCACCTGCTGGGTCCGCAGGGCGATCTCCGCGGCCTTCTCCGACGGCAGCGCAAGCACCTCGTCGAGGGCGTTGGTGTGCAGCGAGTTGGTGCCGCCGAGCACGGCTGCAAGTGCCTCGACAGCTGTCCGGACGATGTTGTTGTCCGGCTGCTGCGCGGTCAAGGAGACTCCGGCGGTCTGGGTGTGGAACCGCAGCCACTGCGCCCGCTCGGACCGGGCACCGTAGACGTCGCGCATCCAGCGGGCCCAGATGCGCCGGGCCGCGCGGAACTTCGCGATCTCTTCGAAGAAGTCGATGTGGGCGTCGAAGAAGAACGACAGGCCAGGGGCGAACTGCTCGATGGAAAGGCCGCGGGACAGGCCGAGCTCGACATAGCCGAACCCGTCAGCGAGGGTGAAGGCCAGCTCCTGTGCTGCCGTCGAGCCGGCCTCGCGGATGTGGTAGCCCGACACCGACAGCGGTTTGTAGTCCGGAATGTTGGCGGCGCAGTACTGCATCAGGTCGCCGATGAGCCGCAGGTGCGGCTCGGGGGGGAAGAGCCACTCCTTCTGCGCGATGTACTCCTTGAAGATGTCGGTCTGCAGCGTTCCGTTGAGGCTCGCCGGGTCCACGCCCTGGCGCTCGGCGGCCACGAGGTACATGCAGAACACCGGTACGGCGGGACCGCTGATCGTCATCGACGTGGTCACGTCGCCCAGGGTGATGCCGGAGAACAAATGCTCCATGTCGACGGCGCTGTCGATGGCGACCCCGCAGTGGCCGACCTCGCCCAGCGCCCGCGGGTCGTCGCTGTCGCGGCCCATCAGCGTCGGCATGTCGAAGGCCACGGACAACCCGCCCCCGCCCGAGCGCAGGATCATCTTGTAGCGCTCGTTGGTCTGCCGTGCGTTGCCGAAGCCGGCGAACTGCCTGATGGTCCAGGCCCGGCCGCGGTAGCCGGTCGGGTAAAGGCCGCGGGTGAAGGGGTACTCCCCCGGCCAGCCGATGCGCTCGAAGCCGGGATAACTTTCGTCCGGGCGGGGGCCGTAGACCGGCTCCACGATCCGGCCGGAGAGCGTGGTGAAGTCCGCGTCGCGTTTGGCCGCGGCATCGAAGCGGGCCTGCCAGCGCTCGCGCCCTGAAGAGGTCTGCTCCGGCGACGTCACGAGGCCTCCCAGACGGGTGTGACGGAATGACTCAAGTCTCGCACACAGGTGTCACAGCCCGGGAGCGCCATCGGGCGCGGAGCGACAGGGGACTGCGGTGCCCGTACCCTCTCGGGACGTGGACTGGAGTCTGCGCCACTGCGCCCGCCGGGGTCATGTCACGTACGCGCCGTACGAGGAGGTACTGCGCGGTCGGTTGCGGGCCACGACGGCGGTCGGCGATGCCTGGCGATGCCTGCGGTGCGGCGACTTCACGCTGGGCGACCCCAACGGCGAGGGTCCTGCCGAGGACGCGCCACTGCTGCTGCGGGGGGCGGAGTTGCGCGATGCCCTGGTGCTGCGGCTGCTGGCCGTCGAACGTGGCATCCGGGGGGTGCTCATCCTGCTGCTGGCCTACGGCGTCTACCGCTTCTCCAACGCCAGGGCCTCGGTCTCCAAGGTCTTCGAGGAGGATCTGCCGCTGCTGCGCCCGCTGGCCGACAAGCTGGGCATCAACCTCGACGACTCCGGTGTGGTCAGCACCATCCGGTCGGTGCTCGCCGCGCAGCACTCGACGCTCGCGCTGGTGGCGCTCGGGCTGCTCGGCTACGGGACGCTGCAACTCATCGAGGGAGTCGGCCTGTGGCTGCTCAAGCGCTGGGGAGAGTACTTCGCCGTCGTGGCGACGTCGCTGTTCCTGCCGCTGGAGATCTACGAACTGATCGAGAAGGTGACCGTCACCCGCGTGGTCGCGCTCACCATCAACCTCGCCGCGGTCATCTACCTGTTGCTGGCCAAGCGGCTGTTCGGGCTGCGCGGCGGCAAGCGGGCCTACGAGGCCAAGCGGCACAGCAAGTCCCTCATCGAGGTCGAGACCGCAGCCGCGCGCGCCCAGCCGGCTCACGTGTCACGCCGGGCGGGGCCCTCCGTTACCTGAGCAGCCGCTCGGCGGCGGCGTAGGGATCGATCTTGCCCGCCACCACGTCAGCGGCGAGGCCTTCCAGCGACGCGTTGCCGTGCAGGTTGCGAAGCTCCGACCGCAGGGCGGCCACCGCGATGGCCTCGATCTCCGCCGCCGCCCTGGCCTGCCGCCGGCGCTCGCGCTCGCCGCTGCCCGCCGACCAGGCAGCGTGCTTGGCGACTGCGGCGATGACCTGGTCGATCCCCTCGCCGCGGGTAGCCACCGTGCGGACGATTTCGGGCCGCCAGGCACCAGCAACGGAGTGCCGGCCCCCGAGGGAGAGCATGTTGCGCAGGTCGCGAACCGCTTGGTCGGCGCCGTCGCGGTCGGCCTTGTTGACGACGAAGACGTCGGCGATCTCGATGACCCCCGCCTTGGCGGCCTGAATGCCATCGCCCATACCCGGCGCAAGGAGCAGCATCGTCGTGTCCGCCAGGGACGCGATCTCCACCTCGGCCTGCCCGACGCCCACCGTCTCGACCAGGATCACATCACAGCCAGCGGCGTCGAGCACCCTGAGCGCCTGCGGGGTCGCCCACGACAGTCCACCGAGGTGACCTCTGGTGGCCATGGACCGGATGAAGACCCCGTGGTCTGTGGCGTGGTCCTGCATGCGCACCCGGTCGCCCAGCAGCGCCCCGCCGGAGAATGGTGAGGAGGGGTCGACCGCCAGGACACCGATCCGGACGCCCTCGGCACGGTAGGCCGAGACCAGCGCCGAAGTCGAAGTCGACTTGCCCACCCCTGGCGAGCCGGTCACCCCGATGACCTGCGCCCGCCCGGTCAACGGCGCCAGCAGGGCGGCCATCTCGGGCAGGGCCGGGCTCTGGTCCTCCACCAGGCTGATCAGGCGGCCCACCGCGCGAGCCTCGCCGGCCTGGGCCCCCTCGACCAGGACGGCCAGCTCGACCGGCCGCCGGGCGGCGGCCACCACTAGGGGACGCGCAGGATCAGGGCGTCGCCCTGCCCGCCTCCGCCGCACAGCGCCGCCGCGCCGACCCCGCCGCCGCGGCGCCGCAACTCGACGGCTAGATGCAGGACCAGGCGCGCACCGGACATCCCGATCGGGTGGCCCAGGGCGATGGCGCCGCCGTTGGGGTTGACCTTGTCCGGGCCGATACCGAGGTCACGCATCGACTGCACGCCGACCGCGGCGAAGGCCTCGTTGATCTCGATCAGGTCGAGGTCGGCGACGGCCAGGCCGCCGTCTTTGGACAGCGCGTGCTTGATGGCGTTGGACGGCTGGGACTGCAGCGAGTTGTCCGGGCCCGCGACGTTGCCGTGGGCGCCGATCTCAGCCAGTACCGTCAAACCGAGCTCGGTGGCCTTGGCCGGTGACATGACCACGACCGCGCAGGCCCCGTCGGAGATCTGCGACGCGCTACCGGCGGTGATGGTGCCGTCCTTGGCGAAGGCCGGGCGCAGCCGGCTCAACGACTCGGCAGTCGTGTCCGCCCGGATTCCCTCGTCCTCGGTGACCACGACAGGGTCGCCGCGGCGCTGCGGCACCTCGACGGGGACGATCTCCTCGTCGAAGATGCCGTTCTTCTGCCCCCTCGCGGCCCGCTGGTGTGAGCGCGCGGCGAACTCGTCCTGCTCCTCGCGGCTGATCCCGAGCCTGGCGTTGTGGTGCTCGGTGGACTCCCCCATCGCGAGGTGGTCGAAGGCGTCGGTCAGCCCGTCGTGGGCCATGGCGTCGAGCATCTCGATGGAGCCGTACTTGTAGCCGCTCCGCGACTTGGGCAGCAGGTGGGGTGCGTTGGTCATCGACTCCATGCCACCCGCGACCACGATGTCAAACTCCCCGGCGCGGATGAGCTGGTCGGCCAGCGCGATGGCAGCCATGCCGGACAGGCAAACCTTGTTGACCGTCAGCGACGGCACGCTCATGGCGATGCCGGCCTTGACGGCCGCCTGGCGCGAGGGAATCTGGCCGGCTCCGGCCTGCAGGACCTGCCCCATGATCACGTACTGCACCTGGTCGGGGCTCACGCCGGCCCGCTGCAGGGCCCCGGCGATCGCAAAGCCGCCGAGGTCGGCCCCGGTGAGGTCCTTGAGCCCGCCCAGCAGGCGGCCCATCGGAGTGCGCGCACCACCGACGATGACAGATCTCGCCACGGCCAACCTCCCGGAGTTCGCGGTGATGTCAGGATACGTCGCATGAGCGGTCCCCTGCTGGCCCGGATCGACCACGTCGGCATCGCCTGCCGGGACCTCGAGGAGACGGTGGCCCGCTACGCCGAGCTGTTCGGGCTCACCGTGGTGTCGCGCGGGACCGACGACGAGCAGGGCGTGCACGAGGCGATGCTCGAGGTCTCGACTGGATCGGCCGGCGGCAGCTACGTACAGCTCCTGCAGCCGAGCCGGCCGGACTCCCCGGTCGGCCGGTTCCTCGAGCGCCGCGGCGAGGGCATCCACCACATCGGCTACGGCGTCGAAGACGTCGAGGCAGCGTTGGCCAGGCTCAGCGACCAGGGCCTCCGCCTCATCGACCATCGGCCGCGGCACGGCTCGATGGGGGCAGCGATCGCCTTCCTGCATCCGCAGGACCTCGGCGGGGTGCTCACCGAACTGGTGCAATCGAGCGGCTGATGGGGGCGATGGAGGAGATCGCCGAGGCGATCCTGGCTGACCAGCCGGCCGCCGTTGCGGGCCTGGCCGTACCCGCGACCTACCGGGGCGTCACCGTCCGCAAGGACGAGGCCGGCATGTTCGACGGCCTGGCCAGCAAGGACAAGGACCCACGCCGGTCGCTGCACCTCGACGAGGTGCCTACGCCGGAGGTGGGCCCGGGCGAGGCCCTCGTCGCCGTCATGGCGAGCGCGATCAACTACAACACCGTCTGGACGTCGATCTTCGAGCCGGTCCCCACCTTCGGCTTCCTGGAGCGCTACGCGCGGGTCAGCCCGTACGCCGAGCAGCACGACCAGCCCTACCACGTCGTGGGCTCCGACCTGGCCGGCGTGGTGCTGCGCATCGGGCCGGGAGTCAACAGATGGAAACCGGGCGACGAAGTGGTAGCGCACTGCCTCTCGGTCGAGCTCGAGGATCCGGCCGGCCACGACGACACCATGCTCGACCCGCAGCAACGGATCTGGGGCTTCGAGACCAACTTCGGCGGCCTGGCCGAGCTGTCCCTGGTCAAGGCCAACCAGCTGATGCCCAAGCCGGCGCACCTGACCTGGGAGGAGGCCGCCAGCCCCGGGCTGGTCAACTCCACCGCCTACCGCCAGCTCGTTTCGCACCACGGCGCCCGGATGAAGCAGGGCGACACCGTGCTGATCTGGGGCGCCAGCGGCGGCCTGGGTTCCTACGCCACGCAACTGGCCCTCGGTGGCGGCGCGACGCCGGTCTGCGTCGTGTCGAGCGCCGCCAAGGCCGACCTGGTGCGCAGCATGGGAGCCGAGCTCGTCATCGACCGGGCGGCCGAGGGCTACCGCTTCTGGGCCGACGAGCGGACGCAGGACCCCAAGGAGTGGCAGCGCTTCGGTCGCCGAATCCGCGAGCTGACCGGGGGCGACGATCCCGACATCGTGTTCGAGCACCCGGGCCGTGAGACGTTCGGCGCCAGCGTGTACGTCGCCCGCCGCGGCGGCACGATCGTCACCTGTGCGTCGACCAGCGGCTTCGTCCACGAGTACGACAACCGCTACCTGTGGATGAACCTCAAGCGCATCATCGGCTCGCACTTCGCCAACTACCGGGAAGCCTGGGAGGCCAACCGGCTCATCGCCAAGGGACTGATCCAGCCCACCCTGTCCAAGAGCTACCCCCTGGAGCAGACCGGGCAGGCTGCCTACGACGTGCACCGCAACCTGCACCAGGGCAAGGTGGGGGTCCGGGCGCTGGCCCCGGCGGAGGGGCTCGGCGTCCGTGACCTGCAATTACGCCACGCGCATCTCGATGCGATAAATCGGTTCAGGGACACCTAGCGACCGCCTTGCCATTATCTGTCAGGATGTTCGCCATGCCTGACAAAACTGAGACCCGTGAATTCTTCGACGCCCGCCACGCCCCGACCGGGTTCACCATCGTCATGCGTGGTTACGACCGGCAGCAGGTCGACCAGCACCTCGAACAGCTGGCCGCCGAGGTTCGGACCCAGGCCCAGGGGCACGAGGCGGCCGACCGCCGGGCCGGCACGCTGGAGCGCGAGCTGGGTGCGCTGCGCAAGCGGGTCGCTGAGGCCGAGCAGCGGCTGGAGGAGAACGACAAGCCGACCCTGACCGGCATGGGCGCGCGGGTCGAGCAGATCCTGCGCCTCGCCGAGGAGCAGGCCGCCGAGGCGCAGGCCAAGGCCGAGGCCGACGCCGAGCAGTTGCGCGGTGTTGCCCGCAACGAGGTCCGTGAGATACGGCTGGCGGCCGAGGCGCACGCCACCGAGATCACGTCGCAGGCCGAGAAGGAGGCCGCGGGGATCCGCGGTGGCATCGACAAGGAGCTGGCCGACCTGCGGGCCCGGGCCAAGGCAGAGACCGACGACCTGCGTTCCCGGACGGTCCGTGAGACCACCCAGCTGCGCACCACCACAGACCACGAGGTCGCCCAGCTCCGCTCGACCATCGAGCGGGACGTCGCCTCACTGCGGGCCCGCACGGAGCGCGAGGTCACCCAGCTGCGTACTGCCGCCAAGCGGGAGACCGACGAGCTGCGGGTGCAGGCCAAGCGGGACGCCGACTCGATGCGCGCCGCGGCCGAGCAGGCCCTGAGCGAGGCCAACGCCCGCCGGACCAAGGCTGAGGAGGACTTCGAGCTCGCCCTTGCCGAGCGGCGTGAGGAGATCGAGCGGCGCGAGGCTGAGCGGCATGCAAAAGCCCTGTCCACGACGCAGAAGCTGGTCATGGAGTCCGAGCACCGGGCCAAGGCCGCCGAGGCGCGGGCCGCGGAGGTCAACCGCATCGCCGATCACCGGCAGCGAGAGATCGACGAGCAGACCAGGGCGCGCCTGGAGAAGACCAAGGCCGAGGTGACCCAGCTTCGCGCCGACGCCCGCCACGAGACGGAGAAGCTGGTGGCCGACGCCCGGGCGGAGGCTGAGCGAGCGCGCGCCTCAGCCCAGCGCCAGGTCGATGAGCTGACCCGGAAGCGCGACGGCATCACCGCCCAGCTCGGCCAGTTGCGCGAGTTGCTCATCTCCCTGGCAACCCCCGGAGCGGCAGCGCCGGACAAGCTTGACGAGGCGGCTCACGCCGTCGAGGCTGTGCAAGCCGCGACCGAAGCGAAGCAGCCGCAGCCCGAGCCGACTCCCCGCCCGACCGGCGAGGCCAACAACAACGCCCCACGCTAAGCACGTTCAGGGGTCTGCCACCATGGCCCCATGGAACGCGATGACGCCCACGGCCTGCTCCCCGTGAACGACCCGTCGGCGCTGCCCACGTTCGACGTGGCACTGCGCGGCTACGACCGCCGGCAGGTCAGCGAGTATCTGGACCGGATCGAGCGCGACCTGGCGATCACCCAGGCCGACCGCACCGCCGCGGTGTCCCACGCCCGGGCGATGGAGCAACGGCTGGCCGAGTTGCAGAAGGAGTTGCACGCCGAGCGCGAGCGGCTCGTCGAAAGCGAGCAGCCGACCTACGCGGGGCTCGGTGCCAAGGCTGAGATGATTTTGCGGCTGGCCGAGGAGGAGGCCGCCCGCCTCCGGTCAGAGGCAGAGCGCGACGTGGCCGGTGTCCGGGCCGGCGCCGAGACCATCCTGCAGGGGGCGGCGGACAAGGCGGCCGAGGTCGAGCGCAACCTCGACGCAATGATGGCGGCCCGTCGTCAACAGGCCGAGGACGAGCAAGCCGCCCAGCACGCCGAGCGCGAACAGCGGATGGCGGCGGCAGAGCGCCAGATCGCCGACGCCGAGGCACTGGTCGAGCAGCGCACCACCGAGGCCCGGGCCGAGGCTGGCCGGATCCTTGGCGGGGCCGAGCAGCACGGCACCGCCGTGATCCAGGCAGCCCGGTCGGAGGCCGAGCAGCTGCTCGCGCAGGCGCGGGCGGAGGCCGAGCGCATCGTTGCAGCCGGCCGGTCAGCCGTTGACGAGGAGCGCGCGACACGCGAGAAAGAGATCACCGCGCTCGTTCGCCGCCGCACCGACATCAGCCGCCAGCTGAAGTCCCTACGCCAAGTGCTCGGGTCCCTGCCCGACGCCGAGGACGAAGCCGATCAGACGGACACTACGCTCCAGCTGGTCCGACCGCCCCCGGCAGCTCCGCGCGAGTGACCCCCGGCCGGATAGCCGAGGAGAACGATGAACGAGCCGATTGACCAGTCGATCGACCCGTCGATTGACCGGGGCCGGCAGGCCCACGAAGCGGCCGGGCTGGCCGAGGCGGCCAGTACCAAGGCGACCGAGGCGGCGCAGGCCGCACATGATTCGGCCGAGGTGGCCGAGAAGTACGCCGGGGAAGCCCAGATCGCGCAGGAGTGGGCGGAGGAGATCGAGCAGGAGCTTGATCCGCTCATCGACGAGACGGTCCGCCATCACGAGGCGGGGGTTGACGACACCAATCCACTGGGCACGCTAGGGCGACCGCTGCGCCGTTCGCCGTTCGTCCTTGGCTTCACCTTCGCCCTCGGAGCGATTCTGGCCTACGTCGTCTACCGCTCCGTCGTCACGGTGGCCTCGGTGCTCGTCCTCATCACCATCGCCGCGTTCCTGGCCATCGGCCTGCATCCCACCGTGTCGCGACTCGAGCGCCTCGGGATGGGTCGCAACCTCTCGGTGGGGGTGGTCTTCCTCCTCGTCATCGGGTTCTTCGTCGGCGTCGGCGTGGCGGTCGTTCCTCCCATCGTCAATCAGATCGGCGGCTTGATCGACAACGCCCCTGAATACCTCACGAACCTGCGCAGCAACGGCACCTTCCACTCCCTCGACAGGCGCTTCGACATCGTCCAACACGCCACCCAGGGAGTCAGCGCGCTCGGAACGCAGGCGGCCGGCGGTGTGCTGGGGGTCGGGAAGGTGGTTCTCAGCGGCGTCTTCAACACGCTCACGGTCCTCATCCTGACGCTGTACTTCGTCAGCGCGTTCGATCGGATCAAGGACGGCGGCTACCGGCTGGTCCCGCGGTCGCGGCGGGCGCGGGTCGCCCTCATCGGCGACGAAATTCTCGGCCGCGTCGGTGGCTACGTCGCTGGAGCCCTGGGGATCGCGTTGATCGCCGGGCTGAGCACGCTGATCTGGGCCGCCCTGCTGCACGTACCATATCCGCTCGCCCTGGCCTTGCTCGTCGCCGTCACCGACCTGATCCCTCTCGTCGGTGCGACCATCGGCGCGGTGATGGTGACGGTGGTGGCGTTCTTCGTGTCCTGGCCGGTGGGCGTGGCGACGCTGATCTTCTACGTCATCTACCAGCAGGTGGAGAACTACCTGATCTACCCCCGCGTGATGAAGAGGTCCGTCGACGTCTCACCGGCAGCGGCGATCGTGGCGGTGCTCATCGGCGGCGCCCTGCTGGGCATCGTCGGTGCCCTGCTTGCCATCCCGATCTGCGCGGCGGTGCAACTGCTGATGAAGGAAGTGGTGATCCCCCGGCAGAACGCCGCCTAGCTGCTCACCCGCAGGCAGCCGGCGGTGGTGCTCAGGCGGTCAGCCCGCCGTCGACGACGATCGCCTGCCCGGTGAGGTAGGACGCCGCGTCGCTGGCCAGGAAGACTGCTGCTCCGGCCATCTCCTCCGCCCGGCCCCAGCGCCCCATGGGGATGGCCGCCGTCATGGTGCGGGAGGTCCGCTCGTCCTGCCACAGGTTGCGGTTGAGGTCGGTGGCCGTCCACCCCGGGCACAGCGCGTTGACTCGGACGCCGGTCTGGCCCCATTCCCGGGCCAGGCTCCGGGTCAGGGACAGCACGGCGGCCTTCGAGGCGCCGTACGGCGTCAGGCTGGGCGTGCCACCCAGGGCGGCGACGGAGGCCACGTTGATGACCGAGCCGGACCCCTGCTCGAGCAGGTGCGGTGCTACCGCCTGGCAGACGTGCACTACCGAGTCGACGTTGAGGCGCATCACCTTGGCCCAGCCGGCGAAGCGCAGGTCGGCGAAGGGCACCATAAAAGCGGTGCCGCCAGCGTTGTTGACCACGATGTCGAGCTGGCCGGCCCCCTCCATGGCCGCCGAGACCATCGCGCCCACCGCGTCGCGGTCGGTGACGTCAGCCGACACGGCCAGCGCGCTGCCACCAGCTGCCGCGATCTCTGCCCGCACGGCTTCCAGCGTGTCGGGGTCGCGGCCGTTGACGACCACATACGCGCCCGCCTCGGCAAGGGCCAGCGCGATGGCCCGGCCGATTCCGCGGGACCCACCGGTGACGAGCGCGGCCTTGCCGGTGAGGTCGAACAATGACGTCACACCGGGCATCCTGTCAGGTCGTTGTAGCCCGGCTGACCGGGGTGGCGAATCGCCGCGGCAGGGGGACGGCGCCGGGCAGGATGGCGCGGACCACCTCGTCGAGCACCTCGTCGGTGTAGCCGACCAGCAGGTGCTGGCCCCCGCTTATGGCGACCACCCGGGCCCGCGGAATCCGCGCGAAGCGCTCGAGTGCGGCCGCCGGGCGCAGGTAGTCGTCGTACTCCGGCACGATGCACACCAGTGGCTTGCCGGCGGCCGCCCACACGTCGAGGTCGGCATCGGTCGACGTACGCAGGGGCGGTGAGATCAGGACGGCTCCGACCACCGTCGGGTCGCAACCGTGCTGCAGGGCCAGGTCGGTGCCGAACGACCAGCCGAGCAGCCAGGGGGCAGGCAGGTCCTTGTAGTCGGCGTACTCCAGCGCCGCGGCCACGTCATGGCGCTCCGCGGCGCCGTCGCCGAACTGCCCCTCGCTGCAGCCGTGGGCCGAGCAGGCGCCGCGGGTGTTGAACCGGAGCACCGCGAGCCCGGCCAGCGCCGGGAGCCGGAAGGCGGCCTTGCGCAGCAGGTGGCTGTCCATCATGCCGCCCTGGGTCGGCAGCGGATGCAGGCAGATCAGGGTCGCCACCGGTGGCCGCTCCAGCGGCAGCGCCAACTCACCCACCAGCCGCAGGCCGTCGGCGGTGTGCAGGGTGATCGGCTCGCGCCGGGCGGGAAGCACGGTGGTGCCACGGATGTCGGCTGGGGTGTCGCGCACCTGTTCAGCCGTGCCGGGGAGCGTTGCGCGAACGCTGCACTGCGACCCCGCGCCGGCTGCGCGCCGCCCAGCACGGCTTGTGCCAGTGCCGCCGCTCCTCGGCGCCACCGGTCCCCGCGACACCGGCACCGTCAGCGGGCCAGGCGACCAGGTGCGGGGTTGCCGGATAGATCTCGTGGTCACAGCCCGGACAGCGGTAGTTCTTGGTCGCGGCGGCACCGGTCACCGGCCGCACCACCCAGTCGCCGTCGGCCGCCGACTCGACCCGGTCGACGCCGCGCAGCGCCGAGCCGATGTCGAGCGCGCTCTCGTCGGAGCGCCGCCGGTTGGCCCGCCGGCTCATGCGGACGAGTAGTCGCGGAACCCGCGACCGGTCTTGCGGCCAAGATAGCCGGCCGTCACGAGGTGCTCGAGCAGCGGGGCCGGGGCGAAGCCCGGCTCGCGGAACTCTAGGTAGAGCGAGCGCTGGATGGCCAGCGCGACATCGAGGCCCACCACGTCGAGCAACTCGAAGGGCCCCATCGGATAGCCGCAGCCGACCGTCATAGCGGCGTCGATGTCGTCGGCGCTGGCGTAGTGCGCCTCCAGCATTTTGACGGCGTCGTTGAGGTAGGGGAAGAGCAGTGCGTTGACGATGAAGCCCGCGCGGTCGCCGCAGGTCACCGGCTGTTTGCCCAGCTGCTCGCAGACCGCACGGGCGGTGGCGACCACCTCGTCGTCGGTGGAGACGGTACGCACGACCTCGACCAGCCTCATCACCGGCGCGGGGTTGAAGAAGTGCATGCCGACGACGTCGCGCGGGCGTCCGGTCGCTGCGGCGCACTCCACGACAGGCAGCGACGACGTCGTGCTGGCCAGCACCGTACCGGGGCGGCACACCTCGTCGAGCGCCGCGAACAACGCCTGCTTGACCGCCAGCTCCTCCACCAGCGACTCGATGACCAGGTCGCAGTCGGCAAGGTCGTCCAGTTGCACGGTGCCGTGGATCCGGCCGGTGGCAGCATCGCGGTCGGGCTGCTCGAGCTTGCCGCGCAGCACCGCCTTGTCCATCGACAGCGCCACCGTGGCCTGCAGGCCGGCCGCCTTGTCCGGGCCGCGGGCCACCACCGTCACGTCGTAACCGCCCTTGGCGAACACCTCCGCCAGCCCGGCAGCCATCGTGCCCGAGCCGATGATGCCCACCTTGGAGACCGGGCGGCCGACACCGTCCAGCAGTCCGCCGGCGTTGCTCCGGCTATCAGGCACCACCACCGGGGAGTCGGGCTGCTCGTAGGTGTAGAAGCCCCGGCCGCTCTTGCGGCCGAGCAGCCCCGCCGACGCCATCTGCTTGATCAACGGGGTGGGTGCGTGCAGCCGGTCGCGACCCTGCCGGTACATCGTGTCGAGGATCTCGTAGGCCGTGTCGATGCCGATCAGGTCCATCAGCGCCAGGGGGCCCATCGGCAGGCCGCAACCGAGCGTCATCGCTGCGTCGATGTCCTCGCGGCTGGCGTAGCGCGACTCGTACATGGAGACCGCGTGGTTGAGATAGCCGAACAGCAACGCGTTGGCGATGAATCCGGCCTTGTCGCTGACCGTCACGTCGACCTTGCCGATGCGCTGCACGAGCCCCTCGACGTCGACGACGACCTGTGGGTCGGTGACGACCGTGGCGATGACCTCGATCAGCTTCATGATCGGCGCCGGGTTGAAGAAGTGCATGCCGATGACCCTTGACGGCCGCGAGGTCGACACCGCGATCTCGGTCACCGACAACGAGGAGGTGTTGGTCGCGAGGATCGTCTCACCGGGGCAGAGACCGTCGAGGTCGGCGAGCACGCGCTGCTTGAGGGCCAGCTTCTCCGGCACCGCCTCAATGACCAGGTCGGCGTCCTTGACGTCGGTGAGGCTGGTGCTGAACGTGATGGCGCCGAAGATCGTGCGCTGCTGGTCCTCGGTGAGCTTGCCCCGCTTGACCGCTCGAGCCGTCGAGTGCTCGATGTGCCCCCGCCCGCGCTCCAGCGCCTCCTCGGACACCTCAACGCCGACCACCGCCAGCCCGGAGCGGGCGAGCACCTCGGTGATGCCGGCGCCCATCGTGCCCAGGCCGATGACGCCCACCTTTGCAAACTCTCGCCCCATGCGCCCAGTGTCCCACTGGTAGGCACATGGCGGCAGGACGTAACCTCTGCCCCACCGCAGCCTCAGGGAGGCCCACATGTCGCTGGACCCGGATCTCGACGCGCTGGACACCTTCGACACCCTCAACCCGGCCACCGGCGAACCGATCGCGTCCTTCCCGGTCCACGACGCCGCGCAGGTGGCCGAGATCGTCGACCGGGCCCGGATCGCTGCGCAGTGGTGGGCAGAGCTGGGCTGGGCCGAGCGACGTCGGCGGCTGCTGGCCTGGAAGGGGATCCTGGCCCGGCGGATCCAGCAGCTCAGCGAGCTCGTGCACCGGGAGAACGGCAAGCCCGTCCCCGACGCCTTCCTCGAAATCGTGAACGCCATCGAGCACCTGCACTGGGCGGCCAGGCATGCCCATTCTGTGCTCGGCCCGCGCCGGGTGTCCCCTGGCGTTCTGATGATCCAGCAGTCAGCCACCCTCGAGTACCAGCCCTATGGCGTCGTCGCGGTGATCGGGCCCTGGAACTACCCGGTGTTCACCCCCATGGGCTCGATCGCGTACGCGCTGGCGGCGGGCAATGCTGTGGTGTTCAAGCCTAGCGAGTACACGCCGGCCGTCGGCGACTGGCTCGTACGCACCTTCGCCCACGTCGTCCCCGAACAACCGGTGCTGAGCCTGGTCACTGGCGCCGGGCAGACCGGCGCGGCGTTGACCCGGTCCGGTGCCGACAAGGTCGCCTTCACCGGGTCGGCCACCACCGGCAAGCGGGTCATGACGGCCTGCGCCGAGACGCTCACTCCGGTGCTGATCGAGTGCGGCGGCAAGGACGTGCTCATCGTCGACAGTGACGCCGACATATCCGCGGCCGCCGAGGCCGCCGCTTGGGGCGGCATGTCGAATGCCGGGCAGACCTGCGTCGGCGTCGAACGCGTCTACGTGGTCGACTCGGTCTACGACGAGTTCGTCGAGCGGCTGACGGACCGGGTACGCGGCCTGCGGGCAGGTGAGGACGCCGGAGCCCAGATCGGGCCGATCACGATGCCGTCACAGATCGACGTCATCAGGCGGCACATCGCCGACGCGCTCGACCGGGGCGCCCGCGCCGTCGTCGGAGGCCGCGAGTCGGTCCGGCCGCCCTATGTCGACCCGGTCGTGCTGGTCGACGTACCCGAAGATGCACCTGCGGTCACCGAGGAGACCTTCGGCCCCACGCTGACCGTCACCAGGGTCAGGGACGCCGACGAGGCCATCGACAAGGCAAACGCCAGCACCCTTGCCCTCGCGGCCACCGTCTTCGCCGGGAAGCGGGCCATGGAGCTGGCGCGCCGGGTGCGTTCGGGCATGACGTCGGTCAACTCCGTGGTCGCCTTCGCCGCTATCCCGGCCCTGCCCTTCGGCGGTGTCGGGCAGTCCGGTTTCGGCCGGATCCACGGCGCCGACGGCCTACGGGAGTTCACCCGGGCCAAGGCGATCAGCCGCCAGCGGTTCCGCCCGCCACTGCCGGTGCTCACCTTCGCCCGCACCGCCGCGGCGGAGGCCCGGCTGAACACGATCGTCCAGCTACGGCACGGCCGCCGTTAGCTGGGCCGGAGCCAGCGGCGCCCGCCCGCGCAGCAGGTCGGCGGCTCGCTCGGCGATGGCGATCGTCGGGGCGTTGGTGTTGCCACGCGGCGCAGCCGGCATGACGGAGGCGTCGACCACACACAGTCCGTCCACGCCCCGCACCCGCAGCCGCGGGTCGACGACGCTGTCTGTGCCGCCGCCCATCGCACACGTGGACACCGGGTGGTAGAGCGTCTCGATGTTGCCGCGGACGTAATTGCGCAACGCCTCGACCCCTGAGACCTCCGGACCGGGCAGGTGCTCCGGCGCCAGATGCCCGCTCAACGGCCCCTGGGCACCGATCTCGCGCGCTACCCCGATCCCGGCGACCAGGGCGTCGACGTCGGCCTGCTCGCTGAGGTAGGCCGGGTCGATGGCCGGCGCCCACCTCGGGTCGGCCGAGCGCAGCGTGAGGCGTCCACGGCTGGCCACCGACACCAGGGTGGGCCCGATGGTGAACCCGTGGCCGATCGACTCCGACAGACCGTGGTCGAGGAACGCGGCCGGCGCGACGTGCAACTGCAGGTCCGGGGCAGGCAGCGCGCTGTCGCTGCGGAAGAAGGCGCCGGACTCGGCAACGTTGGAGGCGAGCATTCCGCGCCGGGTGAGCCGCCAGCGCACCAGGTCCCGCACCCCCGCGTCGTTGAGATCCCTGGAAACCCCCGCCGTGAACCACAGCACCGGCACCACTGGATGGTCCTGCAGGTTGGCTCCCACCGCCGGCAGGTCGACGACGACCCTGATGCCGTGCTCACGCAAGTGCGCAGCCGGCCCGATGCCCGACAGCATCAACAGTTGTGGGCTGTTGATCGACCCACCGCTCAGCACGACGTCCGTGCCGGCCCGGGCCACCTCCTCGGCTCCGCACCGCAGGTAGGTGACCCCTACGGCCCGGCCGCCCTCGATCACCACCCGGGTGGCCAGCGCTTCGGTGCGGACCGTCAGGTTGGGCCGGTCCTGGGCCGGGCGCAGGTAGGCGTCGGCGGCCGACCAGCGCCGGCCGCGCTTCATCGTCACCTGGTAGGGCCCCACGCCCTCCTGCTCGGCGCCGTTGAAGTCGCCGGTGCGGCGCCGGCCCGACGCCACCGCGGCATCGACGAACGAGCGGGTCAACGGGTGCAGGTATCGCTGGTCCTCGACCCGAAGCGGCCCACCGATGCCGTGATAGGCCGAGGCGCCATGCGCCTGGTCCTCGGAGCGCAGGAAGTACGGCAGCAGGTCGGCGTAGCCCCACCCTGCACACCCGTAGTCGTCGCGCCAGGAGTCGTAGTCCAAACTGTTGCCCCGGATGTAGATCATGGCGTTGATCGAGGAGCTGCCACCGAGCAGCCGGCCGCGCGGCCAGAACAGCGACCGGCTCCCCGCGTGCTCCTGCGGGGTGGTGGTGAAGGCCCAGTCATGCCGGGTCCGGAACAGCTGCGAGAACGCCAGAGGGATTCCCACCTCGTCGGCGTCATCGCTGCCACCGGCTTCCAGCAGGAGCACCGTGATGGCGGGGTCCTCGCTCAGCCGGGCCGCCAGCACGCAGCCGGCGCTGCCCGCCCCGACCACCACATAGTCGTACATGCGCGGCACAGTACCGGCGGGGCTTACCGCCGGGTCCCCTCGGCGGGGCCGAACATCACCACGACGAGCAACTCCTCGGTGATCGAGTGGAAGCGGTGCTCCTCCCCGGCCGGCACGAACGCCACCGAACCCCGCGTGACCGGCAGGTCCTCGGTGCCGACCCGGAGGACGGCGCTGCCGGAGAGGACCACGTAGATCTCGTCCTCGGTGTGGGGGGCCTGCGGATCTGACTCGCCGGCCGCCAGCCGATAGAGCCCGGCGGATAGGTCCGGCCGCCGGCAGAACTCCACGTACCGGGCGCCCGCGCTGAGCAGACCCTCTCGCAGGGCCGCCGGGTCGAAGAGCTGTCCCATTCTTGCCTCCTCAGAACAGGGTCGGGTTGACCGGCTCGAGACCCCGCATGCTGTCGTAGTCCAGCGTCACGCAGCCGATGCCGCGGTCGGCGGCCAGCACGCGGGCCTGCGGCGTGATCAGCTGCGCAGCGAACAACCCCCGTACCGGCATGAGCAACGGGTCGCGCCCGAGCCGCTGCAGGTAGCGGGTCAGCTGCTCCACCCCGTCGATCTCACCGCGCCGCTTGACCTCGATGGCGACCGCCACGCCCTGCGGGTCGCGGCAGAGCAGGTCGACCGGGCCGATGTCGGTGGCCCACTCGCGACGCACCACCCGCCAGCCCGGGCCGAGGATTGCCTCGACCTGCTCTGCCAGCAACTCCTGCAGGTGCGCCTCCACTCCGTCCTTCTGCAGCCCCGGGTCGACCCCGAGCTCGTGCGCCGAGTCGTGCAGCACCTCGTCGATCGTGATGATCAGCTGGTCACCGGTACGGTTGGTGACCCGCCACACCCCGGCGGCCTCGCGGATGGCGCACGGCGGGCTCATCCAGTTCAGCGGCTTGTAGGCTCGGTCGTCGGCGTGGACCGCCACCGATCCGTCGGCCTTGACCAGGATCAGCCGCGGCGCCATCGGCAGGTGGGCGGTGAGCCGGCCAACGTAGTCCACGCTGCACCGGGCGACGAGCAGGCGCATCAGGGGGTACGCGCCCCTGCTCGCCGGGCAAGGGCGTGGTACTCCTCGTTGGGCAACATGTTGGTCGCCATCGCCATCCGGTTGGTGAAGTTGTACATCGACGCCACCTCGGCGACGTCCCAGCACTCCTCCTCGGCGAGTCCCTGGGCCCGGAGGGCGGCCAGGTCGTCCTCGGTCATGCCCCGGGCGTCCCGGGTGAGCTTCTCGGCGTACTCGCAGATCGCCGTACGTCTGGCGTCCAGCCCGGCCCGCCGCCAGTCCAGGGTGATCCGGTCTCCGAGCACCGGGTCGCCGAGGGCCTCGCGGAGGGCCGCGCCGTGCGCGACGAGGCAGTAGAGGCAGCCGTTGGCCATGGACACCACGACGGCGATCATCTCCCGGTCAGCGGCATCGAGGTGATCTGTGGGCACATGCAGCGCCTTGAAGTGCGCGAACCACGTACGCAGGCGCTCCGGGCGGTAGGAGTAGGTCCGCAAGACGTTCGGCACGAAGCCGAGATTGGCCCGCGCTTTGCCGAAAAGCTTCCGCAGATCCTCCGGCAGATCCTCTTCAGCAGGAACGGGAAACCAGCCGCCGATCTCGCTCCCTGTCATGGAACGCACCGTACGCCGGCAGGTAACGTCGCTGGCATGACCCTGGAACACAAGCTCGTCGGCAACGCGATGCAGATGGCCGTGTGCCAGCTTGCCGACGGGCAGACCGTTTACTGCGAGGCCGGCAAGTTCCTCTGGAAGACGACCAACGTCACGATGGAGACCCGGCTGACCCGGCCGGTCGGGCCCACCGGCACCGGCGCGGCGGGGGCGGCCGGCGGCCTGCTGCAGAAGGCCCTCGACGTCGGCAAGCGGGTCCTGGCCGGCGAGAGCCTGGCGTTCCAGTACTACACGGCACGCCAGGGCTCCGGTCTGGTCTCCTTCGCCGGCGTGCTGCCGGGCGAGATGCGGGCGCTGCAGCTCGACGGCACGCGCGCGTGGTACGCCGAGAAGGACGCCTTCGTCGCGGCGGAGTCCTCGGTCAACTTCGACATCGCCTTCTCCGGGGTGCGGTCGGGGATGAAGGGCGGCGAGGGCTTCGTGCTGGAGAAGTTCACCGGGCTGGGCACGGTGCTCATCGCCGGTGCCGGTAACTTCATCGAGCTCAACCCCACGCGGTACGGCGGCAAGATTGAAGTGGACACCGGCTGCGTCGTCGCCTTCGAGGAGACCGTGCGCTACGGCGTCGAGCGGGTCGGCCAGCTCAGCGTGCAGGGGGCTATGACGGCGATGTTCGGCGGTGAAGGGCTCAACCTGGCCACCCTCGAGGGAGACGGCCTGGTGATCCTGCAGTCGATGACGACCTGCGGGCTGGCCAAGGCGCTGGCCAAGAATGTGGGCAGCGGTAACGACAAGAGCGGCCCGCTCGGTGGGCTGCTCTCGGGAAGTCTGGAGTAGGAATGGGATTCCTCGACAAGGCGGCCAAGGTGGCCGCTCAAGCCACGGTCAAGGCACAGGAGGGCATCGCCCAGGGCCAGGCCAAGGCCGGTCAGTTGCAGGCGAAGCGGCAGGCCGACGGCCTGGTCCGCGAGCTGGGGGCTGCCTACTACGCCCAGCAACGGCACGGCGGCTCGGCCGAGGCCGTGGCCGCCGCGCTGGCCGCGGTCGACGCACACGTCGCCGCCAACCCACCTGACGGTGGCGACACGGCGTCCTCGCCCACCGAGCCGACGCCACCACCGCCTGGCGGATACGGGCTCGACGACCTCTGAGCTAGCGGAACCGTCGCGCGCCCGCTGCGCCCGCAGGGATCAATCGACCGGTGGGTCGGGACCCTCGGTGCGGTCGCGGCCAGCAAGCGGAGTCGGTACCCGTGATGTCGATGGGGTTGCTGGTCGGGATCGATCCAGGGCGGTGGGGTGAAGGTCGGCAACCCCTGGTCGTCAAGGGTGACGGTCCAGCCGTGGTCGTGGACTGCCTGATGGCGCGGAACGCAGAGCAGGACCACATTGGGCAGGGCGGTTGCACCGCCGGCTGACCAGTGCCGGATGTGGTGCCCCGCCGTCCAGGCGGGCGGCCGGTCACAGCCCGGGAATGCGCAGCCGGCGTCGCGGACGTCCAGCGCCGCCCGGATCGGTGGGGGGATGCCGTGGCTGACCCGGCCGACGTCCAGCGGCTGGGAAGCCCCGGCGCAGCCCACCGGGATGATCTTCGCGTCACAGCCGATCCGACGGGCCGCCGACGCGGAGAGGACCTACCCGTCGGGCACTAGCCCGGCCCCGGCGACCTCACCTCTGAGCACGTCCACGCTGATCGTCACGACCAGGCTCGGTTTGACCCCGCCGGACTCCGGCAGCGCCCCGCCGGCCAGGGCCAGCCGGGCCAGGTCGGTCAGGGCGTCGGCGCGGCGCTGCCAGACACTGCGAGGGTCGGGATCCCGTCTTCGGCGGGTCGGGGTGCGGCCAGCGGGCCCAGCGCCGCGGTCAGCACGGCTGCCGATTCCGCGTAGAGCAGCCCCCGGAGCATGCTCATCCCGGCGTCGGCGGGGATCAGGTAAAGATAGCGACGTTCGGCCCCCCCCGGAAATGTCCGGATCAGCCCAGGTGGTCAACGTCTCGGCGAGCGCCCGGCCGGCCCTGCCCAACTGCACAGGGTCCAACACGGCGGCCTGCCCGATCAGGAACGCCTCCCCCGCCACCCGCCCGTCAGGATCCACCGGCGGCAGGTCCGACATCACCCGGGTGATCACCTGTGCCTGCCTGGGGTTGACCTCCGCCGCGGCCAGCGCCACACCGGTGACAGTGCACTCGCCCTGCACCGCGGTGGCGACCCGGACCGAGCTCGGCGGCCTCCCGCGGGTGGGCCCGCACCCGGCCACGGGTCCACCCGGCAGTGTCCGTCGCAACGGCCATACCGACGTTGCGGCCGTCAGCCTCGGCCACGCCCGAGAGCTCTGCGGCCTCGAGCTCTGGGGCCGCCAGCCGCGCCTTCACCGCAGCCATCCGGTCGACGATCGTTCCCAGCTGCGCATCCGACATCGACCACAGTTGCCCTCCTCCAGACCAGCCACAGCAGCCTGCACCCGGCCCAGCGCAGCCAACAACGGATGCTCCCAAGGCGGCGTCACATCCTGCGACACGACCCAACCGTAGCGAGGGGGTACGACGACAGTTTCCGAACCCGAGAACTCTTGCGGACAAACGCCTTTGCAGGTCAGGCGCAGCCAGGCTGGGTCGGTCAGGAGCCTTCCTGCACCTGGAATACGTCGTCGGCCTCCAGACCGTGTGCCTCGCGGTGCACGGTTGCCGCCGCCTCGGCCGACGGTGCTTCGACCAGGCAGAAGATCTTGCCCTGCGCCTCGTCCACCCAGTAGCGCAGGTACTTGACGTCGTGCTTGCCCTGTGTCTGCAGGTCGGCCATGTGCGCCTTGGCCACGTCGTCCATCGCGACGCTGCCGTCGAGATTGTGGACGTCCATGTAGAGCGGCATGTTCTCTCCTCGCTTCGTGGGACGGAATACGGTGATCGTAGAGCGGGCCGCCTGCCCGTCGGGACGATGACTGCCTAATTTCGCTCGGCGGATCCCTGCTATCCGGCGTCGATCAGTCCGAAGGCGCCGCACCTGGGCGACGGTGAGGTGCCGGGAACCGGCGCCGAGCTTGCCCAGCACAGCCGAAACGTGGTGATCGACGGTTTTGGCCGACCCAGGCCGCCAACGAGGCCCGTACGTTGCGGTCCTGCGCGGGGCCGGCATCCCGATCGATCCGTCCGGGACGGTCCGCCGACTGACCGAGCCGGCTCGGCGCGCTGACCACGTCTCAGTCCAGACCGTTCGCCGTGCGGATCACGTCGACGAGGGCGTGCATGATCTCGGTCAGCTCGTAGTCCTTGGGCGTGAAGACCCGGGCCACCCCGTAGGCCCGCAACACCTGGGCGTCCGCTCCGGGGATGATCCCCCCGACGACCACCGGCACGTCGCCCAGCCCCGCCGCCCGCAGGCCGTCCACGACCTCGGGAACCACGCCGAGGTGCGAGCCGGACAGTACCGAGAGCCCGACCACGTGGACGTCCTCCTCCACCGCTGCCGCGACGATCTGCTCCGGGGTGAGCCGGATGCCCTGGTAGACGACCTCGAAGCCGGCGTCGCGGGCCCGTAGGGCGATCTGCTCGGCCCCGTTGGAGTGCCCGTCGAGCCCGGGCTTGCCCACGAGCATCTTCAGGTGCACGCCGAGCTCTGCACCGGTCGTGCGCACCCGTTGCCGGACCCGGGCCAGCGCCTGCCCGGCCGCACCCGGCGGTACCGGCCCCGAGACGCCGGTCGGCGCGCGGTACTCGCCGAATACCTCCCTGAGCGCCTGGGACCACTCTCCCGTGGTCACACCGGCCCGGGCGCAGCGCAGGGTCGCCGCCATCAGGTTGACGTCGGTCCTGGCCTCATCGCGCAGCGCCTGCAGTGCCCCCTCGATCTCCCGGTCGTCTCGCTCGGCGCGCCACCTGGCCAGTGCTTCGACCGCTGCCTGCTCCCCCGCGGGGTCCACCGACTGCACAGCCGTGTCCAGGTCGGCCAGCAGGGGATTGGGCTCTGTCGTGGTGAAGCGGTTGACGCCTACCACGACGGCCTCGCCGGACTCGACCCGCCGGCGGTGCCGGGCCAGCGATGCCACGAGCTCGCTCTTCATGTAGCCGCTCTCGACCGCCGCGACGGCACCGCCCATGGCCAGCACCCGGTCCGACTCCGCCCGTGCGCCGGCCACGATGGAGGCCACCTTCGCCTCGACGACCGGTGAGCCGGCGAAGAGGTCGTCGTAGTCCAGGAGGTCGCTTTCGAAGGCCAGCACCTGCTGCATGCGCAAGGACCACTGCTGGTCCCACGGGCGCGGCAGCCCGAGCGCCTCGTTCCACGCCGGCAGCTGCACGGCGCGGGCCCTGGCGTCCCGGGAGAGCGTCACGCCCAGCATCTCCAACAGGATCCGCGCGACGTTGTTCTCCGGCTGTGCTTCGGTCAGGCCCAGAGAGTTGACCTGCACGCCGTAGCGCAGTCGGCGCTGCTTGGGATCGGCGACGCCGTAGCGCGACGCGGTGAGCTCGTCCCACAGTGCGACGAAGGCGCGCATCTTGCACATCTCCTCCACGAAGCGCACCCCGGCGTTGACGAAGAAGGAGATGCGCGCGACCACCGAGCCCATCTCGTCGGCCGGCACCTGTCCGGAGTCGCGAACCGCATCGAGGACGGCGATGGCCGTGCACAGCGCGTAGGCCACCTCCTGGACCGGCGTGGCCCCTGCCTCCTGCAAGTGGTATGAGCAGACGTTGATCGGGTTCCACTTCGGCATCCGCGTGACCGCGTAGGCGACGGTGTCGGTGGTCAGGCGCAGTGAGGGGCCGGGCGGGAACGCGTAGGTGCCCCGGGAGAGGTACTCCTTGATGATGTCGTTCTGCGTCGTGCCCACGAGGGCCGAGACGTCGACACCCTGCTCCTCGGCGACCACCTGGTACAGCGCCAGCAGCCACATAGCCGTGGCGTTGATCGTCATCGAAGTGTTGGCGTGCGCGAGAGGGATGCCGTCGAAGAGCGCCCGCAGGTCACCGAGATGGGCGACCGGTACCCCGACCTTGCCCACCTCACCGCGGGCCAACGGGTGGTCGGGGTCGTAACCGGTCTGCGTCGGCAGGTCGAACGCAACCGACAGGCCGGTCTGGCCCTTGTCGAGGTTGCGGCGGTAGAGCGCGTTGGACTCTCGGGCCGAGGAGTGACCGGCGTAGGTGCGCATCACCCAAGCAGGGTCACGGGAGGCGCCTCCCTCAGGAGTGGACGGATGGGGCACGGCCGCTCAGCTCGGCAGCACCACCGGGGCGGCCCAGCCGAACTGGGTGTAGGCCGCCTCGTGGCTGGTCAGGCTGAGCATCTGGCGGTATCTGGTCCACGTCATGCAGGGCACGCGGTAGTGCCGCGAGTACGGCGGGATCGTGACCTGGTAACCGGCCAGCCAGGTGTAGGGCACGGTCCTGCCGTCCATGGCGCGGACCCAGTTGGGGAAGTGGGCGGCCGCGGCGAGGACTTCGGCATGGGCCGATGCGGTGTCCATGACGCTGAGGGCAGTGACGTGCCGCCCCGGCTGCCAGTGGGCACCGAGGTCGACGGTCACCCTGCGGATTCCCGGCTTGTGCACGATGCCCCTGGCCAGGCGGAGCGGTTTGAGGCCGCTGTGCGGCTGGTCCCAGTACCAGTCGTCCCAGCACCAGGAGTTGGGCTGCTCGAGGGCAGCCATCAGCCACAGCTCGTCGGCGGTGTGTCGCACCGCGTCGAGATTGCCCTCGCCCTTGAGGTAGACCGCGACCAGGTCGACGACCAGCGGACGACTGTGCATGCGTGACGTCAGGTCGACCGCATCGAAGTCCGCTGCGGTGAAGTTCCACCGGCGCATTCCGTTCCACTCGCGGACTTTGTCGAGCTGCTCCCGCAGCGAGGTGAACATGTCGTCCGGGGGAGCCTCGGAAAGCACAGGCAGCTCGTAGGCCTCCCAGGCAGCTTCCTCCACCCCCCGATGATCGCTGGCTCCCGGCGGTTGGGGCAAGGTGGGCAACTGCTCTGCGGCAGCTCAGCCCGCCGCGCCCAGCGCGTCACGCACCGACGTGATGACCACGCTGGCCGCTCCTGCGTCGCCGGAGTCAGCGACAGCAGCGCAGACGATCGCGGCCAGCAGGTCCGGTACGTCCTTGTGCCGCGCGGGCGTTCGGCTCAGGACGATTCCGCCGACCACGTGCTCCAGCACCACCGGCTGGGCCAGGACGACGACCTGCTCGCCGGCCATCACCCGCGGGGGTCGTCCCCGGCTGAACCGGCCCGGTGCCTGACCCGGATCGATCCGTACGGGCAGCCGGCTGAGCAGGTCTGCCAGGCCGCTCATCCCCAGTCGATCGACCGTCGACCGCAGCACCGCCGCCACCTGGGCCGGGTCCCGCGCGTCGACGAAACCGCTCGGAATATCTCCCGTCACCGCAGCGGAAGCACGAGCGTGGGCGAGACGGGATCGGGCGAGCCCACCCGTCGCACGGCGGTGCCCGAGGTGAAGAACTCCAACGTGTGGACGCCCCACATCCATTCACTGGCGGACCACTCGACGCCGGTGACACCGGTGGCCTTCACCCGCTCGGCCTCCGCCTGCATCCGTGATAAAGCCAGTTCGCGGGCGTCGTAGTAGCCCTGCGTCCACTGCGGCATCTCGACGTTCATCCCCATCTGGCGCAGCGTCTGCATGAAGCCCTGCTGGGCGACGTGCCAGACACAGACGCCCATGACGAACTCCACCGGGATGTGGCCGGTCTGCAGCAGGGTGTAGAAGTCCTGGACGCCGAGGTGGCTCGTGAACGGCATGCCGTCGGGCCGCAGATAGCTCGTGGACCGATCCCGGGCACGCACCGCCGTGCCGACGGCGATGAATTCGATGTGGTCGGCGCTGATGCCGTTACGCCGGAACTGCAACTGGGTGCCGACGATCCCGTCGGCCTTCACCTGTGCCGCCTCGGCGATCATCCGGTTCATCGCGTTCATCCGGGCGGTGTACATGGCCTGGGTCAACACATGCAACTCGACGGACTGGCGGAGGTTCTGCTGCTGCCAGCCGATGTGGAACACCGAGCTGCCCATGACGAACTCCACCGGCTCGAAGCCGGTCGCCCCCAGCAGGGCGAATTCCGAGACCGACAGATCGCTGGTCCAGACCCTTCCTGACTCCGAGAGCCGGGCTGAGGCGATCGCGTCCGGCTGCATGGATGTCATGGGCGCTCCTCGTTGTCAGAGACGTTGTAGGTGTGGGGGGCCGGGGACGGGTAGTCGTAGAAGCCCTTGCCCGACTTACGGCCGAGGACGCCGGCGCTGACCATCCGGGTCAGCAGCTCAGGCGGGGCGAACTTCGGGTCGCGGGTGTCGGCATAGATGTTGTTGGCGGCATTCACCATGATGTCGATGCCGGTGAGGTCCATCGTGCGCAGCGGCCCCATCGGGTGGCCGAAGCCGAGCTGGCAGGCGGTGTCGATGTCCTCTGCGCTGGCGACGCCGGTCTCTACCAGGCGAGCCGCCTCGTTGGCCAGAGCCGCCACGAGGCGCGTGGTGACGAACCCAGCGACGTCCCGGTTGACCACGATGCAGGTCTTGCCGACGCTCTCAGCGAAGCCGCGAGCGGCGGCCAGCGTGGCGTCGGAGGTCTTGAAGCCGCGGACCAGCTCGCACAAACCCATCATCGGCACCGGCGAGAAGAAGTGCGTCCCGACAACCGACTCCGGCCGGCCGGTGAACGCGGCGAGTTGCGTGATCGGGATGGCGCTGGTGTTGGAGGCAAGCACGGCGTCGGGCCGGCAGATCCGGTCCAGGCCCAGGAACACGTCGCGCTTCACCTCGACCGACTCATGGACCGCCTCCACCACGATCTGTGCATCAGAGACGTCGGTGAGCGTCGTGGTGGTCGTGATCCTGCTCACGACGGCATCGGCGTCAGCGGCGGAGAGCCGGTCCTTGGCAACGAATCGGGCCAGGGAGGTGCGGACGGACTCCAACCCGCGCCGCAGCGCAGCGTCATCCACGTCGCGGACCACGACCTCCCAGCCGGCCTGGGCGGCCACTTGGGCGATGCCGGAGCCCATCAGCCCGGCCCCTACGACAGCAAGCGTGCGTTCCACGTCGTTGAGCTCCTCACTGCGGGGTGTCGGTCCCGACCCTAGCGAGCCGG
>JBDUBV010000119.1:0-8810 GCA_040003795.1 Pseudonocardiales bacterium | reverse complement strand
GCATCCCGGTCTACCCCAAGCTGCTGATGAGCCGGGCCCCCGAGCTGCGGATCCCCGCCCTGTCCCGACTGGTCAACGACGAGATGCCCTCCGTCGTCGTCGATGCGCTGGCTCGTGAATTGGGTGGGCTCGGCGGCCGGGTGGTGGCCGTGCTCGGGTTGTCCTTCCGCAACGAGGTGAAGGAGGCGACCCTCTCGCCGACCTGGCCGGTGCTCGAGCGGCTGGCATCTCTGGGTGCCCGTGCCGTGCTGCACGACCCGTGGTTCACCGCCGAGGAGATCACGGCGACGGGTGCCGTCGTCGGCGAGGGCGACCCGGTGGCCGACGGCACGCTGTTGCTGGCCAAGCACGCGCCCTTCCGCGACCTGGACTTCTCCCGCGGCGGGCCGGTGGTGGACGGCCGGCCGGGCGGGTGGGTCCCGCGTACCGCCGAGGGCCAGCGGGTCTACGTGGTCGGCCGAGGCTGGCGCTAGCGCATGGCGGCGCAATTCCCTCACCCCGTGGGGTGAACTTGTAGTCCGGATCGAGCCAATCGCGGGCCCGCCTGCATATGTTGTGTGCAACTTCTTCCGCGGAGCAATGCATCAGGGGGCGTGAATGTACAACGGTCCAGGCCCCGTGGTCATCGGTACCGGTATCGTCGGTGGAGTTCTTGCGAAGACCGGTTTCGACGGTCTGCTGTGGGCAGCCCTGGCACTGGTTCTCATCACTGTCGGTCTCGTTTGCATCCGGCTGAGCTCGGTCGCGCACGCCAAGCGCCACTAGCGGTGACCCCACGGCGGGCCGTGCAGCACGCTGATCGCTCGCAGGTGCGGCGACTTGCTCGGTTCACCTGTTCCGCCTTGCTCGTTGCCGGCGCGCTCGTAGTCTGGACGGTCCGCACTCCCTACCGTTCGGGCGAAGCCGTCGTCTCCGCTTGGGTGGCCGATCACGTGCTCGCCGCGCCGGTCTTCGCGTACCGGCCCGAAGCACTGGTATTCGTCGGCCGGCCCGTGCGACTCGGCTTTCAGGTCACCCCCGAGTGCAGTTCGGTGATCATCACCATCAGCTTCCTGCTCGGCAGTGCGGTCCTGGCCTCGTTCGCCTCTCGATTCCGGCTACGCCGCATACTGACCGCGCTCGCGCTGGCCGGCCTGCTCGCCATGGTTGTCAACCTGCTCAGAGTCGTCCTCATCGTCCTGGCCAGTTCGGCATGGGGCCGAGGGATCGGCTTCGGCCTGAGCCACGAGTACGTCGGGTCGACACTGACCGTCTTCGGGACGGCGGCTGCACTGCTGGTGTACTTCGGGCTGCTCGCTCGGGACCGCACCCGGGTGGGCGCCGCGTGATAGACCAAATGATCGGCGGCATCGCCCTCGTCGTCGTCGGGATCGGCCTGCTGTATTGCTTCGGTTCTATAGGTGCCGGACTGCTTGAGTTCCGCCGTCGCGGCCACCGGATCAGCGACCAGGCGGGCGACCGGTACGACGCGACCGCCGTGGCGGAATCTGACGAGGCGCCGGCATCCGGCCTCCGAATCTACGGTGTCGTCGCAGCCCTCGACGAGGCAGCGGTGATCGGCCCGACCGTAGGAAGTCTGCTCGCGCAACCAGGCGACATCCGCGTCGTGCTCGTCGACGACGGGTCGACTGACGCCACGGCGGACATCGCGCGGCAGGCGGGCGGTGATCGCATTGAGGTCATCCGGCGGGAGATGCCTGACGCTCGGTTGGGCAAGGGCGAGGCACTCAATGCCGCCTTCGAGTACGTCACCGCTGACGTGCGGCGACGCGGACTGGACCCGGACCACGTCCTGGTCTGCGTGATGGACGCAGACGGGCGACTGTCCGCTGGCGCCGTGACGGCGGTGACCGCGTTGTTCGAGGACAATCGGATCGGCGGTGTGCAACTTGCAGTGCGCATTCGCAACCGGACGTCGCTGCTGACCACAATGCAGGACTTCGAGTTCTGGGGCGTGTCGGCAGTGGCACAGATCGGGCGGATCCGGACTGGCACGGTCAGTCTGGGCGGCAATGGCCAGTTCACCCGACTGTCTGCACTCTTGGGTCTGGGCCGGCCGCCGTGGTCATCGTCGCTCACCGAGGACCTGGATCTGACGATCTCCTTGTTGACCCACGGCTGGCGGCTGACGAGCTCCGTCGAGGCTTCCGTGGAGCAGGAAGCGGTCTCCTCTGTCCGCCAGTTGCTGCGGCAGCGGACCCGATGGTTCCAGGGACACATGATCTGTGGTCGGCGGCTGCCCGAGATCTGGCGCTCCCACCAAATGTCGCACGCCGCCGTGCTCGAGCTCAGCCTCTATCTCTCGATCCCCTGGCTGCTCGTTCTGCCGTGGTCGGTGCTGTTCCACGTGGGCCTGCTGGGGATGGCGCGCAGCATCACTTCCGGCAACGCTGCCCACGGTGGGGGCGGCTGGGCGAGGCTGGCCAATGCCTTCGCGTGGTATCTCCTGTCGTTCTCGCCGAGCCTTGCCTTCGGGTTCATCTACTTGCGTCGCAACCGCCACGTCCGCCTGCTGCGGGCATTGCTCCTGTCGCACCTGCTTATCGGGGTCACCTACCTCGGATACGCCGCCGTGTGGGGTGCGCTACGGCGGATCCTGCGTGGCGAGACCGGGTGGGACAAGACGCAGCGTGTGACTGCGCCTGCTCCGTTCGCGCCGCTGGTCAGCCAACCACCACGATGATCCTGTTGCTCATCGCCACGGCGGCCGCATTCGCTGGCAGCTGGCGATTGGCTCTCGCCCTCGGCCTGCGTCGCGGCGTCGACGTCGTGACGGCGTGGCTGCTTATCCTGTCTGCTCAGCTATGCATGCTGGTGCTCGTCGTCGGGCTCGCTCGTCAGCTCCGCCCGGTGCCCCTCGCCGTGGCTGCCGGCGCGACGGCGATCGTGCAAGTCCTGTTCAGCGCAACAGTCCGGCGATCGACGGCGCGCGAGTGCAGTCGACGGCTGCGAGCCACCATGATGCAGATTCTGCGAAGGCCCTGGCGGCACCCGCTCTTGCTCACTTTGGGGCTGCTCGTCTCGGCCGTGTACGCATGGCGCCTGGCAGTGGCAGTCCGGTTGCCGACGTTGGACTTCGACGGCAACTACTACCACCTGATTTCGGTGGACACCTGGGTTCAGAACGGCGCGGTGACGCACACGCCGCAAAACATTTTCGCCGACACCTACCCGCAGAACTCCGAGCTGATCACGGCATGGAGCGCGACCTTCCTCCACAGCACCTGGCTGGCCGGGCTCACGCAGTTCCTCTTCGTGGCGATGGGTGCTGCAGCCGTCATGGGACTCGCGGCCAACGCCGGCTCCGGCCGCTGGCGCGCGGTGTTCGCCGGTATGGTCTTTGCGGCCACCCCCATCGTGTTCTTGCAGGCCGGCACCGCATACGTCGACATCGCGGCCAGCGCGACGATCCTCGCCACCTGGCAAGTGCTGCTCAGTGCCCACGACGCCCGGCAAGGCCACGCCCGGCGCTCGCAACTGGGCGCTTATTACGCCGTCGTGGGTCTGGGAATCGGCATGATGCTGGGCACTAAGGGGTCGAACATCGTGTCCGCAGCACTCGCCGTCGTGCTGGCAGCGGCGATCTTATTGGCGCGGTGGAGATTTCGCCCGTCCGGCGCCCTCGCGACCGCACCGGCAGCGCCAGCGCTGCCGCGGGAGCCGGAGACTGATGCCATGCCCGCTGCCAGAGGGGGCGCGGCCGTGCTGGTGTCGATCCCTGCGCAGACACTCCGGACCACACAGGGCGAGTCGTTCTGGCGCTACGCAGCGCTTCCCCTGTGTGCGCTCACCATCCCTGCCCTCCTGGTCGGCGGCTACTGGTACGCGCGCAATCTCGTCACCTACGGCAACCCGGTATGGCCAGTGACCGTCCCCTTCTTCCAAGGCAGGGGCACGGTGGGGCAATTGCTCGCGGTAAACGCACCGCCCGAGTTGCAGAAGCTGCCTCCGTTGAGCCAGATCGGCCGGTCGTGGATCGCCGACCTCGCGCCGCACGCCTACAACTATGACCAGCGCCTCGGCGGCTTCGGCCCACAATGGCTGTTGCTGCTCGCCCCCTCAATTGCGGTGATGGTCTTCGGGTTCCTGCGCGACCGGCTCGTCTATCTTGTGGGCCTCATGGTGCCCCTCGTCACGCTGTTGTTCCTGCGACCGGAGCCGTGGTGGTCCCGCTACACCGTCTTCTTGGCAGGCCTGGGCGCCGTGTGCTTCGTGCTGGCCCTGAAGTGGCTCGCGGGCCGCTGGGAGCGCGTGCTGCACTGGGCGCTGGTCGCTGTCGTCGCGCTCGGAATGTGGGGGGCGAACTCACCGACGGAGATCACCGCCGGCGCGCCGGCACGGCCGCTGACCCTGGGGCACGCCTTGGCTCTGCTGCGCGCCGACCAAGGCACCCGCGCGTACGCCTTGTACCCGTGGAGCGCCTTCAAGCCGCTCTCGTCGGCCCCTCCCGGTGCCGTCGTTGCCATTCCCGACCGTAACAAGATGATCTTTACCCATCCCTACATCGGCACGGACCTGAAACGGCGGCTGGTCGTCATCCCGACGCCGCGGAACGAGCCCATGCTGTACACGTCACTGGTGGCAGCAGGCGCCGACTATGTCGTCCTCGACCCGGACACCGCACCGACAGCTGCTCTGGCGAAGGCTGCCCTGCGGGATCCGAGGTTGCATCAGATCGGCTTTGTCTTCGACGGGCTGCTCTTCGCCGTTAGGTGACAAATCGTCGGTATGGCAACGGAGAACACCCCTACAGGGTGAGGCGCAAGCCCCAGCGATCAGCAGCACCCCGGGTACGTTCATTCAAGGGCCCGATCCACTTCGGACACGGCCACACACGGAGGGGAAGGGGTTCGGATGAACAGCTGGACAAGGGGGAAAGCGCGACTCGCTGCCGTGACCGGGCTGGCAGCCGTCATCGCCATCGGCATGGCAGCACCAGCCTCCGCAGCCGCCAACGACACCAGCTCCTATGGGCTGAAGTGCACGGGCTCCGTCACATGTGGTCCGTTCGCCCAGAGCGCCTACCCGGCCGGGCCGGCCTCCAACAGCCTCGCCAACGCCAACGTGGCGGGCCTGGTCACCACGGGCGTGATCAACACCAGTGCGAACTCCAACGGGGCCAACGCCAGCGTGAATGATCTCAGCGTGGTTCTGACCCGTGCCACGCTGAACGCCACCACGGTGAGCTCGACGTGCTCGATCAACTCCAATGGGTCCGTCTCGGGCAGCTCGTCCATCGTCGGGGGCCAGATCGTCATCATCGGCGGAACGCCGATCACGCTCGCTTCCTCTCCGGCACCGAACAGCACGGTTCTGGGGCTGACCGGCATCGCAACTGTTGTGCTCAACCGGCAGACCACCGCTGGGGACGGCACACTGACGGTCGATGCGATCTTCATCACGCTCCTCAACGGTGAGACCGTCACCGTCGCCTCGTCGAGTTGCACCCCGACCGGCACCGGCGTGCCCATGGCGACCGGCAAGGGTCTCCTGCTCGGTGGCGGACTGCTCGGCCTGCTGGTCCTGGGATACGCGGTCAAGCGCCGCCCGTTCCTGGCCCGGCGCACCGCCTGACAGCACATGCGTAGGGCGTGCCTAGACGAGCGAGCGCCCTCTACCCCGGGGGGTAGAGGGCGCTCGCTCGTTCTTGGGGTCCCATAGCGCGCGAACTGTCGCTAGTCACAATGGATCAGATCCGGCCGGTTAGTTGCTTTCCGTAATCGATTGGTGCCACAGTGTAACTGTCGCTCACCGCCGCGAATGTGTGGCAGGTGTCCGACAACGGGGGTGAGACCGCCCGGTTCACGGTGTTTACCATCAACTTACGGACGGACTTGCGATAGTGGATAACGGATTTCCGCAGCAACCGGACCGGTCCGCGCTAGCGCAGCGCATCCGGCGGACCGAGGTTCTCGAGCACCTCGGCGACATTGGCGCATTCACGGGTTGCTCTGTCTTCGTCGCAAGTGTCCGCAACGACTCGATCGCGGGTTTGACCGGGGCGATCGACGACTCCATGATCGTTTTCGGCGACCGGCTGCCGGAGTCTCCGTTGGGCGAGCCGCCCTGCCTTCGCGCCGTCGACCTGCCCATCCTCAAGAGGCAAGTCGCAGCGGCGCTGGCCGGACACCCCCCCGTGCCCCACGACTACCACTACAGCGGAGCCAGTGCAGGCAACACGCGACGGCTGCGCTGCCTGCTCATGGCGGTCACTCCCGGGGACACGCCGGAGGGGATCCAGCACCCGGCAGTGATCGGTGTAGCCCACCTGACACCGACTGATCAGGCGGCGCCCGGACAAGCCGCAGACGCGCGCTTGTTCACCGATGTGTTCGAACGGTGGATCCGCGCAAGCACGGACAATCGCCCGATCGTCGAAGAGGTGATCCGGATCTCGGCCGAGGCGGTGGGAGTCGTCAACGCCAAGTGTCAGCTCGAGGTCGCGGCCTTGCTGTCCGGCCGAGCTGCGGAGCAGCTCAGGTTGGCCTCGGACATCCATGACGGGATCTGTCAGCAACTGGCAACGGCCGCGGGCATTCTTTCCGTGGTGGCGAGGACAGCAGATGCGGGCGACGCCCACCGGGCGTGCACCCAACTCGACCTCGCACGGCGCTTGGTCGACGAGGCAATGGCAGAGAGCCGAAGCGCGATCAGCGGACTGCAGCCGCCGGCGCTCAACGATGTGGCACTTCCGGTGGCGTTGCGCCGGCTGGCGGAGAAGGCAGCCCCCACGGCCGTGCTCTACCTCGATATTGACGAGGAAGTGCGGCTGTCCGAGTCCGCGCGTGGCGAGGTGTACCGGGTCGCTCAGGAGGCACTGGCCAACGTGCACAGGCATGCGGACGCTGGAATCGTCGAGGTCTCACTAATGGTTGTCGGCGGCGACGTGCAATTGCTGGTCCGCGACGACGGTTGCGGCTTCTCGCCCGGCAACGAGGACTCGCGCGGCGATGGCGCCTTCGGCTTGGTGTCCATGAAGGGTCGAGCATTGACGCTAGGGGCCAGGCTGGACATCCACAGCACGCCAGGCTCCGGCACCTGCGTCGAACTGCGTGTACCCAGAGCGACCAGCTCATGACCCTGGCGACGGCCGAGGACCAGACGAGCCATGGACCCGCCGGCCGCCCGACGCGGTTGCTCATTGTGGACGACCACCCGATGGTCCGTCGGGGCCTGCAGGAAATGTTGCACGACTTCGCTTCTGTCGAAGTCGTCGGTCAGGCGGGACGGGTCGACGACTGTCTGGAGTGCGTGAAGCGGCTACAGCCCGACGTCGTGCTTCTCGACATCAAGCTGGGTGCGGAGAACGGCTTTGACGCCTGTGCGGAGATTCTCCGTAGTTGGCCGGGGACGAAGATCGTGTTTCTCTCCGCGTACGAAGACGAGGTGTACCTCCTCGAATCGGCGCGTGCCGGGGGTAGCGGCTACCTTCTCAAAGGCGTGCATGCCGAGCGGCTCGTGGATGCCATCGAGCGCGTACAGCATGGAGAGAGTGTGATCGATCCCCACATCATCGGCCGGGTTCCGGCCCGTGCGGTCGGCCGGGCAAACGACTGGCCCGGAATAACCCGCGGCTTGTCACGGCGGGAGTCCGAAGTGCTCCAGGAGATGGCCCGAGGTCTCGACAACCGGCACATCGCTCAGCGGCTCTTCATCAGCGAGGAAACGGTGAAATCCCACGTGAAGGCAGTGCTGCGCAAACTTCGTGCGCGCGATCGCGCTCAAGGAGTGGTGATCGCGCTACGCGATCGGATCGTGCACTAGAGAGTGCCGCTGGGGCATGTCGAACTCATATCTTGCGGCCGGTCGCCGAGGCCCAGTAGCCAGGCACACGCAGCTGCGCTGCGCTCACCCGCGGCGCCGTCGCCGTACGGGTGAACCACCCTGGCCATTGCGGCATACGCCTGGCGGTCGTCGATCAGCTCGGAGACGGCTGAAACGATGGTGTCCTCGTCGGTGCCGACCAGGCGGGCAACGCCGGCATCCAGGCTCTCGGTGCGCTCAGTCGTCTCTCGCGTCACCAGAACGGGCAGACCGAAGGCCGATGCCTCTTCCTGGATCCCACCAGAGTCGGTGACCACCAGCGTGGCGCGACGCAGTAGCCGCGTGAACGGGCCGTAGGCGATCGGGCCCGGCAGGTAGGTGTTGGGGCAGCCAAGAAAGTGCTCTTCGAGGACGTCACGGACTGCAGGATTCATATGTGCTGCTACGACGAAGCGGTGGTCGGGGTTCCGCCAGGCCAGTCGCGCGATGGCGCGGCCGATGTGCCCGATCGGCTCTCCCCAGGACTCCCGCCGGTGGGCAGTGACCACCACGAGCGGGCGGTCGGAGGCGTCGAATGCCTCCAACGCCTCGTCGTCGTACGGGACAGCGGCCGCGCTGGCGGCCAGCAAAGCGTCGATCACCGTGTTCCCGGTGAGAACGACGCGGGCGCCGAGGATGCCCTCGCCGGCCAGATTAGCCCGAGCCGCAGCGGTAGGCGCAAGGTGCAGGCTTGCGACCTGGCTAACGAGGCGGCGGTTGCCTTCCTCGGGGAACGGCGCCGCGAGATCCCCGGTGCGCAAGCCCGCCTCGACGTGGGCCACCGGCACGCCCCGGAAGAACCCGGCGAGTGCCCCGGCCAACGTCGACGCGGTGTCTCCCTGGATCACAACCAGGTCCGGATTCAGCCGGGCCAATAGACTGTCGGCCTTGCGTAGCAGCCGCGCGGACAAGCCGCCGAGCGATTCGGTGCGTGGCCCCGGCGATAGCTCGTGGTCGGCCTTGAGGTCGAACAGCGAGAGCGCCTCCCGTACGACATCGCCATGCTG
>JBDUBV010000118.1:0-8813 GCA_040003795.1 Pseudonocardiales bacterium | reverse complement strand
ACGTCGAGGTCCTGGTCGACGCCCAGCGCCCGGCCCTGCACGCGGAACACCCCGATCACCCGGAACCGCACGCCGGCGATCGAGACCTGGCGACCGATCGGGTCGCGGTCGCCGAACAGTTGGCGGGCCGTGCTCGTCCCCAGCACCGCCACCCGGCGCCGGGTGTCCACATCGGACCGGCTGAGGAACTGCCCGCGTGCCACCGGCCGGTCGAACACCTTGTCGGTCGTCTCTGTGACACCCTGCACGGTCGCGAAGGTCCGCTTGGTGCCGGCCCGCACCAGCTCACCGGAACTCAGCGACGCAGCCACCCGATTGCGGTCGCCGACCACGCGGGCGACCTCGTCGACGTCGGAGAGCTGCAGCCGGCTGGTCGTCGGCGCCTGGCCGAAGGAGAGCTGCCCCGGCACGATCAGCAGCAGGTTGCTCCCCAGGCCCTGCACCTGCCGCTCGACGGTCTGCTTGGCGCCGGCCCCGATGGCAACGAGCAGTACGACGGCCAGCACGCCGATGACCACGCCGAGCATCGTCAGGGCGCTGCGCAGCCGGTTGGCCCGCAGGGCGTCGAGGGCGACCCGCCAGGCCTCGGCCAGCCTCACGCCAGCGACTCGACCAGCAGGCCGTCGCGGACGTGCACCTGACGGCGGGCCCTGGCGGCGACCTCCACGTCGTGGGTCACGACCACCACCGCCACGCCCCGCTGGGCGTTGAGCCGCGCCAGCAGGTCGAGCACCTCCTGCCCGCGCCGGGTGTCGAGGTTGCCCGTCGGCTCGTCGGCGAGCAGCACCTGCGGCTCGGTCACCAGCGCCCGGGCGATGGCCACCCGCTGCTGCTCCCCGCCGGAGAGCTGATTGGGCCGGTGCCCCAGCCGGTGGCCCATCCCGACAGCCTCGAGAACCGAGGCTGCCCGCCGGCGGCGCTCGCCCGCCCGTATCCCCCGGTAGACCAGCGGCAGCGCCACATTGTCGACGGCGGACGTGCGGGTGAGCAGCTGAAAGCCCTGGAAGACGAAGCCGATCGTGGCGTTGCGCACTGCCGCCATCTCGTCGGCGCTGAGGTCGGCGACATCGCGGCCGGCCACCCTGAGCAGCCCGCCGGAAGGCCGGTCGAGGCAGCCGAGCAGGTGCATCAGCGTGGACTTGCCCGACCCTGATGGCCCGACCACCGCGACGAAGTCACCGGGCTCGATGCGCAGGCTCACCCCGCGCAGGGCCTCGACGGCGACCCCGTCGAGTTGGTAGGTACGCGTGACGTCGACGGCCTCCAGCGCAGCAACGGCCTGGGTCACAGCTGCTGGCCGGTGTGCACCCGCTCGACACCGGTGACCACGACCCGGTCGCCGGCCCGCACTCCGTCGGTGATCGCGACGAGGTCCTCGCCCTGGGTGCCGACGGTCACGAACCGCTGGTGCGCCCTGCCGCCCTGCACCACCCAGACGGCGTTGCGCGAGCCGACCCGCACGATGGCCGAGGCGCGTACGGCGACCGCGCCGCGGGCCGTGCGTACCTGCAGGTGGGCCACGGCGCTCATCCCCGGCCGGGGCATGGGCGCGACGGAACCGGCGAGGCGGCCTTCGCCGAGGATCAGGCGAACGTGGTAGCTGACCCCGCCGCGGCTGGAGGTGGTCGGCGAGAGATCGACAGCTGCGACGGAGGCGTCGTAGGTCGCGCCGGGTACGGCGTCGAGTTCGACCCGCGCACGAACACCGGGTCGGACCAGCAACACATCGGTCTCGTCGACGTCGGCCTGCAGGCCGAGGGCGGACACGTCCATCACGGAGACAACCGCTGTGCCCTGTGACACGACAGCGCCCGGAGCGATGAATGAGGGCGACGACCCGCTGGCGGGCGCGGTGGGTGCGGTCGAGGCGGCACCGGGGAGCGAGCCGAGCAGGTCGGAGAGGTTGCCGTTCGCAGCGGCCGCCGTGCCGCCCAGTTGCACGGTGCCCTTGATCGGTGACCGCAGCGTCAGCGCGTCGACGGTGGCCTGCGCGACCACCACGGCGGCCTGGGCCTGCACCCGCTGGGCGGCCGTCAGCGAAGCCAACGCCGAACCAAGCCCGGCCAGCCCCGCGTTGAACTGGCGGACGGCAGCGCGGGCCTGCGCCTGCGTGGCGGCGTACTGGGCCTGGCTGGCCGCCAGTTGCCGCTGCGCGGTGGTGCGCGCCACCAGGTCGGGGATCTGGGCGATCGCGGCCTGCGACTGGGCAAACGCGGCGTTGGCAGCGGCGTCGGTCTGCGCCTGGGTGCCGGCCAGATCGATGCCGGGCACGCGCACCGAGCCGGTGTTCGCCGACGCCGCAGCCTGACGGGCCTGGGCAAGTCGCTGCTGTGCCGACGGCGAGTCGATCACCGCCAGCACGGTCCCGGCGTTAACGCCCTCACCGTCCTTGACCAGCAGGCTGGCGATGCGCCCCTCAGCCGGAGCTGTCACCGTGGCCGACGCGCGGGCAGCGAGCGTGGCCGGCGCGTCCACCACCTCGGTGACGGTCGCGACACGTGCGTCGGCGACCGTGATGCCCTTGTTGGCATCGCTGGTGCACCCGGCGGGAGCCAGTACGAGGATCGCCAGCAGTGGCAACGCCGCCGACCGGACTCCACACCTCACCGGGCAATGGTACGGAGCAGCTCAGCTGGCAGGTCGGTGGGCGACCGGCGGATCAGGTGGCGGACTGGCCCAGCTCGCGGGCCCGATCGCGGGCGGCCTCGATGGCGGCGAGGAAGGCCGCGCGCACGCCGTGGTTCTCGAGCTCGCGGATCGCGTTGATCGTCGTACCCCCCGGCGAGGTGACCGCCTCGCGCAGCCTGACCGGGTGCTCGCCGGTGTCGCGCAGCATGACCGCGGCGCCCAGGGCGGTCTGCACCAGCAGGTCCGCGGCCACCGCACGCGGCAGCCCGAGCAGGATGCCGGCGTCGGTCATCGCCTCGACAAGGAAGAAGAAGTACGCCGGGCCGCTGCCGGACAGCGCCGTCACGGCGTCCTGCTGCGCCTCGGGCACGCGCAACACCTTGCCGACCGGGGAGAAGATCTCCTCGGTCGCCAGAAGGTGCCTCTCGGCGGCGTGCGGGCCGGCGCTGATCGCGGACATCGCCTCGTCGACCAGCACCGGGGTGTTGGTCATCACCCGGACCACCGGGGTGCCGTCGCCGAGGCAGCGCTCGATCAGCGCGGTCGGGATGCCGGCCACGACCGAGATGACCAGGCTGTCGGGGGTGGTCGCCGGGGCGAGCTCGACCAGCAGCGCCTCGATGTCCTGCGGCTTGACCGTGATCAGCAGGATGTCGGCCTGCGCGGCGGCCTCGGCGTTGGACACCGCCGGGACGCCGTAGCGTTCCGACAACTCCGCGGCCCGCTCGGGCCGGCGCGCCGTGATCACCAGATCGCCGGCCGGCCGGCCGGCCCGCAGCATCCCCGACAACAGGGCCTCGCCGAGCTTGCCGGCACCGACGACCGCTATCCGGGTCACTTCGTGCTGGCAAGCGAACGCAGGAAGAAGGCGACGTTGGCGGGGCGCTCGGCCAGCCGGCGCATCAGGTAGGCGTACCACTCGTCGCCGAACGGTACGTAGACCCGCACAGTCTCCCCCTCGGCCGCGAGCCGGATCTGCTCGTCGGGACGGATGCCGTAGAGCATCTGGTACTCGTAGCTGCGGCGGGGCCGGTCGTACCACTTGGCCCGGTCGTCGGCGATGGCGATCAGCCGGGGGTCGTGGGTGGCGATCATCGGGTAGCCGTGCCCGCCCATGAGGACATTGAGGCAGCGGACGTAGGAGCGGTCGACGTCGTGCTTGTCCTGGAAGGCCACCGACTCCGGCTCCCGGTAGGCCCCCTTGCACAGCCGTACCCGCGAGCCGGCATGGGCCAGCTCGCGGCAGTCTGCCTCGGTCCGGCGCAGGTAGGCCTGCAGCACCACGCCCAGCCAGGGGAAGTCCACTCGAAGGTCGCGGACCGCGACGAGGGCGGCATCGGTGGTGGTGTGGTCCTCCATGTCGATGGTGACTGTCGTTCCCGCCTTGTCGGCAGCGGTGCAAATGGCGCGCGCGTGCTCCCTGGCGGTCCCCGGGTCGAACAACAGCCCGATTGCCGACAGCTTGACGCTCACCTCGGCGTGCGTGGTCAGATCCTCCTCGGCCAGGCGCTCCAGCGCGGCCAGGTAGGCAGCCGCGGCCCGCTCGGCCTGGCTGGCCTCGGTGGTGTCCTCCCCGAGGTGGTCCAGGCTGACGCTCAGGCCGGCGTCGACGAGCCGGCGGGTGACCTGCACGGCGTCCTCGACGGTCTCACCGGCGACGAACCGGCGGACCACCGAACGGGAGACCGGGGCGTCGCTGACCAGCCGGCGGGTAGTCGCCGACCCTGCGGCGGCAAGAATGGTGCGACGGAGCATGCGGGCAAGGTTACGGGGTGGCCGGCACCGCGCCAGCGGGGGCGAGATGCGCCCGGGTGAAGGCCAGCGCCTCGGCAAGAGCGGCCTCGCGCTCCTCCGGGCCGGCGGCCCGGTGGGTGTTGACTTCGACGACCACATTGCCGCCGAACCCGGTGCGCGCCAGCCCCTCCAGCAACTCGGCGCAGGGCTGCCCGCCGCGGCCGGGCACCAGGTGCTCGTCGCGGTTGGTCCCGCCGAAGCCGTCGGCCATGTGCACGTGGGCCAGCCGGTCGCCCATCGCCGCGGCCATCTGCAACGCGTCGTTCTGCGCGGTCGCGGTGTGCGAGAGATCGAGGGTGAGATGCCGGTAGTCCTCCTCGCTGGGGTCCCAGCCCGGCGTGTAGCCGGAGAACGCCCGGCCGCGGGTGCGCAGCGGGAACATGTTCTCGACGGCGAAGCGTACGTCGGTCTCCGACTCCATCCGCACGATGCCCTCGCGGAAGGTGCGGGCGTACTCGCGCTGCCAGACGAACGGCGGGTGAACCACGACGGTACGGGCGCCGAGCTTCTCCGCGGCGGCCCCCGATCGGCGCAGCTTCTCCGACGGGTCCGTGCCCCAGACCCGGGCGGTGATCAGCAGGCACGGCGCGTGCAGCGCCACGACCGGCAGGCCGTGGTAGTCGGACAGGCGGCGCAGCGCCTCGACGTCCTGGCTGACCGGGTCGTTCGACACCATGATCTCGACACCGTCGTACCCCAGCCGCGCCGCGATCTCGAACGCCTTGGCGGCCGACACCGGATAGCACGAGCCCGTCGACAGGGCTACCCCTATGGGGGTGCCTGTCGGAGACCGCCCGCGCGGCTTGCTCACGCCGTCCAACCCTAGGCGCCGTCGAGCCAGTCCAGCCGCCGCAGGATCACGCCTTCGCGCAGCGCCCACGGGCACAGCTCCACCGCGTCCGCGTCGAGCAGCCGCATGGTCGCCTCCGCCACCACACCCCCGGCCAGCAGTTGGTGGGCCCGGTTCCCGCTGACCCCCTCGAGCCCCGCCAGGTCGGCGGCGCTGATCCGGCTGACAAAGGCGACCACCTGGCGCAGCCCGGCTGCGGTCAGCCGGCGCGGCACCCGCTGGCCCGCCGAGGACGGTGCCGCACCGGTCAGCCGGGCCAGGGTTCGGAAGGTCTTCGACGTCGCCACCACCCGTTCGGCGCGCTCGCCCGCGGCGACCAGCTCGACCACCGGCAGCAGCGTCTTCTGCACGTGCGCCCGCAGCGCATCGACCCTGTCGGCGTGCGGTGGATCCCCCGGCAGCCACTCGCGGGTCAGCCGGCCGGCGCCCAGCGGTACGGACACCGCAACATCCGGCGTCTCGTCGATGCCGCACGCCACCTCCAGCGAACCGCCGCCGATGTCGAGCACCAGCAATCGGCCGGCGCTCCAGCCGAACCAGCGTCGTACGGCCAGGAAGGTCAGCCGCGCCTCGTCCTCACCGGTCAGCACGTCGATGTCGACACCGGCGTCGGTCCTGATCCGGTCGATGACCTGGCCGGTGTTGGAGGCCTCTCGTACCGCCGACGTGGCGAAGGCGATCAGGTCGTCGACCCCAAGCCGCTTGGCCGACTTCCGGGCCGCTTCGACGGTGCTGACCAGGGCTTTGGCGCCGGCGGTGGACAGCTGGCCCTTCGCGTTGAGCTGCTCGGTCAGCCGGAGCACGGTCTTCTCGGAGTGCGCGGGCATCGGGTGACCGCCGCGGCGCGCGTCGACGACCAGCAGGTGCACTGTGTTTGAGCCCACGTCGAGCACACCGAGGCGCATGCGGGAACCGTAACGCCCTATGCACATAAGGTGTGCAGGTGACCACGCCGAGGGAGCGCGAGGTTGGGCTGGACTTCGCCCGCGAGTGGGTGGAGTTCGCCGACCCCGCCGACCCCGAACACGTGATCAGGGCGGACCTGACCTGGCTGCTGTCGTCGTGGACCTGCATCTTCGGGCGGGGGTGCCATGGCATCGACGCCGGCCGGCCCGACGACGGATGTTGCAGCCATGGCGCCTTCTTCACCGACGGCGAGGACGAGCAGCGCATCAAGGACGCCGCCACCGCGCTGACCCCTGACCGCTGGCAACACCACAAAAAGGGCCGCAAGGGCGTGGTCACGACCGACGAGCTCGACGGCAAGCCGGCCAGGCGCACCCGTACGGTCGAGGGTGCCTGCATCTTCCTCAACCGCCCGGGCTTCGCTGGCGGCGAGGGTTGTGCGCTGCATGCTCTTGCCCTGCGTACCGGCAAGCACCCGCTGGAGACCAAGCCCGACGTGTGCTGGCAGCTGCCGGTCCGCCGGGCGCAGGACTGGGTCAAGCGGCCGGACGGCAGCGAGGTGCTGGTGAGCACGGTCACGGAGTTCGACCGCCGCTCGTGGGGCGAGGGCGGCCACGACCTGCACTGGTGGTGCACGTCCGCCCCGGAGGCACACGTTGCCAAAGAGCGGCTCTATCAGAGCTACGGCCCCGAGCTCACTGCCCTGATCGGGCCGGCCGCCTACGCCGAGCTGGCCAGGCTGTGCACCGCACGTTCGCGGCGCGGGATGATCGCGCCACACCCCGCAACCGTCGCGGCGCCCGTGCACAGCAACCGCGGCCGCAAGCCGGCCGCCACGGAGTAGTGGGCACCCAATCGTGGCCTTTCTGTGTCCTGATCGTCGCCACTGAGCCCGCCGGCCCGGCGGTACGGTCCGACCCATGGCCGTTCTCGGTGCGGTGTTCGCCTTCATGGTGCTGGCCGGGCTGGCCGTGATGGCCTGCGCTGCCTGCTGGATCGTCGGGGCCGTCCGCGAGCACCTGATCTGGCGCGACGGCGGCGAGCCGTATATCCCCTCGCGCGTCTACATCGACGAGAGGTACGGCGACACCGACGCCGACGCAACCCGTCGGACCGGCCTGCCGAGCGTCCCGAGCGTCACGGCGATGCGACTGCGCTACCGCCATCCGCGCCTGCTCGACCAGTCGGCCTTCAACTCGGGCGGGTTCCGCAGGTAGCCGACAGCTTGGGCCGGCCGGCTGGGACCAGCTAGCGCCCTGCAGCCAGCGACCGGTAGTCAGCGACCCTGGTTCTTGACCTTCTCGACGGCGGCAGCAGCCGACTCCGGGTCGAGGTAGGCACCCCCCGGAGCCGTCGGCCGCAGGTCGTCGTCGAGGTCGTAGCACAGCGGGATGCCGGTGGGGATGTTCAGCCCGGCGACGTCGTCGTCGCCGATGCCGTCGAGGTGCTTGACCAGTGCGCGCAGCGAGTTGCCGTGCGCTGCGACCAGGACGCACCTGCCCGCCCGTAGGTCGGGGACCAGCACGTCATACCAGTAGGGCAGCACCCGCAGCAGCACATCGCGCAGGCACTCACTTCCCGGCAACAGGTCGGGGGCGAGGTCGGCGTAGCGGGGATCGTGGCGGGGGTGCTGCGGGTCGTCGGGTGACAGGGGCGGGGGCGGCACGTCGTAGGACCGCCGCCACGCCATGAACTGCTCCTCGCCGAACTCCGCCAGCGTCTGCTTCTTGTCCTTACCCTGCAGTGCGCCGTAGTGGCGCTCGTTGAGCCGCCAGGAGCGGCGCACCGGCAGCCACTCCCGGCCGGCGACGCCGAGGGCGATCTCGGCGGTGCGGATGGCTCGCCGCTGCACCGACGTGTGGACTGTGTCGGGCAGCAGGTCGGCTTCGCCGATCAGTTCGCCGCCGCGTCGCGCCTCGGCATGACCCCGCTCGCTCAGCCCGACGTCGACCCAGCCGGTGAACAGATTCTTGGCGTTCCACTCGCTCTCGCCGTGGCGGAGCAGCACCAGCGTCCCGGTCATACCGGCAATCCTGCCAGGGCGGCGGCTGCCTCAGGCCTCGGTCGGCTCGGCCGGCTCGGTGGCCGCCGGCTCGCCCTCGGCCAGGATGCGGTAGAGGCTGCGCCGGGTATCGGCGAGCACCTCGCGAGCCTGCGCGATCTGCCCTTCGTTGCCGGTCTGTGCCACCTGCCATGCGGCTCCGGCGGCCTGCTTGAAGACGTCGAACATCTCACCGATGCCCGCGCGCGGGCTCCGGCCCATGGAGGCCCAAGGTTCCTTGAGTTCCTCGGTGTGCGCGGCGACATATGCCTCGCCCGCCTCGGTCAGGTGAAACACCCGCCGCCCCTCGGCTTCCTCCGGCCGGACCAAGCCCTCGTCCTGCAGTTGTTGCAGGACCGGGTAGACCGACCCGGGGCTGGGCGTCCAGGCCCCGCCGCTGCGTTCGGTGATCTCGGTAATGATCTGGTAGCCGTGCCGGGGCTGCTCGGAGAGCAGGGCGATGACCGAGGCCCGGACGTCGCCGCGGGCCGCCCTCCCGCCTGACCCGCGGCCGCCGAAGCTGCGGCCGCCGCCGAATCCCGGCCAGCCGAAGCCGGCTCCCCCGAAGCCGCCGAAGCTGCCGTGACCGCCCTG
>JBDUBV010000117.1:0-8979 GCA_040003795.1 Pseudonocardiales bacterium | reverse complement strand
TGATCCACTCCAATGACCTGCACGAGATCAGGATTCTCGATCGGGCGATCCGGTTCGCGCGGTCAAAGATTGTCTGTCTGGTCCAGGACGACGACGTCATCCCCCCTTCGACCGACTGGCTCGACTCCGCGCTGAATCGGTTTGCCGACCATCCTCGACTGGCCATCCTCGGCGGGTTCATGGGTTTCGAGAGCTTCGATCCCGATCCGGCGAAGGCCAAGCGCATCTGGGGCGGAGACGAATTCCGCTTCGTGCACCACGTCAATATCGGGCCGTACTTCATCCGCAGGGAGAGCTACGAGGCCCTCGGCGGTTGGGACTACTCGTTCTCGGACGTGGGTGAGCCGGGTATCGGCTTCGACGACGAGCTGTCTTTGCGGGCATGGATGAACGGCTACCAGGTCGGCTATTCCTTCGTTCCGTTCAAGGGCCCGGCGGGACACTATCCGGCCGACGGGGGAACCGTGTTGTTCGCCAACGACATCAGATACCGCAATTCCGTTCGCAACTCGACCGCTGTGTTCGAGAAGTACGGACCGCACGCCGGACGGATCGACACGCTTGTCGCCGACGCCAACGGCAGGCTGGATCCGCCGCCACCCGCGCCCACATACGCACCGCACCGGCAGGGCACGGGCGCAAGCCGATCCGGATGACCTGGGCCGAGTCGGCGCGGCGCTGACTTGGTCCGGGGGCCGACCCGTCCTGTAGCACGGCGTGCTACGGTCAGCTGGTGAGCGAGCAGATCAGCCAGCGGGAGTTGCGCAACGACAGCGGACGCATCATGCGGGCACTCGATGAGGGCCGCACCTTCGTGGTGACCAGTAGCGGTCGCCCAGTCGGTGAGTTGCGCCCGCTGCGACGGGGTCGTTTCGTGGACGCCGCCGCGGCCGTAGAGGTGTTCCGAAACGCTCCCCCGGTCGACTGGAAGCGCGTGCGAGACGACCTCGATGAGGTGGCTGACCAGGACGTAACCCCGCATGCCTGACCGGCGAGAGCGAGCGTTGCTGGATACCTCAGTGGTGATCGACCTCGACCGTATCGCCGCAGCGGCCTTGCCGGCGCAGGTCGCGGTATCGGCAGTCACCATGGCCGAACTGGCTGCCGGTCCGGCCGCCGCCAGGGACCCCAGCGAACGGGCGCGCCGACAGGACAGGCTGCAACGTGCCGAAGCGGCGTTCGACCCGTTGCCCCTCGACATCGAGGGGGCTCGGGCTTACGGGCGCATCTACGCCGCGGTTGTCGCCCATGGTCGGGATCCACGGCGGCGTCTTGCGGTTCTGCTGATTGCCGCGGTCGCAGTCGCCAACGGTCTGCCCCTGGTAACCCGTAACGCTGATGACTTCGCCGGGCTCGAAGGTCTGGTGGAGGTCATCGAAGTCTGACTGACCTCGGCAGTCGCGACGGTGAGCAGCTCGGGAAGCGACGGCCCACGAAGCCCGCCGCGGTCGAACAGAAGCTCTGGCGCCTCGTCGAGCGGGCGTCCAGGTCGGCCGACCAGTGGCCGACCTGAACGTCGGATCAGGTGACGTCGAATCGATCGAGGTTCATGACCTTGGTCCACGCGCGTACGAAGTTCCGCGCGAACTTCTCCCCGGCGTCGTTGCCGGCGTAGACCTCCGAAATGGCTCGGAGTTGGGAATTCGAACCGAAGACGAGGTCGACTGCGGTGGCGGTCCACTTCACCTCGCCCGTACTGCGATCCCGACCTTCGAACACCTGCTCGTCCGAGGCGGACGCCTTCCACTCCGTGCCCCCGTCGAGCAGGTTCACGAAGAAGTCGTTGGTCAACGTCTCGGGACGCTCGGTCAACCCGCCGTGTCCGGCTCCGCCGACGTTGGCGTTCAGGGCCCGCAGACCGCCGATCAAGACCGTCAGTTCCGGAGCGGTCAGGGTCAACAGGTTGGCCCGGTCCAGGAGCCGGGTCTCCGGCGGCAGCTTCTCTCCGGCTCGCAGGTAGTTGCGGAATCCGTCCGCGGTCGGCTCGAGCACCGCAAACGAGTCCACGTCGGTCTGCTCCTGGGCGGCGTCCGTGCGCCCCGGTACGAACGGGACCGTGATGTCGTAGCCGGCATTCTTCGCCGCCTGCTCGACGGCCGCGCAGCCGCTCAGGACGATCAGGTCGGCGAGGGAGACCTTCGTCCGGCCGGTCTGCGAGGCGTTGAAGTCCTGATGGATCCGCTCAAGGGTTTGCAGCGTGGTGGCCAACTCGGCCGGCTCGTTCACCTCCCAATCCCGTTGTGGGGCAAGGCGGATCCGGGCCCCGTTGGCGCCACCCCGCTTGTCGGTGCCGCGGAAGGTGGACGCGGACGCCCACGCGGTGGAGACCAGCCGGGAGACGGACAGCCCGGAATCGAGGACCTGGCCCTTGAGGGCGGCCATATCCTCCTCCCCGATCAGGTCGTGATCGACCTCGGGGACCGGGTCCTGCCACAGCTGCGGCTCCGGAACCCAGGGACCGAGGTAGCGCGTGACCGGCCCCATGTCGCGGTGCAACAACTTGTACCAGGCCTTGGCGAACGCGTCCGCGAGCTGGTCCGGGTTGTCCAGGAAGCGCCGCGAGATCGGTTCGTAGATCGGATCCAGGCGCAGCGCAAGGTCGGTCGTCGCCATCATCGGGGCGTGCGTGACCGAGTGGTCCTGCGCGTCCGGCACGGTGCCCGCCCCGGCGCCGTCCTTCGGCTTCCACTGCTTGGCGCCGGCCGGGCTCTCGGTCAGTTCCCACTCGTAGCCGAACAGGGTCTTGAAGTAGCTGTTGTCCCAGGTGACCGGAGTGGGCGTCCACGCTCCTTCAAGCCCGGCGGTTATGGTGTCCTTGCCCTTGCCGGTGCCGAAGGCGCTGATCCAGCCGAGGCCTTGGTTCTCGACCGGGCAGCCTTCGGGCTCAGGGCCGACCAAGCTGGCGTCACCGGCTCCGTGACACTTGCCGAACGTGTGGCCGCCGGCGATGAGCGCGACCGTTTCCTCGTCGTTCATCGCCATGCGTGCGAACGTTTCCCGGATGTCCCGGGCGGAAGCCAACGGGTCCGGGTTGCCGTTGGGTCCTTCCGGGTTGACGTAGATCAAACCCATCTGCACGGCGCCGTACGGGCCGGTGAGTTCCCTTTCCCCGCTGTAGCGCTCGTCTCCGAGCCAGGTGTCCTCCGGCCCCCAGAAGATCTCCTCGGGTTCCCAGATGTCGGCTCGTCCGAATGCGAAACCGAATGTCTGGAACCCCATCGACTCCAGGGCGCAATTGCCGGCGAAGACGAAAAGGTCGGCCCACGAGATCTTCCGGCCGTACTTCTGCTTGACCGGCCACAGCAACCGCCGCGCCTTGTCGAGGTTCGCGTTGTCCGGCCAGCTGTTGAGGGGGGCGAAACGCTGAGCACCGTCGCCGGCGCCGCCCCGGCCGTCGTGGATGCGATAGGTGCCGGCGGAGTGCCAACTCATCCGGATGAACAGCGGCCCGTAGTGGCCGTAGTCGGCCGGCCACCACTCCTGCGACGTGGTCATCGTCTCGACGATGTCCCGCTTCAGCGCGTCGACGTCGAGCTTCGAGAACTCCGCCGCGTAGTCGAAGTCCTCGTCCATCGGGTTCGAGCGGGGCGAGTGCTGATGCAAAACCTGCAGGTCGAGCTGATTCGGCCACCAGTCGCTGTTGGTTCTGGGTCGACTTACCGCGGGTGTCGGGGACGGGATTACCGGGTTTTCGCTCTCGCTGACGGTGTCGGTCACGCTGGTCTTCCTCCTGTCTCGATGGTTCGGCTTGGTGGCTGAGTCTTTGTCGCTGCGACAGTTGCGGCGACGCACTCCGGACATCGGCCCCAGTAGACGACCTCGGCCTCGTCGATCGCGAAGCCGTGGTCCTCCGACGCGGTCAGGCAGGGCGTGTCGCCGACGGCGCAGTCGACGTCGGCGATGACACCGCACGACCGGCACACGACATGGTGGTGGTTGTCACCGACTCGCGCCTCGTAACGGGCCGGAGAGCCCGCCGGCTCGATGTGCCGGATCAGGCCGGCGCCGGTCAGGGCACGAAGCACGTCGTAGACGGCCTGCTTGGACACCTCGCCGAGATCCTGACGCACCACGCGGGTGATCGCGTCGGTGTCGGCGTGTGCGTGCTCGTGCACCGCGGTCAGCACGGCCACCCGGGGACGGGTCACGCGCACCGAAGCCTCGCGCAGCAAGTGCTCGAGGTCCGACGTCGGTGGCACCCTCGAAGTGTCAACGCTTATCTGGACTAAGTCAAGAAAACCTGAAACAGAGCCCCGACGAAGGACCTTGTGGCCGGCGGTGAGGTTCGTGGCCCCGCAGCTGGACATTGCGCGGGCGTCTCAGTGAGACGTGGGTCTCTGAAGCCGCTGCCCCTAGCGGTGCTGGGCCGATTTGGGCACTGCGTTCCTGGAAGGGCAATCCGATTAGGGGCGGGCGGCCGAACCTGTTTGGATCAAGGTCCTACAGTTGGTGATCAAACTTGCTGCTTGACCTCGTCAAGCCGTGCGCAGTCAACGTCCAAGGAGCTCGGGTGAACTCGTTTGTGTTCGACCGGGCTGCATCACCGATGAGGTGGGTGGTTGCCGCCGCGGCGGCGGCGGCCGCGGCGGCGCACGTGCCGGTGATCGCCCCGCATCTTCGGGAGGCTCCGTACATGGGGGTGCTCTTCCTTGTCCTGACAGGAGCGTGTGCGCTGCTTGCGGTCGCCGCGTTGATGCGCGATACCGCCGCGGTCTATGCGCTCTCGGCGCTCACGTGTGGCCTGGCCGTACTCGGCTATGCGGCCACTCGGCTGGTGGCGTTTCCGCTGCTGGCTGATGACGTCGGCGACTGGTGGGAGCCACTGGGAGTGGTTTCGGTCGTATCGGAGACGGTTGTGATCCTCGCCGCTCTGAGCGCACTACGCGCCGCCCGACCGAACGGAGCAGCGAACTCGGTGTTCCGGCCACCGTCCACGGCACCCAACGGCGCAGCAACTCCGGTCGCCGGGCTGGTCGGCCACACCGAGAGAAGGAATTCATCGTGAACAGCACACGGAACGGGCCAGGCTGCCGCCGAACCGACACGGCGGCAAGTTCCAGCACGAGGGCCAGACGAGCCGGGTTGGGCATCAGCAGCGCTGCAGTGGCCCTGGCCGCGATCGCAGCCTGCAGTTCCTCCGGTACCTCGCAATCAGCATCGGCAGGAGCCGGATCGACGACCACCACGTCGAAGGCTCAAGCCGGGGCAACGTCCCGGGCTTCGTCGACCGCTGCGCCCGCGACGAAAGTCGAAATGATGATCGGAAACTTCAAGTTCACGACGCCGGCCTCGGTGGGCCCCGGCGCGAGGATCAGCGTCATGAACATGGACGGTGAAAACCACACGGTGACCGCCGATACTGGTGGCGCGTTCGACACCACGGCCGGTGCCGGTGCCACTACGACGTTCAAGGCGCCCATGACCCCGGGCAGCTACCCCTTCCACTGCAAGTACCACTCCAACATGCACGGTGTGCTGGTCGTCAAGTGAGCTGGGTTGTTGGGCGCCCGATCTCTGCGTCGGCGCTCGCTCTGCGGCTTGTGTGCGCAGCAGGGCTGATCGTCGACGCGGTCGTGTATCTGCAACTGGCCGCCGACTACCAGCTGGCCGCACCAGCGCGCATCGGGCAGGGCAACCTGGTGCCGGACTTCGGGCCGATCCCGTCAATGTCTGAATCGGAGTGGTTGGCCAAGGAAACCCTGAGCGCGGTCGCCGCGAGCGTCGCCGCGGTCGCCGCGGTCGCCGCGGTCCTCGGGGCGCTGACCGTAGGGCAATCCGATTCCCTTTCCGGGTCCGAACATCGTTTCGGACTGTTTCACCGCCGGGGATCCTCCCCGCCGGCACTGTTCAAGGAGGAAGTATGAAGAAATCCGTGCTGTTGTTGGGCCCGGCGGTCGCGATGGGTGTCGCTGCCCTAGCGATGCCGACTGCGGCCTCCGCCGCCCCCGCTAGCTCGTACCAGGCCACACTGGATGCGTTGAACCACTCGTCCGGCTCGGGCACCGTGACGATCGCGTTGTCCGGGTCTCAGGCCACCGTCACCGAGCACGTGTCCGGCCTGGCCGCCACGTTCGGCGGCAAGCCCTATCCGCATGTGCAACACATCCACATCGGCGCGAAGGGCGAGTGCCCGACCATGGCGGCCGACGCTAACAAGGATGGGGTTATCAGCACCACGGAGGGCGCTCCCTCCTATGGCGCGATCGGCACCACCCTGTCGACCTCCGGGGACACCAGTCCGGCGGCGGGAACCACGCTGACCGTCGCTCCGTCCGGCGACTCGTTTGACTACAGCCGCACCTTCAACCTGGACGCCAAGACGCTCGCGTCGCTCAACGCCGGTACGGGCGTCATCGTCGTGCACGGTCTCGACCCGGCCACGCTGAGCAAGAAGGCCCAAGGCGAGAAGAGCGATCTGGTCCCGTCCCTTCCGCTGGCGGCGACGTCACCGGCACTGTGCGGCACTCTGGTCGCCTCACAGATGGCGGTCGTGCCCGGCGGTTCGGCCGGAACCGGTGGCGGAAGTACTGCCGGTCTGCAGAATGAGGGCCTGCTCGGTATCGGTGGCGCCCTGGCGGCCGCCGGAGCAGTCGCCGGCGGTCTCGCTCTACGTCGACGGACCTCAGCCGACAGCTGAGCCGGTCGCAGCCGACATCTCATGAGCACCAACGGGCAGCACGGTCACCGCATTCGGCACTTTGCCGTTGCGGTGTCCGTGCTGCTCGTAATCACCGGCGTGATATTTGTCCTCGTCGCACTCACTTCCCAGCGACACCCGCCCCAACCGCCCGCCTCGGCCGGTATCGCCCAGTCGAGCACAGCGGCGGCTCGGTCGACGTCGGCGACAGCGTCTCCGCCGACCAGCGGAACCGCCCCGGACCCACGACCATCGGTGACCACCAAGGGACCCGTATTAGCTGCCTCGATCCCGACCCGACTCGACATTCCGGCCATCGGCGTGACGTCCGACCTTCTACGACTCGGCATTGCCGCTGACCACACGGTGGAGGTGCCGCCGCTGAGCCGTGACTCCCGCGCCGGCTGGTACCAGTACTCGCCGGCACCCGGCCAACTCGGACCAGCCGTGATCCTGGGCCACGTCGACTCTGCGGCCTACGGACCGGCTGTGTTCTTCCGCCTCGGCGCACTCCGCCCCGCGGACCTGATCAACGTCACCCGCACCGATCACCGCGTCGCCGTGTTCCGGGTCGAGCGGATCGTGTCCTATCCCAAGAACCACTTCCCGACCCTGCAGGTCTACGGCAACACCGACCACGCCGCGCTGCGCCTGATCACCTGTGGCGGCAAGTTCAACTTCAGTACCCGTAACTACTCGAACAACATCGTCGTCTACGCGTCGTTGGCCTCCAGCCATGCCGCCTAGAGCCCTGTCGCACTTGCCGACCCGACGCGCGCATGGAGACCGGAGACCAACCGTGACCACCCGCCGATGCCTACCCGGAATCATGGCCACTGCGCTGCTGCTCGCTGGGTGCGGCAGCAACCGGTCCGCCACCACCCCGCCGACCGCTGCGGACCAATCCATGTCGGGAATGTCCATGGCCCGCGGACAGACAATGCCCTCCACACCACGCGCAACCTCGGCCGCCCCCCAGGGACCCTCGGCCACCGCTCAGATGGTGTGCGGGGACGACATACGCGCCAAGGTCAACTTAGCTCTCGGACTGAAGACCCCAGCTCCGGTGCAGTCCAGCTATCAAGATCACCTCTACACCTGCACCTACCGGCTACCCGTTGGCCCGTTGGTTCTCTCGGTGCAGCAGTCCACCAGCAAAATAACCGCAGCGGCCTACTTCAACGCCGTCCGCCGTGAATTGACCCCGACCACGCCCCTTAAGGGGCTCGGCGAACGCGCCTCGGCCACCGTGACCGGCACCGTCATCGTCATCAAAGACAACCTCACCCTCCGAGTCGACGCCACCGCCCTACCAACTGTCTTCGGCACTCAGAAACAGAAACGCACCGACCTCGCCTACGAAATGGCCAGCGCCGTCCTCGGCTGCTGGACCGGCGACGAATAACGGGAAGAACGCAGGCGTTCGCAGACGTCCGCAATCCCCTGCTACATACGGGATTCAGCGTTCGATTGAACTTCGGCGAACTGATGCGTACGAGCGCGAGTTCGGGGACTGGCTACCAAGGTGGCTACCAGATGATCATGCTTGATCGCACGAACATACCTGACGGTATGGCGCATTTCATCCGGCCCGCGAGGTTGCCCCACGGGCACACAGTGCGTACACCGCACAGGTCGTCGGAGGCCCCTCCAGATCGTGATGACGGGTGCACGGTCATGCGATCGGCAAGCTCGCGGGCCGCAGATCGGTGCGCAGTATGACCCGGCGATGAAGCGTTCGCTAAGCGAGTCAGGCTCGCTCCCGCCCAGGACCAGCATCTAGTCCCGCTCGGGACCAGCCGTCGTTCCCGCTGCGGACCAGCGCACGATCCGACCCTTCGAAGGCGCCGTGCTGTGCTGTTGAATGATCATTCAGAGCGCCGACCCTTCCGGGTAGCCGAGTTCTCATCGTGCGAGCCGCCTGCGTCGATGCTGGATCACGCGGCGTAGCTTGCTCAACTGGCCGCGATCAAACGGCAGCGCATCGAGCTCGGGAAGCCAGCGATCGGCCCGATCCGCCAGCTCGGTCAGAGCGCGGCGCATCGCTCGTTCCGGCACCCCGAGCACAGTGCCGAGACCGACGAAGTCCTTGGCGCCGAAGTCCGAGCCCGACCGCGAGCCGAGGGACATCGCCATGGTCGCGTCGCCGTACAGGTGCGAGGAGGGCACGTCGTAGACGGGCGACACCCGCCATTCCCCTGATTGCTCCTGCAGGACGGAGAAGTTCTTGGCGTGGGCGTCGCCGTTCCCGGTCAGGTACGCAAACGCCAGTTGTCGGATCAGGTCGCGGCCGGCTAGCGCCGGCGCATCGCACACCGCGCTGAGCGCGGCGAAGGTCCGGT
>JBDUBV010000116.1:0-8991 GCA_040003795.1 Pseudonocardiales bacterium | reverse complement strand
GCCGGTCGTCCACAACGTGCTGGCGACCAACGTCGAAGCCGCCCGCGACGGGCGGCGGACGTTCAAGGGCGCCCTGTGGCTCACTATCGTCGATGACAGCGAGATCGTCGGCGTCGCCCATCACACCCCGCCGTACGGCTTGCTGATCTGCCCCATGCCGCCGGCGGCAGCGCGGGTTCTGGCGCAGGCACTGGCTCCGGCGCGCCCGGAGTTGAGTGGGGTGAACGGTCTCACCGAGACCGCGAGTGCCTTTGCAGGTGCCTGGAGCGAGCTGACCGGAGCTGACGTCTTGACCGGTCAGGCGCAGCTTCTTTATGAGCTCGACGAGCTCGTCATGCCGGCCGGTGTCCCAGGCCGGGCCAGGGCTGCCACAGTGGAGGACCACGGCTTGCTCGTCGAGTGGTGGCAGGCCTTCCAAGCAGAGGCCGTGCCGGGTCATCCGACCGACGGCATTGCCCAGAACGTCATGCGGCAGATCGCCGACGGCGAGCACCTGATCTGGGACGTGGGCAATCGTCCGGTGTGCTTCGCCGGCACGTCCCGGCCATCGGCCGGCCTATCCCGCATCGGGCCGGTCTACACGCCGCCCGCTGACCGGCGCCACGGCTACGCGAGCGCCTGTGTCGCCGCGGCCAGCCAGAGGGCACTGGAGGAGGGGGCGCGCGGCTGCATGCTCTACACCGATGCTGCCAATCCGACGTCGAACTCCATCTACCGGCAGATCGGCTATCGACTCGTCGGCGACGCGCAGCAGTACACCTTCGAACGAGTCAACTAGCGCAGCCAGGTCAGGCGGACTTCTCCCGGCGCTCCCGCTTCGGTGGCTCGCGCGGGACGATGGTCGGGTTGACGTGCTCCAGCACGGCCTCGCGCGTGATCACGACCCGGGCCACATCGCGGCGGGACGGGATCTCATACATCACCGACAGCAGGACCTCTTCCATGATCGCGCGCAGGCCACGGGCGCCGGTGCCGCGCAGGATGCCCAGGTCGGCGATGGACTCGAGGGCGTCCTGCTCGAACTCCAGCTCAACGTTGTCGAGCTCGAAGAGCCGGTGATACTGCCGCACGAGGGCGTTGCGCGGCTCGGTGAGGATCCGGATGAGCGCCGTGCGGTCGAGGTTCTTGACGCTGGTGATGACCGGCAGGCGGCCGATGAACTCCGGGATCATGCCGTACTTGAGCAGATCCTCCGGCATCACCTTGGAGAACACGTCGTCGACGTTGACCTCGTGCTTGCCGTGCAGCTCGGCGGCGAAGCCCAGGCCCTTCTTGCCGACCCGGCCGTCGATGATCTTGTCCAGGCCGGCGAAGGCGCCACCGACGATGAACAGCACGTTCGTGGTGTCGATCTGGATGAACTCCTGGTGCGGGTGCTTGCGGCCGCCCTGCGGCGGCACCGAGGCGGTCGTGCCCTCGAGGATCTTCAGCAGCGCCTGCTGGACGCCCTCGCCGGACACGTCGCGGGTGATCGACGGGTTCTCGCTCTTGCGGGCGATCTTGTCGACCTCGTCGATGTAGATGATCCCGGTCTCGGCCCGCTTGATGTCATAGTCGGCTGCCTGGATCAACTTGAGCAGGATGTTCTCGACGTCCTCGCCGACGTAGCCCGCCTCGGTCAACGCGGTCGCGTCGGCGATCGCGAAGGGGACGTTGAGCATCTTGGCCAACGTCTGCGCGAGCAGGGTCTTGCCGCAGCCGGTAGGCCCGAGCAGCAGGATATTGGACTTGGACAGCTCGACGGCGTCGGCGGCGTCACGACGGGGGCCGTTGCTGCCTGCCTGGATGCGCTTGTAGTGGTTGTAGACAGCTACCGAGAGGGTCTTCTTGGACGACTCCTGGCCGACTACGTAGTTGTCGAGGAACTCGTAGATCTCCTGGGGCTTGGGCAGCTCGTCCCACTTGAGTTCGGAGCTCTCGGAGAGCTCCTCCTCGATGATCTCGTTGCACAGGTCGATGCACTCGTCGCAGATGTAGACGCCTGGTCCGGCTATGAGTTTCTTGACCTGCTTCTGGCTCTTCCCGCAGAAGGAGCACTTGAGCAGGTCGCCGCCGTCGCCGATGCGTGCCACGTACGACTCACTCCCTGTCGGCGCCGGCTGTCAACCGGCGATCGGATCGACCGTACATCTTCGATGGTGCGAAAGGGACCCTTTTGGGGCGGCTCGCCGGAGTCAGGCGGTCGCCAGCGAGGACAGCTTGCGGCTCTCGATCACCGCGTCGACCAAGCCGTAGTCCTTGGCCTCCTCGGCGGTGAGAATCTTGTCGCGCTCGGTATCCCGGCGCACCTGCTCGGGTGTCGCGTTGCTGTGCCGGGCGATCATCTCTTCCATCTGGGTGCGCATCCGCAGGATCTCGCGCGCCTGGATCTCGATGTCGCTGCCCTGGCCGCCGGCCTGCTCGATCGAGGGCTGGTGAATCAGGATCCGGGCGTTGGGCAGCGCCAGCCGCTTGCCCGGTGTGCCGGCCGCGAGCAACACCGCAGCGGCGGAGGCCGCCTGACCCATGCATACAGTCTGAATGTCCGGCCGCACGAACTGCATGGTGTCGTAGATCGCCGTCAGCGCGGTGAACGACCCGCCGGGTGAGTTGATGTAGAGCAGGATGTCGCGATCGGGGTCCATCGACTCCAAGCACAGGATCTGGGCCATCACGACGTTGGCGATCTCGTCGACGATCGGCGTGCCGAGGAAGATGATCCGCTCGTCGAACAGTCGGGAGAACGGGGTGTACTGCCGCTCCCCGAGGCTGGTGCGCTCCCACCAGGTCGGGACCTCATAGCGTGCGCTGGGGTTATACGGGACTTCGCTCACATGCGCTCCTCGGTCGTGCGTGCGGTGGATCCGGTCAACTCAGGGTGCCCGCGCCGGAAGGGACTTCCTGCGCGCTGGCGACCACATCGTCGACGAATCCATAGTCTTTGGCCTCGACCGCGGTGAACCAGCGGTCGCGATCGGCGTCGTGCTCGACCTGCTCGAAGGTTTGCCCGGTGTGGTGGGCGATCTGCTGCAGGATCGTCCGCTTGGTCCACAGCATGTTCTCGGCCTGGATGGCGATGTCGGAGGCGGTGCCGCCGATGCCACCGGAGGGCTGGTGCATCATGATCCGGGCGTGCGGGAGGGCCAATCGCTTGCCCGGGGCCCCGGCGCAGAGCAGGAACTGCCCCATCGATGCGGCCATCCCCATCGCCACAGTGCCCACGTCGCACTTGACGAACTGCATCGTGTCGTAGATCGCCAGGCCGGCCGAGACCGATCCACCGGGTGAATTGATGTAGAGCCAGATGTCGCGGTTGGGATCTTCCGCGGCGAGCAGCATAATCTGCGCACAGATGACATTGGCCATCTCGTCGTCGACCTGTTCACCCAGGAAAATGATGCGCTCGCGCAGCAGCCGGTTGTAGACGGAGTCGTCAAGGCTCATGCCACCCTGACCGCTGCGCGCATGAGGGGCGCGCGAGTTGGCAAACTCAGTCACTGCACAACCTGCCTTCCGGGCTCACTTCGTGCTCGTCGGTGCCTCTGACCATAACGCGGGGCACTGACGAGATAGGCCCCTGCGGAGCGGTGTTCGCTGTCGGCGCAGGCTCAGTGGTCGTGGTCGTGGTCGTGGTCGGGCGCCGGCTCTTCCTCTGTCGCGGGCGACGCCTCGTCCTTGAGTCCTTCGAGCTCGACCGGGTTGCCGGAGGCGTCGACGATGGTTGCCTGACGCAGGACGTGTACGAGGGCCTTCCCGCGCCGGACGTCGGCCGCCAGGGCCGGGATCTGCCCGCTCTGAACAACCTGCTGGACGTACTCGTCGGCGGTGACGTTGGCCCGCTGCGCCCTGCGTACCACCTCTTCGGTCAGCTCCATGTCGGAGACGGTCACCTGCTCTTTGTCGGCCACCGCGTCGAGAACCAGCTGGGCCTTGACGGCGTTCTCGGCGGTCGCCTTCAACTCGGCGTCGAAGGTCTCGGCGGATCCCTCGGCGCCCAGATATGTCTCCATGTCCAGGCCAGCACTGGCCAGTTGCTGCTCCATCGCCTGCCTGCGGTAGTCGGTCTCCGTACGGACCACTGACTCAGGAAGCGGCACCTCAACCGCGGCGAGCAATGACTCGAGCACCTTGTCGCGTGCCTCGAGGCCCTGCTTGTTGCGCTTGATGCGGGTCAGCCGCTCGCGAATGTCGGCCCGCAGCTCGGCCAGGGTGTCGTACTCGCTGGTCGTCTGGGCCAGGTCGTCGTCGACTTCGGGCAGCTCCTTCTCCTTGACCGAGCGCACCGTCACGGTGACCTGCACCGGCTCACCGGCATGGTCACCCCCGGCCGGCGCGGCCTCGAAAGTCTTGTCCCCGCCCTTGGCCATGCCGACGAGGGCCTCGTCGAGGCCAGGCACGGTCTCACCGCTGCCCACCTCGTACGACAGACCGGTAGCGCTGCCGTCCTCGACCTCCTCGCCGTTCAGGGTGGCGCGCAAGTCGATGGAGACGAAGTCGCCCGACTGGACGGCCCGGTCGACTCCCTTGAGTACCGCGAAGCGCTCGCGCAGGCCGTCGATCTGCTCGTCTACCTCGGCATCGGCGACTACGAGGTCGTCGACGGTGACGGTCAGGCCGCCGTACGGGACGATGTCGAACTGAGGGCGCACGTCGACCTCGGCGGTGAATTTCAGCCCCTGGCCGTCGGCGAACTCCGTCACGTCGACGGCCGGCTGGCCCAGCACCTTGACGTCGTGCTGCAGGACGGCGGCAGCGTACTGCTGGGGGATGGCGTCGTTGACCGCCTCCTCGAGCACCGTGGCTCTGCCCACGCGCTGGTCGATGATCCGGGCCGGGACCTTGCCGGGGCGGAATCCCGGCACCCTCACCTGCCCGGCGATCGCGCGGTAGGCCTTGTCGAGGCTGGGCTGGATCTCGTCGAAGGGCACTTCGACGGCGAGTCGCACGCGCGTGGGACTCAGGCTCTCGACGGTGCTCTTCACGTACGCACTCCTCGGCTGGGTCGATGTGTGGACACGAGTCGGGGCGGGGAGATTTGAACTCCCGATCTCCTGCTCCCAAAGCAGGCGCGCTGGCCGCTACGCTACGCCCCGCAGCTTCGGCCGAGTCTAGCCGCGGCGGGCCGCTACCCTGACCACGGAGTCACCGCATCGCGGGTGTAGCTCAATGGCAGAGCCCCAGCCTTCCAAGCTGGCCATGCCGGTTCGATCCCGGTCACCCGCTCCACAGCAGACACGCAGGTCAGGGCCAATCGGCCCACTCGGCACCTTCCGGCCAAGTGGTCGTCGTGCGATCTGCGTGCGATTAGCCGACATTCGTGGGCGCTCCGGCCGCACCGTCTTCGTCGTCGTCCCCGGTGGACTGCTCGTCCTGCCACTCCGCCGCGAGGGCCTGCTGTGCCTCGATCCGCTTGCTCAGCTCAGACGCAATCTCCCTGTCCCGCTCGCTGGTGGCGTGCTGGTAGATGAGCGCAGCACGCATGCTCGCATGCCCCATCCGGTGCATCAGCTCCCGAGTACTCGCCCCGGACGCGGCAGCCAGCGTGTTGCCGGTGTGCCGCAGGTCGTGGAAGTGAAAGTGACTCGGCAGCCCGGCGGCCTTGATGTTGTCCGCCCAGCTCGCTGCCTTGTGGAAGTTGGTACGACGCAGAGCCGCACCCCTGGACCCGGTGAAGATCAACGCCTCCGTGCCGTCCTCCACATAGGCGGCCAGGTGCTCCCGCATGACAGGCACGAGCACGGCCGGGAGGACAGCAGTCCGGATTCCGGCGGCCGTCTTGGGCGGACCAGCGACCCGAGTGCCGTCACGCAGCTCGGCGAACTTGCGCGGCACCCGGACAGCGCCCTCGGCCAGGTCCAAGTCGCACCGCCGAAGTGCGATCAGCTCACCCCACCGCAGGCCAGTGAACGCCGCGAACAGGATCAGCGCCCCGAGCCGCGTCGGCATGCGGTCGGCGAGCCGGTACACCTGCGCCACAGTGACAGTCGGCCGCTCGGGCGTCGGCTCCTTGTCCGCGCCCTTGATCCGGCAAGGGTTCTCACGCACCGCGCGATCGTCAACCGCCGTATTGAACACCGCTCGTAGGAGGCGATAAGCCTTCGCCACCGTCGTCGCCGAGGCACCGGCGTCCAGGAGCGCAGCGCGCCACGTGCGGACCGCCGCCGTCGTCACCTGGTCCAGCCGGAGATGACTCAGATGCGGCTCGATGTGCAGCCGGAACAGCCCCCTTGTACAGCTCACGGGTCCGGGGAGCGAGCGTCCGCTCAGCGATCCAGCGGGTCGCGTACTCCCCCAAGAAGATCTGACCGGGCGGCCGCCACTCCTGGCGGATGATCTCGCCCTCGATCAGAGTCAGCCAACGAGCTGCCACCGTCTTGGACGCAAAGGTGTAGTCCGCGTACCGGCGGATGCCGTCAGGGCCGAGCTAGCTGGCCTGGAACGTGCCCGAAGGCAGCTCGCGGATCCAGCCGAACCGTCGCCGAGGCTGTCCCTTCTTGGCCATCAGGCCACCACCCGACGCGAGCGGAGGTCGGTCGTGATCGGCTCAACCTGCCCGGCCTGGACGAACTCGGCGAGTACCCGCGCTGAGATTCGGACGTGACGGCCGAGCTTGATGTAGGTGATCCGGCGCTCAGCGATCAGCCGGCGGATGAACCGCTCAGACGTCACCAAGTGCTCGGCCGCCTGCGACACGGTTAGCAGCGTGTCGTTCATGCAGCGTGCTCCTCTCTCGGTTCGGTGTCAGGCGACGGCGGCGCGGGCGGGCCGTCGCTCGCGGGCGGCGTCGGCGGATGCGTTGGCGAGTGCGGCGTCGGCGAGGGTGAGCCAACCGGAGCCGGTGTAGGTCCACTCGCGGTTGATGACGAGAACGGTGTCGTCGTCGTCGGTGTGCTCGGCGGTGTCGAAATCGCTCGCCGGGATCACCCGGACACCGGCCCGGGGCGAGGGACGGCGGGCAGCTCGCAGAGCTCCGAGGGTGGTGGAGTAGCGGCGTGACTTGGTGGAGAAGTGCCCGGAGAAGCCGAGCATGTCGGCCTTCGGTCGCAGCCGTGAGTAGTGCTCGCCGGTGCCGGGTCGGCCGAGCTGCCAACAGGTGTTGATGAGGCAGGCGACGTGTGAGCCCTCGCCGCGACTGTCGATGCTCGCGACGGCTTCTGTGCTCTTGGTGGCGTATTTGGCGAGGTAGCCGGCGACGTGCTGCTCGGTGAGCTCGGCGTCGGCGATGCCGGTGCGGATCACCCGGATATCGGTCTGAGCGCCCCAGGCGAGCGGCCAGCCGTCCGGCCGGTCGGGATGGGCCGGTGTGGCGATGGCAGTCGAGCTAGCGGCGTGGCGAATCAGCTCGGCCAGGTCGATCACGTCGAGGCAGCCGGGCGGCGGGAGGATCGCGAGCGGATCGGCGGGGTTGTAGCCGTCGAGGCGGATGATGGCGTGGAAGTGCACGACGCCGCGTGCCTGGAACTCGGCGACCTTGGCATAGCGCAGCCGCATCGGCCGGCCGGTTGCCTTCGCGATCCGCCGCAGCGCCCGCGCGAGGCTGTCGATGGTGCGCGCCCACAGTTTCGGCGACTCCGGAACCGGAAAGTCCCACCTGCTCATCGGCCTCGGACTCGCCGCCTGCGAACAAGGACGCCGCGTCCGCTACGTCACCACCGCGCAACCGGTGAACGAGCTCGTCGAAGCCGCCGACGAACGCATCCTATCGAGGGTGGTCGGACGCTACGGCCGTCTCGATCTGCTTTGTCTAAACGAACTCGGCTACGTCCAGATCGACCCACGCGGTGCGGAACTGCTGTTCCAGATCATCACCGAACGCGAAGAACGAGCCTCATCGCGATCGCCACCAACCTGCCGTTCAGCGAATGGGGCACCGTGTTTCCCGACCCTCGCCTGGTTGCGGCGATCGTCGATCGCGTCACCTTCAACGCTCACATCCTCGAGACCGGCACCCAGTCCTACCGACTACGCACCAGCAAAACCACAAGCCGGCGCAAGCGGACGGCCTGAACCGCTCAATCTGGCACGATGCCGATCATGGACGCTGACACCCAGATCGTCGTTTAGAATCGTTCTCCTGCTCGAGCAGCCGGTTGCGGCGCTTGAGCTCGCGCAGCTGCTCAGACTCCAGGACCTTCGGCCCGCCCCGCTTGCCGTCATCGACGTCGGCGGCGTTCAACCAGTTACGCAGACAGGACTCGGCGATGCCGAAGTCCTTCGCGATCTGCGCGATCCCTTCTTGCCCCTGACGGGCCACCGCGACCACGTTCTCGCGGAACTCTCTCGGATACGGCTTCGGCATGGTCGGCATCCTCCCAGCGAGGCCACAGCCTCACAGGTAGATGTCAACCAGACCCTGGGCAGACCCCGCGGACTGACGTCGAGTCTATGTGTGAACTCCGGATGCGCATATGCCGAGGCCGGTGGCAGGCGTCATGGCGTGTGGTCTGGCTACGTCCGTTAGCAGGCGGTTAGCGCGCAAGCTTCTCCAAGCTGGCGTCGATCAGTTCATCGCCAGCGCTGAGCAGCTCAGCTACGGGCGCGCCCAGGGCCGAGTTCGCCGGACCCGTCTCGGACAAGTGGTGCGGGGCCCATCCCCGCCGTGGCTTGGAGGTGGGTGCGGCGGCTGTAACCGCCCGCAGGTCCGTGGCCTCGTGGTTGTAGGAAGCCTTGACTGCTTGAGCTGACTTCTCCGGAGTGACTCCCCCCGGTTAGCTGCGTCGCCTGACCGGCGACGCTGGCGGCCTACGGCGGCTGAGTGCCCGCGATGAACTCTCTGTGAGTTTTTTGGCGTGTCGGAACGCTCGTTTGGCTGTCAACGGCCGTTTGGCGGCGAGAATCGGGCACTAGACCCAGTTCCCGTGACTCGGAGTGACTAGCCGAGGGTTGGCGCTGCTACCGGAGTACTGTCCGGCGACCCGGCCACATCGACGAGACCACACAGAACTCCACGCCGTAGGAAATTTCTCGGTTGCCAGGGCAGAGGGTCGTGGGCGTGTGGCGGTTAGCCGACGT
>JBDUBV010000115.1:0-9060 GCA_040003795.1 Pseudonocardiales bacterium | reverse complement strand
CGTCGAGGAAGATCAGCGCAGGCGCGGCGTCACGGGCCCGGCGGAACAGCTCGCGGACCGCTCGCTCGCTGTCGCCCACCCACTTCGACAACAGCTCGGCACCCTTGACAGCCAGCACATTGGCCTGTCCCGAGCCGGCCAGCGCGCGCACGAGGTAGGTCTTGCCGCAGCCCGGCGGACCGTACAGCAACAGGCCGCGCGGCGGCTGCACGCCCAGCCGGGCGAATGTGTCCGGATAGGACAGCGGCCACAGCACCGTTTCTGTCAGCGTCTTCTTGACCTCGCTCATGTCCCCGACGTCGTCGAGAGAGAGGTTGCCGATGTCCAGAGTGGAGTCGGCCATGGCGGTGGGCCGCACCGAAGACAGGGCACCGACCAGATCCTCCTGGGCCACCGTGGGCGTCTCGGCGTCGCGCTGCCGCACCGCTGCCCGAACGCCGGCCTCGCGGACCAGTGCGAGCAGGTCGGCCGCGACGAAGCCCGGGGTGCGAGCGGCCACCTCGTCGAGCGCGACGTCCTTGGTCAGCGGCATGCTGCGGGTGAGGACCGCCAGCAGGGCCTGGCGCTGTGGCTTGTCCGGCAGCGGGATGGCGATCTCGTGGTCGAGCAAACCCGGATGGCGCAGCGCCGGGTCGACCGACTCCGGCCGGCTGGTAGTGCAGACGGTGGCAGCGCCGGCGCCTTCACCGGCGGCCTGCAGTAACTCCAGCAGCACGGTGATCAGCGGGCTCGGCGTGTCGCGGGGAGCCAGTGCGTCGACGTCCTCGATCAGCAGTACGGCCGGGCCCTGCCGCCGGGCATCGGCGAACGCCTCGCGCAGCCGCCGAGCGCCGCTGTCGGGGGTGAGTGCAGCCACCTCGGGCGCCCAGAGCCGGATCACCCGAGCCTTGACTACGGCGGCCACGGCACGCACCAGCGTCGACTTGCCCGAGCCGGCCGGGCCGGTGACCAGCACCCCGAGTCGGGCGCTCGTGCCCAGCCGGTCGAGCAGGTCGGCGTGGTGGAAGCCGAGGTCGAGCCACTCGCGCAACTGCCCGGCCTGCATCTGCAGCCCCGGGAGGTCTTCCAGGTTCGGCGCCGTAGTCGGGTCGGCGGGGTGGGCGAGGTCGGGCGTCGCGCTGCCGCTCGTGGCAACGCCGTCGCGCCACCCCACCACGGTGTCCATGGAGATCACGGCGTTCTGCCCCGGGTCGGCGCCGGTCACGGTGAGGAGCACGGAGGTCCAGCCCGCGCCGACGGCGTTGCTCAGGCTGTGCCGGGCGGCCTGCACCTGACCGGTGTCCGTTCCTGGCGGCAGTGCACGATCCGGGCCGACGGTTGTCGTGAAGTCCTGGGGCAGGAGCGAGACGTTGTCGCCGTCGCTGACCACCTTGCCGAGCAGGGCCAGCCGCAAGGTTTCCGGGGAGACGATCTGAGCGATCTCGGCCGGGCCGGCGACGACGACCGTACGCGCGGCCTGGGCCGCCACGACCGACACCCCCACGAGGGCGCCGTCGCGCAGCCCGAGGTTGCCGAGAGTCAGGTCGTCGCAGAGCAGCAGCCCGCGGGGAGTGGCGGAGTCGCCGAGCGCCGCCAGGGCACCGGTGGTGCGGGTGCCGACCAGCCGGAGAACGTCCCACGGCCGTCCGCCGAGGGCGGCAAGCACTTCGGGGTGCAGCCGGACTACCCCGCGGCGGGTGTCCAGGGAGGACGGCCGCAAGCGGGCCATGAGGGTCAACGACGGGGCGGTCACGGTCGGCAGCCTACGGGTGGCCGAGCGCGGCGAGCTGCTCCTCGAACCACGCGGCCGGGGGCAGCGCGGTCGCTGCCGAGGCGAGCCGGCGCGACCGGACCAGCCGATCATCGGCGGGCATCGAAAGCGCCGCATGGATCGCCGTGGCCGTTTGCATCACGTCGTAGGGATTGATCACGAAGGCGTCGGCGCCGAGGTCGTCAGCAGCACCGGCCTCCCGGGAGAGCACCAAGGCGCAGCCGGACTCAGACAGCACCGGGCCCTCCTTGGCTACGAGGTTCATCCCGTCGCGGATCGGATTGACCACGAGCACCTCGGCCAGCCGGAAGGCGGCCAGCGAGCCGGCGAAGTCGTCGGTGACGGTGAGGTGCACCGGCTTCCAGTCGCCGTCGCCGAACTCGTCGTCGATCTCACGGGCCAGCCGCTGCACCGACGCGGTGTATTCCCGGTACTCCGGCAGGTCGTGCCGGGAGGGGTAGGCGTAGGCGACGTGCATCACCCGGTCGCGCCATTCGGGGTAGCTGCGCAACAGCTCTCGGTAAGCCAGCAGCCCACGAACGATGTTCTTGGACAGCTCGGTCCGGTCGACCCGCGCGATGATCCGCCGACCGCCGGCTAGCTCCTGCAGGAGACTCATCTGGGTCTCCACGTCGGGCCGGTGCGCCCGCTCGCGCAGGGACTCGCCGTCGGTGCCCAGGCCGTGCACGCCCACCTCGGTGCTGCGGCCCTCGTAGCGCACCGTACGGCCGTCGACCGTCGCGCCCAGGACCGCCGAGCAGCAGGCGAGGAACGCCTCGGCCCAGCGGTCGCAGAGGAACCCCGCGTGATCGGCGCCCAGGATGCCGGCCAGCACTGCATGGGCCACGTCGTCGGGCAGCATGGTGAAGTATTCCGGGGGCGCCCACGGCGTGTGTGTGAAGTGGCCGATGCGCAGGTCCGGCCGGCGCTCGCGCAGCAGGCGAGGGGTCAGCACCAGGTGGTAGTCCTGCACCACCACGGTGGCGCCCTCGGCAGCCTCCTCGTCCAGGGCGTCGGCGAAAGCTGCGTTGTAGTCGCCGTAGGAGCGCCACTGCCGTCGCCAACCGGCGTCGAACACCGGCTTGGTGGGGGTGTCGTACAGCAGGTGGTTGACGAACCACAGCGTGGAGTTGGCAATGCCGTTGTAGGCCCGCTGGAACGTCCCTGCATCGATGGGCAGCATGCGTACGTCGAGGTCGTCGTCGCCGCCGGCGTGGGCGAGGCGCCCCGCGGAACGCCTGGCGACCAGTCGCTCGTGCTCATTGAGTGCGCTGCATACCCAGACGCCTTCGACGGATCTCATCGCCGCGCTCATGCCCTGGACCAGGCCACCGCCACCGTGGCCGATCACGTTGCGCCCGTCCGCCCCTCGAGACAGTGAGAGCGGCCCCCGGTTGGACGCGACGAGCAGCTGCGACGTGCCGGGCATACGGCCAACCCTAGTGGCGCCCCTCCGCGGCGGGTGGGGGCAGACCGTGTGGCCGTCGTGCCCCAGGATGGGCCACTCCGGTCAGGTGAGGGCCCCGTTGCGTTTGAGCGCCCACCAGGTCAGGGGTATGCCGACCAGGGCAGGCAGCAGCCAGTACGCCAGGTGCGGGAGGCGGTCCCACACCGGCAGGTGCGGTCCGTTGTCGACGTAGAACCCGGTCAGCAGGGCGACATAGGAGCCTGACATCGACGTGCCGTGCCAGACCAGCCATCGGGCCGGTCGGCGACGGCGCAGCCACCAGCCCGTCAGTGCGAGCGCGAAGGCGACCGCGGCGATGGTGAAGAGCTGCCGGTCCTGCCGCCAGCGAATCGCGGCGAGAACGGTCGCCGTGGCGAAGACGACGGCGAGGGCCCCCAGATAGACCCGACCGGCTCGCGGATGGCGGCCGTGGCGCTTGCGGGCCGTCGCCGCCAGCGCCCCGGCGGCCACGGCGGTGAGACCGGCCGCAATGTGCACGCCGATGGTCACAGCGAAGACCGGTCCCTCGTCGGGGATCACGATTCCGAAGACGTTCACTGGCGCTCAGGCTTCACCTTCGGCCGGCTGCCCGCCGACTACTGTCCGAGGTGGGCAAGTGCCTGCAGGAGCAGCACGTCCTGCCCCCCTGTCATCTCCGTCAGCAGGCGCGGCTGGCGTGCCTCCGCCGGAGAGAACCAGTTGAACTCCAGCGCATCCTGCTGCGGCTCGCAGTCGCCCTCGACCGGGACTACGTAGGCGAGCGAAACTGCGTGCTGGCGCGGATCGTGGAAGGGCGTCACGCCCGGCGTCGGGAAATACTCCGCGATCGTGTACGGCTGCGGCGACGTCGGCACCCGGGGCAGCGCCAGCTGGCCGAGATCCTTCTCGACGTGCCGGATCAGGGCCGAGCGCACCCGCTCGTGGTAGAGCACCCGGCCGGATACCAGCGCTCGGGTGATCGCGCCCTGGCCGGTCACCCGCAGCAACAGGCCGACGGAGGTGACAAGTCCCAGCGGGTCGACCCGCACCGGCACGGCGTCGACGTAAAGGATCGGCAGCCGTTCACGGATCGCGTCCATCTCCTCGGGGGCGAACCACGCGGCGTCGGTCTGGGGGGTGATCTGGGTCATAGGAACTTTCTACAGGCACCAGACGGCACGCTCAGGTTCCCCCGCCCACCACAACGTTCCACCGCCGGATCGTCCACTTCGACACCAGCCCGTTCGTGACGTACGGGTCTTGGTGTACGAAGCGTTCGACGATTGCAGGGTCGTCGGTAGCCCAGACGAGCAGCGCCGTGTCAGATGGCTCGGCGAAGGCGCCGGCGAGGGTGAGCTCGCCGCGCTGATGGGCCGCCGCGGCGAGGCTGAGGTGCTCGTCCCGGAAGGCGGGGCGGCGCTCCAGGTAATCGTCCACGAGGTCGTAAAGCAGAGCGAGGTACATGGGACCAACTCTGGCAGACTCCGCGCTCGACCTGATCGTGGAGGGCTCACCCGCTGCGATCCCGGTGCAGTGCTCGATGGTCTCGCCAGCGTGTTCGGGTTTTGACCCTGCGGGCGTCAGCGGGCGGTCGGCCGCCGGCTCGGCCTACCGCAACACCTTCGCGCAGGCGGGGCACGGACTCACTCGGGGCCCGCCGCCGATGTCTGACAGCCGCGGTCAAGCCAGGGCGCCGCGCACCGCCTCGGCCCAGCCCAGGCCCACGGCGCCGGCGGACACCTCGACGTTGTCGTGCCTGGCCATCAAGCCGGCCATCTGCGAGTTCCGGGCTCCGTTGGCCACCACCCAGATGCGCCGCACGTACGGCGCCATGTCGAGGTCGCTGGCGCTGTCGCCGATGGCCACGGCGTCGGCCCGCTGCAGCCCGCGCCGGCTCAGGTCGCGGGCGATGCCCAGGCCCTTGGACAGCCCGTCCGGCATCAGGTGATAGACGTGCGTCGCGCCGGGTTCAGGAAGCACGCCGTTGTCGCGCAGCCGCAGCCAGCCCAGGCCGCGCTCGTGCAGCCACCGATCGACTGCCTCGACGTCGATGCTGCCGCGCAGCATCGCGTTGCTCTCGTGCTCGATGTGCCACGGACTGTGCCACGCCAGGCTTCCCGGCCACCGCGCGAACAGATCGTCGACGACGCCAAGTCCACGGAGGACCTGCAGCGGGGTGTCGGTCCCGTACCGCTCGGGCATGGTGCCGCGCAGCACCTCGTGCTGGCGACCGCCGTCCCAGCCGACGACCGCGCCGAGCTCGCCGACGTAGCCGTCGGCACCGAAGATGCGGGCTGCCTCGGCCAGTTGCCGGCGAGTGCGTCCGGATACCAGCACCAGGGTGGCGCGGGCCGCCTGCAGGGCGACCAGCGCCCGGGCCGGCTCGAGGGTCAGCTCGCCGGACTCGGTACGGAAGAACGAACCGCCAGGGCCGACCATCGTGCCGTCGAGGTCGGTGTAGACGATCACGAGGCGCGGGCCCGGTCGGCGTAATCAGGGACCGTCATCATCGCGGGGCGCTCGGCGACCGGCAGGTCGGAGGTGATCGGCTCGAAGGCGCCGGAGGAGCCCCGGCGGAACTGCGTGAGCACAGTGGCTAATTCGTCGTGCCCTCCTGCCCGGGAAAGCAGCACCTGCATGATCTCGGCGGCCATCCGGCCCAGCGCCAGGTGGTCCTGGTGGGCGTGCCGGCGCAGGCCGAGGTCGACCTGCGCTATCGCGTCGAGGCCGGCAACGGTGAACGTGTCGAGCAGCAGGCCCATCTCCACGCCGTATCCAGGGACGAAGGGCAGCCGCTCCAGCAGGTCCCGGCGCCCGGCGTACTCCCCCGACAGCGGTTGCACCATGCCGGCCAGCGCGGGGAAGAGCAGGTTGAGCAGGGGCCGGGCCGCCAGTTCGGTGACACGGCCGCCGGCGGCCTCGGTGGATCCGGCGAGTGGTCGCTCGTAGCAGCCCTTCACCAGGTGAACCTGCGGATCAGTCAGCAGCGGGCCGAGCAGGCCGGTCACAAAGTGCGGCCCGACCGACTTGAGGTCGGCGTCGAGGAACACCAGGACGTCACCCGCCGTGGCGGCCAGGGACTTCCAGAGGGCCTCGCCCTTGCCGGGCCGCTCACCCAGGCCGGGCAGGAGATCGCGCGCCTGCTCCACGCGCGCGCCGGCGGCCACGGCGGCGGCGGCAGTGCCGTCGGAGGACCCGGAATCCACGACGAGGACCTCGTCGACCAGCCCGGTCTCCTCGGCGAGTGCCCGCACGCAGCCGACGACCGCCCCGACCGTGCCCTCCTCGTCGAGGGCGGGGAGCACGACGCTCACCGTGGTATCGGCCTTGGCCTCCTGCAGCGCCGCAACAGGCCAGTCGGCGGCGCGCGAGGTGTTGCGGTGGTACCAGTGCCGGGCGTCGGGACGCATCGCTGTCCCACCTCCTCAAGGCTTAGACTGCCTGCCAGTAGTCAACAACTGCATACGTACGTCTCATCCAGAGGGGCAGAGGGACCGGCCCGACGAAGCCCCGGCAACCACCGCGCCAGCGACAGGTGCCAACTCCGGCCCGCCACGAGCGGGAGAGATGAGGTTTTCGCTGTGTCCGTCTCCACCGATGCTCGAGCGGCCTCCGCGGCCCGAGGGCTGTCCTGTCGCAACTGCGGCGCCGGCTACGACCTCCTACCGATCCATGCCTGCGAGGAGTGCTTTGGCCCGCTCGAAGTCGCCTACGATCCCGCTCGGCTAGGGGCGGTGACCCGCGCACAGATCGAGGCGGGCCCGCACACCCTCTGGCGCTACGCCCCGCTACTGCCGGTCGGGGCCTCAGCTGAGGGGCGTACCGACATGGGTGCCGGGATGACTCCGCTGGTCCGCGCCGACCGGCTGGCCGCCGAGCTCGGGATGCGGGCCCTGTGGGTCAAGGATGACAGCGCCAACCCGACGCACTCCTTCAAGGACCGGGTCGTATCAGTGGCCCTGACGGCGGCGGCCGGCTTCGGCTTCACCAGGGTGGCCTGCGCGTCGACCGGCAATCTAGCCAACTCCGTCGCGGCGCACGCCGCGAGATTCGGGCTGTCCAGTGTGGTCTTCGTCCCGTCCGACCTCGAGGCCGGCAAGGTCGTGCAGACCGCCGTCTACGGCGGGATCCTGGTGTCGGTGTCGGGATCCTACGACGACTGCAACCGACTGTGTTCCGAGCTCGCCGAGACCGACGAGTTCGCCAGCACGGCGTTCGTCAACCAGAACGTCCGCCCCTACTACGCCGAGGGCTCCAAGACCCTGGGCTACGAGGTGGCCGAGCAGCTCGGCTGGCGGCTGCCGGCCCAGGTCGTCGTCCCGATGGCGTCCGGCTCGCTCCTGACCAAGATCGACAAGGGCTTCCGGGAGCTGGTCTCCGCCGGCTTGGTGGACGCTTCGCCCTGGCGGGTATTCGGTGCCCAGGCGACCGGCTGCTCACCCATCGCGGCGGCGTTCGAGGCCGGTCGCGACGTCGTCACGCCGGTCAAGCCGTCGACCATCGCCAAGTCACTGTCGATCGGCAACCCCGCCGACGGGCCCTATGCACTGGATGCGGTCCGACGTACCGGCGGAGCGATGGCCCACGTCCCCGACGAGGAGATCGTGGACAGCATGAGCCTGCTGGCCCGCACGACCGGCATCTTCGGCGAGACCGCGGGCGGCGTGACCTTGGCGGTGCTTAGGCGGCTGCTCGCGACCGGCCAGCTCGACCCGGCGGCCGAGACGGTGATCTTCAACACCGGCGACGGGCTCAAGACCCTCGACGCGGTGTCGGCGACGGCACGCCCGACCCACGTGCTCGCGCCCAGCCTGGCCGCGGCGCGGGAAGCCGGTCTGGTCAGCTGAGCCTCGATCTTGAGCGAGGTGGCGGATCAGCCGAGCGCGGGCCGACTCAGCTCGATCTCGGTCAGCTCAGGGTAGAGCGGGTGGGGGCGGGACACGCCGGTCGCCACGAAGCCGAGCCGTCGATAGGCGGCGTGCGCCCGCGGATTCTCCACGCCGACCTCGAGGGTAAGCCGGTCGCGGCCACAAGCCGTCGACCAGCCGGCCACGGCCTGAATCAGCTCCTCGACGATGCCCTCGCCCCGGGCGACGGGCTCGACGAACACGGTGAAGACGGTAGTCCCGCCCTGCGCATCGGCGAACCCGCCGGCGACCCCGACCCAGTCCTCGCCGGATTCAGCGACGAAGAGCGCCTGTTGGCGGCCTGCTGCCAGGCGGCCCACCGCCGCATCCCACTCCGTACCGGGCCGGGAGCGAGCCTGCTCGACCGTCTCGAGGAAGGCCGCCGGTGTGTCAGCCAGGGCCCGCAGCCGTAGCTCTCGCCAGCGCTCGCCCTCGTCGGGCCGGACCCGGCGCACGGCGACAGGCTGGGTCACTCCCAGATCGTCGCAGCGCGGGCGGGCCAGCGCCCAACGATTTCCCGCGCTCCCCTCGTAGCAATCCGGGATATTGCTGAGTTGAAGGCCGATTCAGGCGACGTACTCCCGGATATTGCTACGTGGGTGGCGCGGTCGGGAGCGGGTGCCGCCGCCGGGGGATCGGAAAATGCCCCGACGCGCGTCATCGCGTCGAGGCATCCCCTGCCTGGTGTATCGGCGCCGGTCAGCAGTTACTTGACCTGTCGGCGGCTTGCACTCCTCTGGTGAGAGTGCTAAACAGTTGAGTTAGCACTCGGGTAGGTAGAGTGCTAGCAGGTCGGGGCGATGAGTCCCCTGAGCAACGGCGCCTAACGCCGCTGACGGGGGTCGTCCGTCGCGGGCATCGACTCGGCTCTGTTCGCCCAGCATCAGTCAATAGTCAGCTTCTGGAGGACGCAGCCGTATGGCCAAGATGATCGCGTTCGATGAGGAGGCGCGCCGCGGCCTCGAGCGAGGGATGAA
>JBDUBV010000114.1:0-9093 GCA_040003795.1 Pseudonocardiales bacterium | reverse complement strand
ACCTGCGCTCGAGCGCGGCATCCTTCTCCAGGTGCTTGCGGTACTCGTCGAGCGTCGTCGCACCGATGGTCTGCAGCTCACCGCGGGCCAGCATCGGCTTGAGGATTGACGCGGCGTCGATGGCTCCCTCGGCCGCGCCGGCCCCGACCAGCGTGTGCAGCTCGTCGATGAACAAGATGATGTCGCCGCGAGTGCGGATCTCCTTGAGCACCTTCTTGAGGCGCTCCTCGAAGTCACCGCGGTAGCGTGAGCCGGCTACGAGGGCACCGAGGTCGAGGGTGTAGAGCTGCTTGTCCTTGAGCGTCTCGGGCACCTCGCCCTTGACGATGGCCTGGGCCAGGCCCTCGACCACGGCGGTCTTGCCCACGCCGGGCTCGCCGATGAGGACGGGGTTGTTCTTCGTACGGCGGGAGAGCACCTGCATGACCCGCTCGATCTCCTTCTCGCGCCCGATGACCGGGTCGAGCTTGGATTCGCGCGCGGCCTGCGTGAGGTTGCGGCCGAACTGGTCGAGCACCAGAGAGGTCGACGGCACGCCCTCCGCCGGGCCGCCGGCGCCGGCCGGCTCCTTGCCCTGGTAGCCCGAGAGCAGCTGGATGACCTGCTGACGTACGCGGTTGAGGTCGGCTCCGAGCTTGACCAGGACCTGGGCCGCGACGCCTTCGCCCTCGCGGATCAGCCCGAGCAGGATGTGCTCTGTGCCGATGTAGTTGTGACCGAGCTGCAGTGCCTCGCGCAGGGAGAGCTCCAGAACCTTCTTGGCCCGAGGGGTGAAGGGGATGTGACCGCTGGGGGCCTGCTGGCCCTGCCCGATGATCTCCTCGACCTGCTGGCGGACACCCTCGAGCGAGATGCCGAGAGACTCCAGCGCCTTGGCCGCGACACCTTCACCCTCGTGGATCAAGCCCAAGAGGATGTGCTCGGTGCCGATGTAGTTGTGGTTGAGCATCCTGGCCTCTTCTTGAGCCAGGACGACAACACGCCTCGCGCGGTCGGTAAATCTCTCGAACATCGCCCAGCTCCTCACATCACCGCTTCGACGCCCGTGAGAGTCAACCCATGCGGTCGGACGCCGGACCTGTCCACTCTAACCCGGCTTCGGGGCCGAGACTCGCTGGAGTGCGCGCCCATAGCCGGTCGGACGAGTGGCTACCTCGTCCAACGTTGTGGCGCGGTGATGTGTTTCGCCCGTGTCCTTCGCCGACAGCGAAAATCGTCGTACGGGCAAGCCTGCTGACAGTCAGTGCGCCGCGTCGTACTGCTCGACGACCCGGGCGGGAATGCGGCCGCGCTCGCTGACCTCGACGCCCTTGGTCCGGGCCCATGCCCGGATGTCGGCCGCTCGGCCGCGGCGATCGCCGGCCGTGCCGCGACGAGGGGCCCGGACACCGTTGCCGCGCGAGCCGGAGCGGCCGGCCTTGCGTGCCGCCGCTACGTAAGGCGCGACAGCGTCGCGGAACTTTGCGGCGTTGGCGGTGCTGAGATCGATCTCATAGGTTGCCCCGTCGAGCGCGAACGAGAGCGTCTCCTCCGCCGAGCCGCCCTCGATGTCGTCGACCAGTATTACCTTCACCTGCTGCGCCACCGCATGCCCCTTTCGAATTACTGTATATCCGCCGGATCGTACGCAGCAGAACTCGCTAAATCAAATAGCGGGCCGCAGCCAGCCGGGGAAAGAGGCACAATGCCCAGCTATGGCGTAGACCCTTTGGATGAGTGCCCTATTGACTCTCCGTACTGCCGTGAACACGGTCACCCGCGTTATGGACGGGCGCAAGTCAGTTTTCGCTGAGAAATCGCAGCACGTCCCCTACCTCGGCCTCGAGGGCGGCGGCGGTTTCCGGGGACAGTGGGGCGAACGGTGCGAGGACGACACCGCCCCGCGGCAGGCTCCAGGTAGCAACGGCCCTGCCCTCGACCAGCGCAAAGGGCCGGAACAGGCCGTTGACGGTCACCAGCTCCTTGGCGGCCCCCACGATCGGGGCACGTGAGCGCCAGCCCAGGAGCAGCGGGTCGAATGCCCCGAGCAGCCGGGGCGGTGGCAGGTAGCTGGCCGTCAACCTCGGTCGTCCCGCCAGCTCGACCAGCCCGTCCCCGCGCTGATCGAGTTCGTTGCCGATCGCCTTCAGGCCGGCCCGGGCGTCGCGTAGGGGCAGGCCGGCCCACTGGGCGAGGTCGCGGTCATCTGCCGGGCCATGCCCGGCCAGGTAGCGGCGGGCCAGCTCGGCCAGCGCCTGATCCCGGTCGACCGGCCCCGGCTCGCCCAGCCAGTCACGGACCAGGACGTAGGCGTGCTCGCCGCCTATCATCGGCCCGCGCACGATCATCCCGCGCAGCGACGCCAGCACCAACAAGTGCACGAGCGCCTGGCCTTGGGTGCGCACCCCTGCCGCGTCGACCCGGTTGCGGAGCTGACCACGGGTGAGCGGGCCGTCGGAGAGTGAGCGCTCTATGACGGCCACCGCCCGGTCCGCCGCTTCCGGGGACACGCCTTCTTGCCCGAGGCGACGTTCGTTGCCGCGCAACAGCGGTGGTGTGGTCAGCGCATGCAGCCAGGGATAGTCCTCGCTGCGCATCATGTGCAGGGTGCCGCGGTTGACCCAGGTGATCAGCAATGATCGGTCGGAGGTCAGTGCCCGGTCGACGTCGGCGACGGTCAACCCTGAGGTGCGCGCACGTACGGCGAGCCGGACGCCGCGCGAGTCCTGACCCTGCACGGCCAGCAGCCGTTCGGCAACGTCCTCGGGGCGGCCCGCCGGCGGCCCGGCCAGCAGCTGGGCGGTGAATCGCTCGACGATCACGGGGCGGCGAGCTCAATCGGGCTTGACGAATGGGAAGAGGATCGTCTCCCGCAGGCCGCGGGCTCCGGTGAAAACCCTGAGCAACCGATCGATCCCCATACCCATGCCGCCGGTCGGCGGCATCCCGTGTTCCAGGGCCCGCAGAAAATCCTCGTCGAGCGCCATGGCCTCGGCGTCGCCGCGGGCTCCGGCGGCTGCCTGCTCCACCAGCCGGGATCGCTGCACCACAGGGTCGACAAGTTCGGAGTAGCCGGTGCCCAGCTCCACGCCGCAGATGTAGAGGTCCCACTTCTCCACGACGCCGGGCCTGGACCGGTGCGCCCGCACGAGCGGGCTGGTGTCGACCGGGAAGTCACGCACGAAGGTGGGTGCCTGCAGGCCCGCCTCGCACAGCCCCTCGAAGATCGCCTCGACCAGCTTGCCCGCGCCGAGGTCTGTCGCCGGCGACAGGCCCGCCCGCTCCGCCGCCGTCCGCAGTGTCGCGACCGGCGTCTCGGGCGTGACCGGCTCGCCGAGCACCTCGGACACGGCGTCATAGAGCGACACCGAGGGCCACTCCCCGCCGAGGTCGTGCTCGTTGCCGTCGGGGTGGCCAACCGTCGTCGAGCCGAACACCGCAGTCGCGCTTTCTTGCACCAACTCACGGGTGAGGGTGGCCATCGTGTCGTAGTCGCCGTAGGCCTCGTAGGCCTCCAGCATCGCGAACTCCGGCGAATGCGTCGCGTCGACGCCCTCGTTGCGGAAGTTGCGGTTGATCTCGAAGACCTTGTCGATGCCCCCGACCACCGCTCTCTTGAGGAAGAGCTCGGGTGCAATGCGCAGGTAGAGGTCGAGGTCGTAGGCATTGATGTGGGTACGGAACGGCCGCGCGGTGGCACCGCCGTGCACGGCGTGCAGCATCGGTGTCTCCACCTCGGTGAAATTCCTGCGGTGCAAGGAATCCCGCAGCGCGCGCACCAGCATCGACCGGGTCCGAACCATGTCGCGGGCCTCCGGCCGCGCGATCAGATCGAGGTAGCGCTGCCGGACCCGGCTCTCGTCGTTCATCGGTTTGTGCGCGACCGGAAGCGGCCGCAGCGCCTTGCTGGTCAGCGCCCAGCGTTCGGCCAGCACGCTGAGCTCGCCCCGGCGGGAGGTGATGACCTCGCCCTCGACGCCCACGTGGTCGCCGATGTCCACGGTGGACTTCCAGGCGGCCAGGGACTCCTCGCCCACCTTGTCGAGGGAGATCATCACCTGCAGCTCTGTGCCGTCACCCTCGCGCAGGGTCGCGAAGCACAACCTGCCGGTGTTGCGGACGAACAACACCCGGCCGGTGACCCCCGCGTGTTCGCCGGTGAAGGTGTCGAGTGGCAGGTCGGAATATGCCGCCCGGAGCGCCGCGAGGGTGGTGGTGCGCGGGAAACCCACGGGGTACGGCTCGTCACCTGCGGCAACCAGCCGGTCGCGCTTGTCCCGCCGTACCCGCATCTGCTCCGGCAGGTCGTCCTCGGGCTGGTCGGTCACGAGCGCCACCCTAACGATCGAGCGGCGGCGCGGCCCCGGCATTCTTCTCGAAGACCAGCCGCAACCCGATCAGCGTGAGGTCGGGCTCGTGGTGCTGGATCGTCTCGCTCTCCGCCAGGACCAGCGGCGCCAGGCCTCCGGTGGCCACCACGGTGGCCGTGCCGCCGAGTTCGACGATGATCCGGCGGACCAGGCCGTCGACCTGGCCGGCGAAACCGTAGAGGATCCCGGACTGCAGCGCCTCGACGGTGTTCTTGCCGATCACCGAGCGCGGCCGTACCAGCTCCACCTTGCGCAGCTGAGCCGCCCGGGCGGCCAGCGCATCGACCGAGATCTCGATCCCCGGCGCCAGCGCCCCGCCGAGGAACTCCCCCTTGGCACTGACCACGTCGAGGTTGGTCGACGTGCCGAAGTCGACGATGACGACGGGGCCGCCGTACAGGTGATGCGCGGCGAGGGTGTTGACGATGCGGTCCGCCCCGATCTCCTTGGGGTTGTCGAAAAGCAGGGGTACGCCGGTCTTGACCCCCGGCTCGACGATGACCGTGGGAACACCGTCGTAGTAGCGGCCCAACATGGTGCGAAGCTCCCGCAGCACGCTTGGCACGGTGGAGCACACGACGATGCCGGTCGGTGGGGGCAGGTCGCCCAGCAGGCCGCGGAACAGCAGCGCGATCTCGTCGGCGGTTGCCCGCCCGTCGGTCTTGACCCGCCAGGAGCGTTCGAGCTTGTCGCCGGTGAACACCCCGAGCACGGTGTTGGTGTTGCCGACGTCGACCGCGAGCAGCACCTAGGACTCCGCAGGGCGCACGGCGCCGGTCGGGAGCAGCACGCCGACGTTGTCGATCAGCCGGATCAGACCCAGCCGGGCGGCGATCAGCAGCCGGGCAGCGCCACCGGAGGACAGCGGCATGAGGTCGGGCGAGCGCAGCTCCAGGTAGTCCAGCGACACGGCCGGCTCGGCGGCGACCACGGCCATGGCGGCCGAGAGCACCTGCCCACCACCGCCGCCTGCCTCGGCAGCGTTCACCCCGGCGAACAGGGCTTCGGCCAGCACCGGTGCCACGGCCCGCTCGGCAGGGGCGAGGAAGCGGTTGCGGCTCGAGGTCGCCAGGCCGTCGGGCTCGCGCACGGTCGGCACGCAGACGATGGCCGGCCCGAGTTGCAGCTCGGCCACCATCCGGGCCACCAGCACCAGCTGCTGGTAGTCCTTCTCGCCGAAGTAGGCAGTGTCGAGGCCGCCCACCATGCCGAACAGCTTGTGCAGGACGGTGAGCACGCCGGCGAAGTGGCCGGGACGCGCCGCCCCCTCGAGCTGGTCGCCGAGCGGGCCGGGACGCACCGTGGGCTCGCGGCCGTCGGCGTAGACCTCATCGGCCGAGGGCGCGAAGACGACGTCGACACCCTCGCGGTCGCACAGCGCCAGATCGGCCTCCAAGGTGCGCGGATACCGAGCGAAGTCCTCGCTGGGGCCGAACTGCAGCGGGTTGACGAAGATGCTGACGACGACCGTGCCGTTCTGCGCGCGGGCGGCCCGGATCAAGGCGGCATGCCCCTCGTGCAGCGCACCCATGGTGGGCACCAGTCCGACGCCACGGGCGTGCTGGGCTTGAGCGGCCCGCAACTCGGCGACGGTCGAGGCCAGCGTCCCCCCGCTCATGCGGTCGTCCGTGGAGCGGCGAGCACGTCGAGCAGCGCCTCGGCCTGGTCGGGGCGCAGCCGTCCGGAGGCCAGCGCCCGGTCTGCGGTCTGCCGGGCCAGGGCGACGTAGGCGGGGACCGAGTCGGGGGCCGATTGCGCCAGGGCGGCCAGGTGCCTGGCCACCGTGCCCGCATCGCCCCGCGCGACGGGGCCGGTCAGAGCGCGGTCGCCGTACCGCAGGGCGTTGTCCAGAGCGGCGCCCATCATCGGGCCGAGGACTTTGGGGGGTTCGGCGACCCCGGCCGCACGGAGCAGGTCGGCGGCCTCGTTGACGAGGGTGGTCAGGTGATTGGCGCCGATCGTGAGGGCGGCGTGCCACAACGGTCGCATGACGTCGAGGACCCACACCGGCTCCCCACCCATCTCGACGACCAGCGCCTCGGCGACCAGGCGTAGCGCCTCCGGCGCGCTGACGCCGAAGCTGGCCCCCACCAGCCGCGCGAGGTCGTCATCACCGCGGCCGCTGAAGGGCAACACGGGATGCAGCGCCAACGGCAGGGCTCCCGTCTGGGTGGCCGGCTCGAGCGCCGCGAGGCCGTGGGCGCCGGAGGTGTGGGCGACGAGCTGCCCCGGCCGCCAGCGCCCGGTCTCGGCCAGGCCTGCGACGAGGTCGACGAGCGCGTCGTCAGGGACGGCAAGGAGCACGAGATCGGTGGCGTCCACGACCTCGTCGGCCGCCACCACCACGACGCCCGGCAGCAGGCTCTCGGCCCGGCGGCGCGACTGTGGTGAGACCCCGGAAACTGCGGTCACCCGGTGCCCGGCCCGCTGCAGCGCCGCACCAAGCACGCTGCCCACGCGGCCGCATCCGACGACTCCGACCGAGAAGCGGCCGGGCCGGTCGGTGGGCGCCAAGGGCACGGTGAGATCCAGTCCGTCGGAGGTACCGGTCGAGCACAGGGTACGCAGGTGAGAAGGTCAGCCGGTGAGCACGCCGGTGCCGTGGCGGGAGGCGTGGGAGGCGGCCTTGTACCGGCCGTGGGGTTTCTACCGCCACAGTGCCGGTCCATCGGCACACTTCCGCACGTCGGTGCACGCCTCCCCGCTGTTCGCGGGGGCGATCCTGCGGCTGGCCCGCAGTGCCGGGCTGGACACCGTCGTCGACGTCGGCGCGGGCGGCGGCGAGTTGCTCCGCGAGCTGAGCCGGCTCGACCCCGGTCTGCGGCTGTGCGGTGTCGATCTTGGCGCCCGGCCGACGGACCTGCCCGACCGCACGTCCTGGACGGAAACCGTGCCGGAGGTCGACGGCGTGCTGCTGGCCAACGAGTGGCTGGACAACGTCGCCTGCGATGTCGTCGAGGTCACGGCGGACGGACCGCGGGTGGTGCTTGTGGACCCTGCCACCGGCATGGAGTCAGTAGGCCCGCCCCCCGCACCGGCCGACCGCGAATGGCTCGACCGTTGGTGGCCGCTCACCCAGCCCGGCCAGCGCGCGGAGGTCGGCCGCAGCCGCGACGATGCCTGGGCGGCCGCGGTGGGCCGGCTCGGTCGCGGGCTGGCAGTCGCCGTCGACTATTTCCACTCGGTCGGTGCACGGCCTTACGACGGCACGCTGACCGGATACCGGCACGGCCGGCAGGTCGACCCGGTACCCGACGGCAGCTGCGACATCACCGCGCATGTCGCCCTCGACGCCTGCGCTGCGGCCGTCCAGGGTGCCCATCTGCTCGTGCCGCAGCGCGCCGCCCTGCGGGCTCTCGGGGTGCACGGCGGCCGCCCCCCGCGGGCGCTGGCCAGCAGCGATGCCCCGGCGTATCTCGCGGCCTTGACGGCCGCCGGCGAGGCAGCGGAGCTGACCGATGCCGGCGGGCTGGGCGGCTTCGGCTGGCTGGTGCACGCGGTCGGCGTACCGCTGCCCGACCTGGTCTAGCAGCGCACCCGCAGCGACCGCAGGCCGCGGATGACGAAGTTGGGCTGATAGGCGGGCTCCTCGGCCAGCTCCAGGTGCGGCAGCCGGCGCAGCAGCGCGGGCAGCGACACCGTCAGCTCGAGCCGAGCCAGTGGCGCGCCGAGGCAGAAATGGATGCCGGCGCCGAAGCCCAGGTGCAGGTTGGGGTCCCGCCCGACGTCCGGCCGCGCCGGGTCGGCGAACACCGCTGGGTCGCGGTTGGCCGAGCCGAGCAAGGCGGCGATCTTCTGTCCTTTGCGGACGGTCATTCCGCCGATGTCGATGTCTTCGTAGGCCGTCCGCTCGAAGAGCTGCAACGGCGAATCGAACCGGATCAGCTCCTCGACGGCGGTGGGCAACAGGTCGTCGACCCGCGAGCGCAAGCGAGCCAGCTCCGCGGGGTGCCGGAACAGCCCGAGCAGCCCGTTGCCAAGAGTGTTGACGGATGCCTCGTGGCCGGCGTTGAGCAGCAAGATGCAGTTGGCCACCAGCTCGTCCTCGGACAGGCCGTCGTCGGCCGCGAGTCCGCTGACTAGGTCGTCCAGCGGCTCGGCCCGGCGTCGTGCGGCCAGCCGACGCAGGTAGGCGTCGAACTCCTCGCAGGCATCGCGGGCTGCAGCTTCGACGGCTGGCGGCCGGTCGTACTCGTACATCTTGACGATGGCGTTTGACCACGGCCGGAGCAGGTGCCGGTCGATCCCGGGAACGCCGAGCAGTTCGGCGATCACCTCCACCGGCAGGGGCGCTGCGAACTCCGCCAGCAGGTCGCACTCCGTACGGTCAGCGACCCGGTCGAGCAGGGAGTCGGCGATCCGCTGGATGGGGGCGCGGAGCCGCTCGACGTGGCCGCGGGCGAACGCCTGCTGGACCAAGCGGCGCAGGCGAGTGTGCTGGGGCGGCTCGGAGTCCAGGATCGAGTCGCGGTGCAGCCGGTTGAAGACTCCGAAGTCGGCCAGCGGCTCGCGGTCACGGAAGACCCGGCCGGCCTTGCGCTGCCGTAGCACCGCGGCTGCGTCGGCGTGCCGGAAGGCGAGCCACATCTGCAGCCCGTCGTGCCACAGCGGCCGGCCGGCGGCACGCAACTCGTCGAACACCGGGTAGGGGTCAGCCACAAAGGCTGGGTCACCGGGGGCGAAGGCCGACACCTGCACGATTGCCGAGTCTCCCCCATCCGGCAATATCCCGGATATCGCCGGG
>JBDUBV010000113.1:0-9095 GCA_040003795.1 Pseudonocardiales bacterium | reverse complement strand
TGTTGGGCGCGCAGTGCACCATCTTGGCGCCGGCGTCCTGGTGCTGGCCGTTGCCCGCGAAGGCGATCGAGAGCACTTCGCCCTTGGCGTGCTCACCCATCAGCCAGACGGCAGGGTACTTCATGGTCACCTTGGAGCCGATGTTGCCGTCGATCCACTCCATCGTCGCGCCCTCTTCGGCGATGGCACGCTTGGTGACGAGGTTGTAGACGTTGTTCGACCAGTTCTGAATGGTCGTATAGCGGCAGCGGGCGTTCTTCTTCACGATGATCTCGACGACCGCCGAGTGCAGGGAGTCGCTGGAGTAGATCGGCGCCGTGCAGCCCTCGACATAGTGCACATAGGCGCCCTCGTCGACGATGATCAGCGTCCGCTCGAACTGCCCCATGTTCTCGGTGTTGATCCGGAAGTACGCCTGCAGCGGGATCTCGACGTTGACGCCCGGCGGCACGTAGATGAACGACCCGCCGGACCACACCGCGGTGTTGAGCGCGGCGAACTTGTTGTCGCCGACCGGGATCACCGTGCCGAAATACTGCTGGAAGAGCTCCGGCTGCTCGCGCAGGGCGGTGTCGGTGTCGAGGAACAGCACGCCCTGCTCCTCCAGGTCCTCGCGGATCTGGTGGTAAACCACCTCGGAGTTGTGCACGACCATGCCCTCGGCGATGAAGTTGTGCGGACCGTCGACCTCGATGTCGTAGACCGGCTCCACGCTGTGGGGCGTGATTGCTGTCACACACGCGAAGCCGAGGTGTTCGGTGCAGTGCTTTCCGTACTTGCGACCGCCCGCACCAGTGAACGTCTGCGTCCGGGCAGACTGGCCGAAGCGCTCAGTGCGCTTAGGGTTCCGACATCCCAGCCGCGATAGCCGTCCGGTGATGAAAAGCCGTTGACCATACATCGTCCGCTCACGCTCGAACGGGTGCCGCCCCGAGAACTGATACGGCCCGCCAACGTGAAGTCCACAGAGTTCGGCAAGCTCTGCCGCTTGGTGCAATAGTGGCTGGCTCACACTGGTCAACTGAACTGCGCTCGCCCTCCCCGGAACGACAGAACCATCTGCGTCGATCCAGCCGCCAAGGAAAGCGAGACGCTCGGCGCTGGTAAGCGAGTAGACCCAGTCGGGAACGCGCTTGCTGTGCGAGCCTCCGGAGAAACCGATCTCATAGAACCAATCGACCAGAGGCCGGCTGTTGACAACCATGCGGACGTCGTCGGCCTCGATCGCGCGCAACCCAAACTGTTCGTCGATCACCCTTGTGATCTCTGAACGAAGTTCTGAGTCGGACACTGGAACGGCGAACTGCACGCTGTGGGTACGACCGGATGACTGCAGGCTGCCATCACCCAACCAGTAGCCCAATAGCCACAGGAGATCCGGCGAACTGAACAACGGCCCGAACACGTGCCCCGACCGTCGAGTGCTGCCCGGAAGCCGCTTTGATTCGCCGAACTCCGGGACGTCACGAGGGACTGCAACGAGGCTTCCTGGCGCAAGCTCAGCAACCGTCTTCCACTGGCGGCTGTAGTGCCCGGATAGTGAATCCCTGCTCAATGTCAGGAAAGGGTGGTTGTCAGTCGCACGGATGATCCGAGTGCCAACACGTACTTCGTACGTCTGACGCGTTCCCGTCTGTGCTATCGCCTTGACGGGAGCGATGACGAAGCAACCCTTGTTCTCGTCGTAGGCAAAGACGCGCTCGCCGGGCTGGATCTCCTTGATCGGAAGGTGCCCGCGATCCGCCGTCCAAACTCGAGTGTCCTGAGCAACGCACTCGTACTGCGCCGCCACACCGGAGACCAGCCGCTGCTTCTCCGCCTCGGGGATGCCGAGCTTGTCGTAGGTGTTCTTGATGTCGGCCGGCAGGTCGTCCCACGTCGCCGCCTGCTTCTCGGTGGAGCGGACGAAGTACTTGATGTTGTCGAAGTCGATGCCCGACAGGTCGGAGCCCCACGTGGGCATCGGCTTCTTACCGAACAGCCTCAGGCCCTTGAGCCGGCGCTGCAGCATCCAGTCGGGCTCGCTCTTCTTGGCTGAGATGTCGCGCACGACCTCCTCGGACAGCCCGCGCTTGGCAGTGGCGCCGGCCGTGTCGGAGTCGGCCCAGCCGAACTTGTAGCTCGACAGCGCAGCGATCTGCGCCTCTTGGCTGAGCGCCTCAGGCTTGATGCTCACGAAGACGTCCTTACGACGGTGGGTTGTGCCGGGATGTGCGTGGTGCAGACGCCGTCGCCGTGCGCGATCGTGGCGAGGCGCTGAACGTGCGTGCCGAGCAACCGGGAAATGGCCCGGGTCTCGGCCTCGCACAGCTGGGGGAACTCGGTGGCGACGTGGGCGACGGGGCAGTGATGCTGGCACAGCTGGCCGCCGGTGGCGATGGCCGAGGCACTCGCGGCATAGCCCTCACGCGACAGCGCTTCCGCCAGGGCGTCGGCCCGCGCCGCCGGGTCGTCGCCGACCTGCGACATCGCCTCCCGGCAACGGTCCTCCAGACCGGAGAGCCGCTCTGCGGCGAACTGCTCGACGGCTTCGACGCCGCCGTGCACCGCCAGGTGGCGCAGGGCCGCAGTGGCCAGGTCGTCGTAGGTGTGCGGGAAGGAGTCGCGGCCGGCATCGGTCAACGCGAACACCCTGGCCGGTCGTCCGCGGCCGCGCTGCCCGCGGACCGGCCGCTCCTTGCCGAGCACCACCCCCCGGGCCACGAGGGCATCGAGGTGCCTGCGGACGGCGGGCTGGGTCAGCTTCAGCCGGACGGCGAGATCGGCCGCGGTGGCCGGGCCGTCCTCCAGGAGCATCCGAACGACCCGGTCGCGGGTGCGGACATCGAGCGTCCGGGCGCCCTCAGATGCCCAGGTCAGGGTTTTCACAACATCATTGTGCCGTATTTAGCTAGGACGGACAACCACGGCCGGCAGATCGGGGTCTGCGACGCGATGACCAACGCGAGGACGGGACCTACCATCACTGGGTGGTCCTGCCGCGCCCGTCCCCCATGCTGCTGACGCGGCTGTGCCTGGCGGCGCTGCTGGCGAACATGGGGATCGTCCTCACTGGTGCGCTGGTCCGGCTCACCAGTTCTGGCCTCGGCTGCCCGACCTGGCCGAAGTGCACCGACTCGAGTTACGTCAACACCACTGAGTACGGCGTGCACGGCCGGATCGAGTTCACCAACCGGACGCTGACCTTCGTCCTGTCGGCCGTGGTGGTGGCCTGCATCGTCGCTGCCCTGATGCAGCGGCCGCGCCGGCGCGACCTGGTGGCGCTGTGCTGGGCGCTGTTCGCCGGGATCGTCGGACAGGCGGTCCTGGGCGGGATCACCGTGCGGACCCACCTCAACCCGTGGACGGTGGCCGCCCATTTCCTGCTGTCCATGGTCCTCGTCGCCACGGCGGCCACCCTGGTCTTCCGCGCGCACGACGGCACTCCCCCGATTGGCGCGGCCGGCCCGCGACCCGTGCGCTGGCTCGCCCTATCAGTCACTGCCGTCACGGCAGTCGTGCTCGGCCTGGGCACGGTGGTGACCGCCAGCGGCCCACATGCCGGGGATGCGTCGGCCGCACGCACCGGTTTCGACCTGGCGACAGTCAGCCATGTGCACGCGGGGGCGGTGATGGTGCTCGTGGCCCTGACCATTACCGCGCTGGTGAGCCTGCGGGTCACCCGAGCCGCGACCCGCCTTCAGCGAGCCGCCGGCGTACTGCTCGGGCTCGAGCTGGCCCAGGGCGCCGTCGGCTACGTGCAGTACTTCACCGGCGTCCCGGTGGTCCTGGTCGCCGTCCACGTCGGCGGCGCGTGCCTTGTCTGGCTGGCTGCAGTCTGGCTCGCGCTGCTCGTGCGGCGGGGAGGTGCCGAGCCGTCGGCGGCGCATCCGCTCACCCTCCCAGCGGAGGCGACAAGTACGGCGTGAAGACGTTGCGGGCTGCCCGCAACGCCCGCAGCAGGTCGTGCTGGCGGAAGGTGAAGTCAGCAGGAGCCAGCTGACCGCGCTCGCCGCGGTCGTGCAGCAGGGCCAGCTCCGTGGCCGCCGCCTGGTAGTCCCGCATCGCAATGGCGGCCAGGCGACCCCCTCGCGACCGCAGGAACCGCCGGGCCCGGCGGCGCTGGCTCAGGGAAACCAGCATCTGCAGGTCGGCGGGGATCAGCCAGCCTGCGCCGGCATACATCGGCAGCACTCTGGCGAGCAACCGCTTGATCCGGTGCCGCTCGACGAGCGCGACAGCCAGGATGCCGAAGAACACCGGCACCATGATGAACAGGTAGACCGCGACCAGGTGATGTTCCTCCGCTGCGGCATTCCAGGTGCCGTGCAGCAGCATGGCGATGACCAGGCCCGCGATCGGCGCCAGGACGCGGGCGGCGTGGCTGCGCGTGATGGCGGCATATCCAAGACCGATACCGGTCGCCGCCGTGAACATCGGGTGCAGGAACGGTGAGAACACGCCCCGCAGGACGAAGGTGCCGATCAGACCGGGGGTGCCGCCCTGCATGGCAGCCGCCGAGTAGTACAGGACGTTCTCGGTCATCGCAAAACCCAAGGCCACCAGTGCTGCGTAGACGATGCCGTCGATCGGCCCGTCGAGCTCGTGCCGGCGGACCCGCAGGAGCAGGAAGATGACGGCTCCCTTGGCACCCTCCTCCACGATGGGTGCGCCGACGGACGCCGAAATGAGGTCGGCAGTGGCACCGGAGGTGAACTGGTGCAGGATCACCGACCCCGCTGTGTTGAGGACCAGGGCGATCAGCGCGGCTGCGGTGGCCCCCCAGAAGAAGCTGAACACCATCAACCGGCGGGGCTCGGGCTCGTACCGGTCGAGGACGAGCACGCTCGCGACCAGCAGCGGCACCGGTATCAGCGCCAGGGTCAGGCCCAGGACGAATGACACGGGTCCGGTCCTCAGCGCGATGACACCGAGGATGGCGAGACCGGCGAGGGCGAAGACCACCACCGTGACGACGACCACCCAGCGTCGCCTCGGTGGCGCCAGCCGGATGGGATAGAGCGGGCGGGCCGCCCGCGGCCACGGCGCCTGGGCGGTCATCGGGCTGGCTGCGGCCAGGTCTGGGCGGCCACCTCGTCGACTGTGCGGGCAATCGCCTCGGCGAAACGGTCGGCAGCGCCGGGCGAGCGGTTGAGAAACAGCGACGGCTCGGTCAGCTCGAGCTCGAGCAGAACCGGCGAACCGTCCTCGTCGGGCAGCAGGTCGACACGCGCATACAGCAGGTCGGCGGGCACGGCGGCGAGGACCTGTTCGGCCACCGAGAGCTCCTCCGGCCGTGGGGTACGGGGCGAGATCACCTCGAGGTCGTCGAGGCGGTCGACCGCCGCACCCGGCCCGGTGAGCAACTCACCCTTGCGCGCCGCGTGGCTGAAGGCGCCGCCGAGGTAGACCACGGACGTCTCGCCCTCCTCCTTCACCCGGTCGAGATAGGGCTGCACCATGACCGTGCGGCCGGCGGCGAGCAGCGACGCCACCTGGGCCTGTGCCGCCGGCAGGTCGCCGCCGCCGTAGCGGGCGGTGTCCCTGCCACCGGCGCTGACCGCGGGCTTGACGACGTAGTCCCCCTCGCTGGGCAGACCGAAAGCCGCGCCCGGCTCGATGAACTGGGTGCGCACGACCGGCACGCCCGCCTCGGCCAGGTCACTCAGGTAGCGCTTGTCGGTGTTCCACCGCAGGATGTCCGCGCCGTTGCGCAGCCGCGGGACGGAGTCGGCCCAGGCGAGGAACTCTTCCCGACGAGGCACGTAGTCCCAGGTCGAACGCACGACCGTCAGGTCGAAGCCGGCCCAGTCGATGGCGGGGTCGTCCCAGACCGCCGCTACGCCGTGCAGTCCGCGAGTGGCCAGGGCGGCAACCAGGAGCGGTGCGTCGTCGTCCCAGCCGGCGTCGGCGGCCTCGGCGCATGTCACCAGCGCGACCCGGCGGCTGTCGGCCACCGCTCAGCCCAGCAGCGCGTCGACGGCAAGCGCGCAGAACAGCAACGCGAGGTAGGTGTTGGACAGATGGAACAGGCGCATCGACTGGACGGCACGGCCGGACCGCACCCCGGCGTACATCCGATGCACCGCGGCCAGGAAGACCGCGCCGAGCACGGCAGCGAGGACTCCGTAGACGGCGGTGGTGGCGAGTGGCCAGAGCAGTAGGGACACCGCCACCATCGCCCAGGAGTAGGCGAGCATCCGGCGGACAACGACCAGTGGCGGCGCCACTACGGGCAGCATCGGCACCCCGGCCGCGGCGTAGTCGTCGCGATAGCGCAGGCCAAGGGCCCAGAAGTGCGGCGGGGTCCAGAGGAAGATGACGCCGAAGAGCACGGCAGCGGCCCAGGACAGCCGGCCGGTCACCGCGGAGGTGCCGATCAGGACCGGCATGCACCCCGCGGCGCCGCCCCAGACGATGTTGGATGGTGTGCGGCGCTTGAGGCCCAGGGTGTAGACGAAGACGTAGAACAGGATGGCGAGCACTGCCAGCGCAGCCGAGAGCAGGTTGGTCGTGATCGCCAGCTCGACAGTGGCCAGGACCCCGAGCAGGACGCCGAAGACCAGGGCGGCCCGGGGTGTGACAGAGTGCCGGGCGAGGGGCCGGCGCCGCGTGCGGCGCATCACCGAGTCGATGTCTCGGTCCACGTAGCAGTTCAGCACGTTGGCGCTGCCGGCGGCCAGGGACCCACCGACCAGGGTGGCGACCAGAATCGTCAGGGGTGGCATCCCGTGGGCCGCGAGCATCATCGTCGGGACCGTGGTGACGAGCAGCAACTCGATGATCCGCGGCTTGGTGAGCGCCAGGTAGGCCCGCAAGGCGCCCAGGCGGGTCTGCCCCGCCGGACCCGCGGCCGCATCCGCGACTGCGGGGGGTGGGACGAGGGCGGTCACCCGACCATGCTAACGGCGCGGCTCGTTCACCAATCGCGGGGCTGGGTAGGCTGCGAACCGAGCCCCGACCATACTGCCAGCGCCGAAATCCAGCTGAGGAGCGCGCGCCCGTGACGACCAGCCCCCTCGAATGGACCGACCTTGATCGCCGTGCCGTTGACACCGTCCGCGCGTTGGCCATGGACGCTGTCCAGGAAGCCGGCAGCGGCCACCCGGGCACAGCGATGAGCCTCGCGCCGGCCGCGTACCTGCTGTTCCAGCGGCTGCTGCGGCACGACCCCACCGACCCACGGTGGGTGGGCCGCGACCGGTTCGTCCTGTCCTGCGGGCACTCCAGCCTGACGCTCTACATCCAGCTGTACCTGTCCGGCTACGGACTCACCCTCGACGACCTGCGCCGCCTGCGCCAGTGGGACTCCCTCACCCCCGGCCATCCTGAGCACGGGCACACCCTCGGCGTCGAGACCACGACCGGCCCGCTGGGCCAGGGTGTGGGCAACTCGGTGGGCATGGCGATGGCCGCCCGCCGGGAGCGGGGCCTCTTCGACCCTGACGCCGAGCCCGGTGAGAGCCCCTTCGACCACACGATCTGGTGCTTCGCCAGCGACGGCGACATGGAGGAGGGTGTGCAGTCCGAGGCTGCCAGCCTGGCCGGGCACCAGCGGCTGGGCAACCTGGTCCTGCTTTACGACGACAATCACATCTCCATCGAGGGTGACACCGACGTCGCCTTCTCCGAGGACGTGCTGCAGCGCTACGCCGCCTACGGCTGGCACACCCAGCGGGTGGACGACGCCGAGGACGTGCCGGCTCTCGAGGCTGCCCTGACGGCGGCGCGGGAGGAGACCGACATGCCCTCCATCGTGGCCGTGCGCTCGATCATCGCCTGGCCCGCCCCGCACGCGCAGAACACCGGAGCCGCCCACGGCTCGGCCCTCGGTGCCGACGAGGTTGCAGCCACCAAGGAGGTCCTCGGCATGGACCCCGCCAAGACCTTCGACGTGGCGCAGGACGTGCTGGCCAGGGCGCGGGAGGTCGTCGACCGTGGACGGGCGCTGCACGAGCAGTGGCAGGAGGGGTTCGACGCCTGGGCAGCGGCCCAGCCGGAGCAGCGGGCACTGTTCGAGCGCATGCAGGTACGGCAACTGCCCGACGGATGGGCCGACGCGCTGCCCACGTTCGAGCCCTCGGACAAAGGAGTCGCCACCCGCCAGGCCTCCGGCAAGGTGCTCACCGCGCTGGCCGACGTACTGCCGGAGCTGTGGGGCGGGTCGGCTGACCTCGCCGGGTCGAACAACACCACGATGGACGGCGCCGACTCCTTCCTGCCGGCCAAGTCCGACGCCAAGGGCGCCAACCCCTACGGTCGGACCCTGCACTTCGGCATCCGCGAACACGCCATGGGCTCGGCGATGAACGGCGTGGCGCTGCACGGCGGGACCCGGCCCTACGGCGGGACGTTCCTGGTGTTCTCCGACTACATGCGCCCTGCGGTGCGGCTGGCTGCGCTGATGAAGCTGCCGGTCACCTACGTGTGGACCCATGACTCGATCGGCCTCGGTGAGGACGGCCCGACCCACCAGCCCATCGAGCAGCTAGCAGCCCTGCGGGCTATCCCGGGCCTCGATGTCGTACGGCCGGCCGATGCCAACGAGACGGCTGTCGCCTGGCGCACCATCCTCGAGCACACCGACCGTCCGGCCGGCCTGTGCCTAACCCGGCAGAACGTGCCGACCTTCGACCGCTCGGTGTTCGCCTCGGCCGAGGGCGTCGCGCGCGGGGGCTACGTGCTCCTCGACGCGGCGGACGGGCTGCCGGAGGTGATCCTCGTCGCGACCGGCTCCGAGGTCCAGATCGCGGTGGCCGCACGCGAGCGACTGGAGGCCGAAGGCCGGCCCACGCGGGTCGTGTCCATGCCCTGCATCGAGTGGTTCAACGAGCAGGATGCGAGCTACCGCCAGGAGGTTCTGCCACCGGCGATCCGGGTACGGGTCAGTATCGAGGCCGGCATCGGCCAGTGCTGGCGGGAGATCGTCGGCGACACCGGCGAGATGCTCAGCCTGGAGCACTTCGGCGCCAGCGCCGCGTACCAGATGCTGTACGAGCAGTTCGGCCTGACAGCGGAGCGGGCCGTTGTCGCCGCGCACGCGAGCTTGTCCCGGGCCGGGGCCGAAACCGGCTCCACCACCGGCAACTGAGTCGAGTGAGCATCGAGCGAAGCGA
>JBDUBV010000112.1:0-9104 GCA_040003795.1 Pseudonocardiales bacterium | reverse complement strand
GACCTCCGGCATCTGCCGGCTGCCATCAGGCCGCGGCTCGTGGTGGATGATCACGACATCGTCTGCGAGGAGCACCCCTGTCCGCACCGCAAAACCGGTGCGGCGAGCCAGCTCCTCCGCCCAGGGCAGCGCTCGGGCGCGTAGCTCGAGGGTGTCCAGGTAGACGTTTCCGAGCAGCAGAACTGCGGGCCCTAGCTGATACCTGCTCGACCCGCTCTCCTGCACCACCATGCCGTGGGAGACCAGACTCCGCACGATGCCGTGCACGGTCGAGGCGGGCAGCTCGAGCCTGGTCGCCAGCTCGGTCAGCGTCATCCGGCGGGCGCCCTTCAGGGCGGCCAGCACCCGCATGGCGCGATCGATGGACTGGATCACCTGGGCCTCTCCCAGCCTTGGAGCACAGAATATTATCGAACTTCCCTTGCCAAGAGTGAATCATGCGCGTAACTTGCGTCACACATTCGACAATGTCGAACAACCTTCGACGCACAGGAAGGCATGGTCATGACAGATGAGTCGTCTCTGGTGCAGAAGCTAACAGCGGAGGTCATCGGCACCGCGTTCCTGGTGTTCATCGGCGTCGGCTCGGTGCCGGCGACGTTGATCGTTAACGGCAAGGCGCCGTTCACGATGGCCGACCTCGGCATGATCTCACTGGCTTTCGGCACCATTGTCGTCGCCACGGTGTACGCGCTGGGGCACATCTCAGGCAATCACATCAACCCCGCCGTCACCCTCGGGCTCGCCACTACCGGGAAATTCCCCTGGTCCCTGGTGCCCGCCTACCTTGGCGCGCAGGCCGTTGGCGCGGTCATCGGAGCGACGGCCATCATCGGAGTGCTGGGGCACAAGGCCAGTGACGTGGGGCTCGGGGTGGCCAGCTACGCCGGCATCAGCGCGGCCCAGGCATTCACCGCGGAGTTCGTGGGCACGTTCATCCTCGTCTTCACCATCATGGGCGTCATCCACCGCAAGGCCTCGGCCGGCTTTGCCGGCGTGGCCATCGGCCTGGTGGTCTTCGCAGCGATCATCCCCGTCGCCCCGGCCACCGGCGCCTCGATTAACCCGGCCCGCACGTTCGGGCCGATGCTGGTCCAGCAGATTGCGGGTGGGTCGGTCAAGTGGTCCCAGTTGCCTGTCTACCTGGCGGCGGAGTTGCTCGCCGGCGTGGTGGCTGCGCTGGTCCACCACCTGATCTCCCGAACGCCCGCCGACCGGGTCAGCACCTCAGCTCCCGATGTCGACCTCGGCGCCCCAGCACTTGATCAAGTCTCAGCCCAGACCTCCTGAGCCCGACCCGGATCCGAGGAAGGAACACCATGAAGAAGCTGATCAACGACCCGAACGACGTGGTAGCCGAAGCGCTGCAGGGGATCGGCGCGGCTCATTCCGAACTGCGGGTCGACCACACCAACAAGATCATCTACCGCAACGGCACCCCCCGCCCGGGAAAGGTCGGGATCATCTCCGGCGGCGGTTCCGGTCATGAACCGCTGCACGGTGGCTTCGTCGGCCTCGGCATGCTCGACGCTGCGTGTGCCGGTGAGATGTTCACCTCTCCGGTCCCCGACCAGATGCTCGAGGCGACCAAGAACGTCGACGCAGGCGCCGGCGTACTGCACGTGGTCAAGAACTACACCGGCGACGTCATGAACTTTGACATGGCTGCTGAACTGGCCGCGGCTGAGACGGGCCTGGACGTGCAAGCAGTCGTGACCAACGACGACGTGGCGGTGGAGGACAGTACGTGGACAGCCGGCCGGCGCGGGGTCGGCGTCACCGTACTGCTCGAGAAGATCGCCGGCGCAGCCGCCGAACAGGGCCGCGGCCTCGCGGAGGTGGCCGAGGTGGCTCGCACCGTCAACGCCAACGGGCGGAGCATGGGTCTCGCACTGTCCTCCTGCACGGTGCCCGTCGCCGGCAAGCCGACGTTCGACCTGGGTGAGGAGGAGATGGAGTTGGGCGTCGGAATCCACGGCGAGCCTGGCCGTCACCGGGTGCCCCTGGCCCGTGCGGCGGAGATCGCGGCAATGCTGGTGGAGCCGATCGTCACCGACCTGCCCTTCCAGCGAGGGGACCGGGTTCTGGCGTTTGTCAACGGATTGGGCGGCACACCGCTCATCGAGCTGTACGTGATGTATAACGAGGTTGCCAAGATCCTGACCGGGCACGGCATCGACATCGCCCGTTCGCTCGTGGGCTCCTACATCACCTCCCTCGACATGGCCGGTTCGTCCGTGACGCTGTTGAAGGTGACCGACGAGCTGCTTGCCCTGTGGGATGCACCGGTCAGCACTGCCGCCCTACGGTGGGGAGTCTGAGTTCGGTGCAGAGCATGTCCGCAGCAGACCTCGAGCAGTGGATTCGTGCGTTCGCGCGCCTCGTGGATGACAACCAGGAGCACCTGACGAGTCTCGACGCCGCTATCGGCGATGCGGATCACGGAACGAACATGCATCGCGGACTGACTGCCGCGGTAGCCTCGCTGGATGCCTCCACGCCGGCCACGCCGGCTGCGCTCTTCAAGCAGATCGGCATGACGCTGGTGAGTACGGTCGGGGGTGCCAGTGGGCCGCTCTTCGGAACGCTGTTCCTCCGCATGGGCACCGTGGCGGGCGATGCGGCCGTGATCGATGCGGCGGGACTCGCATCGGCGCTGCGGGCCGGGCTGGACGGCGTGGTCGCCCGTGGCAAGGCAGAAGCGGGGGACAAGACGATGTACGACGCCTTGTCCCCCGCAGTCACCGCACTCGACGCTGCGCTAGCCGAGGGCCGGCCGCTGGCCACGGCCCTCCGCGCAGCGCAGTCAGCGGCCGACGGCGGCCGTGACGCCACCGTCCCGATGCTTGCCCGCAAGGGTCGCGCGAGCTATCTCGGGGAGCGCAGCGTCGGACACCAGGACCCGGGTGCGACGACGGTCGGGCTGCTGCTGCAGGCGGCAGTCAGCGCTCTTGCTGCCCCGAGCGACGCACGCTCCAACGTGGCGTCCGGCTAGGCCGGGCACAATGCCGGACAAGCCGCACCCCGACGCCGACCCGTCGGTGGGAATCGTCGTGGTCTCCCACAGTCGGAGCCTGGCGCAGGCGGCCGTGAGCCTTGCCACAGAGATGGTGCGGGGGCGCGAGACCCGCATTGCGGTGGCGGCGGGCCTGGACGACACGACCTTCGGTACGGATGCCGTGCAGATCAGGCGGGCCATCGAGCGGGTGGACGGCCCGGCCGGTGTTGTCGTCCTGATGGACCTCGGCAGCGCCGTGCTGAGCGCTGAACTTGCCGTCGACCTGCTCGAGGATCCCACCGCCCGTGACCGTGTCCTGCTCTGCCCCGCCGCACTCGTCGAAGGGTTGGTCGTCGCGGTCGTTGCCGCCTCCGGCGGGGCCGACCGGCACGAAGTGGCGGCCGAGGCAGCATCGGCGCTGATGGGCAAGCAGTCCCATCTGTTACCCGAGGCCGGCAGTCCCGCTCAGTCGGCCCCGGCGGCCGGGGTGGACGCGGTCGGCATCTTCACCGTGACCAACCTGCACGGCCTGCACGCCCGCCCGGCCGCTCGCCTGGTGGGCGAGGTGCGCACCATGGATGCCCAGGTCAGCCTGCGCAACCTGACCACCGGGACCGGCCCGGTGCCTGCCTCGAGCCTCAGCAAGGTGGCGACCCTCGGCGCCCAGGAAGGGCACCAGGTCGAGGTTGCCGCCTCCGGCCCCCAGGCACGATGGGCCCTCGAGCACGTGCTCGCCCTGGCGGCCCGGCAGTTCGACGAGCCGCAGCGCGGCTCGGTAGAGCTGGGCAGCCCGCCGGCGTCCCCGACCGACCGTGCCGGGCCCCTGCCGGCCTCGCCGGGAATCGGCGTGGGAACGGTGCGCATCATGCGGGTCGCCCCGGTCAAGATTCCGGACGAGGCACCGGGCTCCGCCGCAGTCGAGTGGCGCCGGCTCAGGGAAGGGGTAGCCGCGACCCGGCGCGATGTGCAGCGGCTACGGGCCGCAGCGGCGCGGGACGTGGGCGAGGCGGATGCCGCGATCTTCGACGCCCACCTCATGCTCCTCGACGACCCCGACCTTCTTGCCGACGTCCGCAGCGGTATCGACGCGGGCCAAGGCGCTCCGACGGCCTGGGCCGCGGCGGTCGCCGCCGTGGAGCGCGATGTGGCCGGCCTGGCGGATCCGTACCTGCGCGCGCGCGCCGCCGACGTCCGCGCGGTCGGAGACCAGGTGCTCCGGGCCATCACCGGCCAGCCGGCCACCGGGGTGGCGGCTGAAGGAATCCTGATCGCCCGAGACCTGACCCCTGCCGCCGCGGCCGAACTCGACCGCGACAGCGTGCAGGGAATCGTCCTCGCTTACGGGAGCCCAACTTCGCACGCGGCGATTCTGGCTCGCTCTCGCGGTATCCCCACGGTGGTCGGTGCCGGACCGGAGGTGCTCTCCATTCCGGAAGGCACCGTGATGGTGGTCGACGGCACCAGTGGCGACATCATCATCGACCCCTCCCGGACCGTGCTCGCCAGCTACCGCGACCGCGGGCACCAACAGTCACAGCGAGCAGCCGAGCAGGTGGCCGCCGCAGCACGACATGCCCGCAGCCGGGACGACGTCGCCGTTCTCGTTGCCGCCAACCTCGGTTCTGTCGCTGACGCACAGGCCGCGCGGGGTTGCGGTGCCGACGCCGCCGGGCTCGTCCGGACCGAATTCCTGTTCCATGGCCGCACCGAGGCGCCGGGCGTGGACGAGCAGGAATCGGAGTACCGCGCTATCGCCGAGGCGATGGGGGGCCGGCGCATCACGCTGCGCACGCTGGACATCGGCGGCGACAAGCCGGTGCCTTATCTCGGCATGGTCGCGGAAGCCAATCCCTTCCTCGGCGTGCGCGGCATCCGCCTCGCCCTCGACCATCCGTCGCTATTGCACGATCAGCTCGTCGCCGCGTGCAGGGTCGCGCGGGAGACGCCGGTCAGCGTGATGTTCCCCATGGTCAGCGTGGTCAAGGAACTGCTGAGTGCCCGCGCTGCCTTGGATGCTGCGGCTGCGGACATCGGCGGGATGCCGGCCGGGCTCGAGGTCGGGATCATGGTCGAGGTGCCGGCGGTGGCGCTCAAGATCGAGGCGTTCCTGCCGCATGTGGACTTCCTCAGCATCGGCACCAACGACCTCACGCAGTACGCCCTGGCGGCCGACCGCGGGAACGAGTCGGTAGCGGCCCTCCTGGACCCGCTCGATCCCGGACTCCTGCACCTGGTGCAACACGTGTGCCGCGCGGTGCGCAAGCGAGTGCCGGTCGCCGTCTGTGGTGAGGCTGCGGCCGACGAGCTGGCCATCCCGCTACTGCTGGGCCTCGGCGTGACCGAGCTGAGCGTCTCGCCCTACGCCGTCCCCGCCATCAAGAGCCGGGTGCGTGAGGTGGAGATATCCGCTTGCCAGGCGCTGGCCCGCACGGCGCTCGGCATGTGCGACGCCGAAGGGGTACGCGGCGCTGTCGCGAGGTGGGCCGGGCAGGGCGGGGTAGCCGCGAGCGGCGCAGCCTGAGGCACTCCCGCAAGCCCGATGCGGGGGCTGCGGAGTGTCAGCAGCAGTCGGCGCGACCCTGGCCGAATACCAGCCGCAGGGCGACGTGCGGGTTTACCTCGACCTGCTGCTGCTGTGCCTAGTGTCGCGTGAACGGTGATCTTTGACGGCTGCGTGCTCGAGACCAGCGATCCCCGCCTCGGCGTAGCGCTTGTTCCACGCGATCACCGTCGGCTCGGACACTCCCACCCGGGAGGCGATCTCGTTCGTCCCGACACCCTCACCGGCCAGCAGCGCGATCCGAGCCCGCTGCGCCAGCCCAGCCCGCAACGACGGACTACGCGTTCACCGGGTCAGTTCGGCACATTCGGCGGCGGGCATCTCCACAGCAACGGTCAACGACATGCCCACGATACCGCGAGGTGAGGCTACTTCATTCAGGCGACACTAGGCGAGCGCGGAAGTAGTCGACCGTGTGAGAAAGGCCTGATTCAAGCTCGACCCGTGGAGTCCAACCGATTACAGCCTTTGCCTCCTCGATCGCGGGCCGGCGCTGCCTTGGATCGTCCGTTGGCAGGGGATGGTATTCCACCTCGCTGGATCCGCCGACTATGGCAATCACCTTCTGAGCCAGTTCAGTCATTGTCAGCTCATTTGGGTTGCCGAGATTGATCGGGCCGGTGACTCCATGCGGGGTTTCCATCAACTTGACCAGGGCGTTTACTATGTCATCCACGTAGCAGAAGGAACGCGTCTGTGAGCCGTCTCCGAATATAGTGACCGGCTTCCCGGTCAGCGCAGCCACGATGAAGTTCGACACCACACGCCCATCGTCCGGTCGCATGCCCGGCCCGTAGGTGTTGAATATGCGCGCGACTTTCACGGGCATGTTGTGTTGGCGTCGGTAGTCGAAGAAGAGGGTTTCGGCGCACCGCTTTCCCTCGTCGTAGCACGATCGCGGGCCAATCGGGTTGACATTTCCCCAATAGCTCTCGTCCTGCGGATTCACCTGCGGATCGCCGTACACTTCAGAGGTCGAGGAAAGCAGGACCCTCGCCTTGGTGCGCCTGGCGAGACCGAGCACGTTGATCGACCCCACAACCGACGTCTTAGTCGTCTGGACCGGGTCGCGTTGGTAGAACACCGGCGATGCCGGGCAGGCGAGGTGATAGATCTCATCCACCTCGACAAACAGCGGAAAGTTGATGTCGTGCCGCAGCAACTCCAGGCGCGGTTGGTCCAGCACATCGGCCAGGTTGCGCCTGCTGCCTGAGGAGAAGTTGTCGACCACTAGCACCTCATGCCCGTCGCCGAGAAGTCGGCGGACTAGGTGCGATCCAATGAAACCGGATCCACCGGTCACAAGAATCCGGCGTTCAGTCATGGAGGTAGCCGTCTCTGTCAGTTGGGAGAATCGCAGCCCGAGGGGGAAAGATGCCGCAAGCAACCATATCCAGTCGGACCCCATCCCCTGCTCCGGCTGGCTCCGCCGGTGCTGGTGGCTGGTTCCAAGCTGGATGTGACGGACGGCCGCCGCTCAGCCGATTGCGTGTGCCGCCGCCCAGTCCGCGGTATCTGTTGACACGCGGGACCAGTCTGATCCCAGGGCAAGATGTGCAGTTTCCATATGCGTGCATAGCGCAGGATCCGCCGCAAGCAGGAGTCTTCTCCGTCGACGCAGGATAATTGCCGCCAGATCGACCGCGACCCGCCCCGGTAATGCCGCAGCCACCCTGGTGCGCCGCTGCAGAGATCGCTTGCCGGGACGTGGGTCGGAGAGGAGCCGGTTCCAAGGAAATGGCACGAATCCTTGATAGGCCAAAGATGCAGTGTAGTCCCAAGTACTCGCGGTGGCTAGGCTCAGTGCGAAAGCGTGCCTGTCGGTACCAATCACCTCAACACGAGCCCCAAAGGTCGCCGTGGTCGCCAGCCCCGGTCGCCAGTCATGTCCCGCGACCAACACCGGCTGAATGGTCCACCGACTCTTCGGTGCCATGAGCCACTCCGGCAACCGTCCCCCCTCCGGGGGTCGATCCCCGATCAGCGCGTAGAGAGCCAAGTAATCAGCCTTTGGCACGAGATCGGCTGCACCGCCCAACTGAGTGAAGGCAGCCGGCAGGTAGAGGTAGTCGTCCTCAGCGAACCAGACCACGTCCCGACCCGGCCAGCGCCTCTTACCTGGAAGGGCGAGAGCTGTCAGCAACGAACGCTTGTTCCCAACACTGGGCAACGTCAGGATCTCACCCCCCCTCTCCATAAGCGTCAACCTCTCGGCCGGGATTGGTCCGTCGTTGAGGAAGATCAGCTCGACCGGCCGACCGGCGTCCGCCACTGCACGCAACAGCGAGATAACCGCGAGTCGCTTCGTGTAGAAGTCAGGCCGACCTTTGGTGTTCTCACCACCATAGGACCGGTAGACGACGTGCAACCCCGTCACGGAGGGAGCATCGACGCTCAGCCGACGGTTACCTGCTTCCATGCGCCGTACCCCTCGCGCTGCGCGGCAGTTGCTTCCACGACCGGATGGCATCTGACTCTAAACGGCTGCGGCGCATGAACTGTCACGGGTTTGATGCCGCTCCTGTTTGAGTCACAGGAGGATGTGCCCATGCCTAAGGGAATCGATCCCGCTGTCAGGGAGCGGGCGCTGCGGATGTTCGCCGAGCATCGTTCGGACTATCCCTCGGACACGGCGCTGGCCGAGGCGGTGGCGAAGAAGCTCGCTGTCGGTAGAGAGACTGCTCGCCGATGGCTGGTCCAGGCCGACGTGAACGCCGGTTCTCGGCCCGGTGTGACCAGCGATGAGTCGGCAGAGGTCAAGAAGCTCAAGGCGGAGAACCGGCGGCTGAAGGAGGACAACGAGATCCTCCGTGCGGCCACGGTTTTCTTCGCCGGGGAACTCGACCCCCGCAACCGCTGATCATGGCGTTCATCGACGACATGAGAGCGGCCGGCCACGCGGTCGAGTCGACCTGCAGGGTGCTCACCGAGCACGGCTGCCCGGTTGCCGCGCGGACCTACCGGTTCTGGAAACAGACCACCCGCCCTATCGCCACCCGCATCTACTCCGACGCAGGGATCATCGACGCGCTCGGAGCGGTTCAGGGCACTCCCGAGAGCCTCTACGGCCGCCGGAAGATGACCCGCTACCTGCGCCGACAGGGTCATGACGTCGCCTACTGCACCGTAGATCGCCTGATGCGGGACCTGGGCATGAACGGGGTGCGCCGCGGCAAGGGCATTCGGACCACGATCCCGGCCAAAGACGGCAAGCGGGCCGGGGACCTGCTGGACCGCGACTTCACCGCACCGGCACCCAACACCCGCTGGGTCGCCGACTTCACCTACTGCAGGACATGGGCCGGGTTCGTCTACGTCGCCTTCGTCCTCGACGTCTTCGCCCAGCGGATCGTGGGCTGGCACGCCGCCACGACCAAGCACACCGACCTGGTCCTGACCCCCCTGCGGATCGCGCTGTGGGACCGCAACCGGCAAGGCACACCGGTCGAGCCCGGCCAGCTGTTGCACCACAGCGACGCAGGCAGCCAAGGTGGATTTAACCGGTCGTCGCAACACCGGCTCGTTGGAGCGACAGTAGGCGGTCGT
>JBDUBV010000013.1:0-29196 GCA_040003795.1 Pseudonocardiales bacterium | reverse complement strand
GTGAAGGACAGGAACGACGCGATAGCTGCGGTCCACGGCGAGGGCAGGTCGTCGGGGTCGACCCCGAGCTCCTCGCGCGCGTGCACGCGGAAGGCCTGCTCAGGGTCGACGGAGAGCTGGGCGGCGACCTGACCCGCGAGCTCGGGATCAAGGCCGCGCTGCACGTACATCGCGGCCAGCTCCTCCTGCTCGGCCGCCGGGTTGCGCCGGAGCTCGAGGCGCTCGATGTCGAGCTCGGCCCGGGCCAGCTCGCCCTGGGAGGCCACCGAGGTGTACTCACCGACCGCCATGGAGAAGGCACCGGCCACCAGGCCGGCCAACCCGGCGAGCGCGACGGTGCCGGGCCTGGCGCTGCTGCCGGCCACACCGGAGATCAGCGCGAAGTTGGAGACCAGGCCGTCCATGGCACCGAAGACCGCCGGGCGCAGCGCGCCACCGGTGACGTCGCGGTGCTCGTGGTGAGCCTCGGGCACGGCCCGCTTGGGTTGCGCTCCGGCGTCAGGTGGGGTGCTCACGAGTCGAGGGTACGTCGGTGGCCGGCTCGGCAGCCTCCGCCGTGCTGTCCTGCGGTGCCGGCCCGCCGATCTCCTCGCGCGGGCCGCGGTGCGTCACGATCCAGGCCACGGCGCAGCCGAAGGCGATGAGGGAGGTCCACACGTTGACCCGCAGCCCCAGGATGTGGTTGGCCGTGTCGACCCGCAGCAGCTCGATCCAGAGCCGTCCGACGGCGTAGAGGGCGACATAGAGGGCGAAGGCCCGCCCCCTGCCCAGCTTGAACCGGCGGTCTGCCCAGATCACCACGCCGGCCACCCCGAGGTCCCACAGCGACTCGTACAGGAAGGTCGGATGATAGGTCGAGTGACCGTCCTGGTACCCGTCGTGGCCAGGGTCGATGCGGACCGCCCAGGGCAGCGTCGTCGCCCTGCCGAACAGCTCCTGGTTGAAGTAGTTGCCGAAGCGGCCGATCGCCTGCGCGACGGCGATGCCGGGACCAACGGCGTCGCCGAAGCCGGGGAGCCCGATGCCGCGGCGTCTGCAGGCGATCCAGGCCCCGACGCCACCGAGCAGCAGCGCACCGGGGATGCCGAGTCCGCCGCGCCACACGAAGAGCGCCTCGATCGGATGCTTGCCGGTGCCGAAATACAGCTGGGGGCTGGTGAGGACGTGGTAGAGCCGGCCGCCGACCAGGCCGAACGGCACGGCCAGCGCCGCGACGTCGGTGACGGTGCCCGGCCGGCCGCCCCTGGCCTGCCAGCGGCGCTCGCCGATCAGGACGGCTGCGATGACGCCCGCGATGATGCACAGGGCATAGGCGCGGACCGGCACCGGCCCGAGATGCCATACACCGGTCGACGGCGACGGGAACGACGCGAGAAGCACAAGCCCAACCTAGCCGGATGCCGGGGTGCCGCCCGCGCCGGATGTGGTTAGGGTCGCAGCCATGAGCGACTCGACCGGCGGCCTGGTCACCGCGGCGGCGGCAGTCATCCACGACCTGGCCGGGCGCGTCCTGCTGATCCAGCAGAGCTACGGCTACCGGCGCTGGGGCCTGCCCGGCGGCCGGGTCAACTTCGGCGAGACCCCGGTCCACGCCGTCCTGCGCGAGGTCCGTACGGAAACGGGCCTGGAGACGGTAGTTGTCGACCTGGTCGGCCTCTACCACCTGTGCGGGGGCGACGACGGCCTGCCCGAGCAGTTGACGTACGCGTTCCGCTGCCAGGTCGTCGGCGGCGAGGCGAGCGCCAACATGCCCAGCAAGGTCGCCCGGGTCGGCTGGCACGACCCCGGCGGCCTGCCATCGCCGACCACGCCGTCGGTTCGCGTCGTGGTCGGCGACAGTACGGCGGGCCGGTCAGGGGTCGTCCGCGACGTCGTGCGGCAGAGCGATCCGGTGCAGGTCTAGGTCCGGACCGCCCGGCGCACCCCTGCCGCGAGGTCAGCATTGAGATCCCGCAGCGCCTGCAGCCCGTCGGTCTCCGACTGCGCGTCGAGCAGGCACCGGACGAAAGCGGATCCGACGATCACCGCATCGGCGAAACCGGCCACTTCGGCGGCCTGGTCGCCGTTGCTGACACCCAGGCCCACGCCGACCGGCAGGTCGGTGGCCGCGCGGACCCGGGTGACGAGTTCGGGCGCCCCGGCGCTGGTCACTTCCCGGGCGCCGGTCACGCCCATCACCGACGTGGCATAGACGAAGCCGCGGCAGTGCCGCGCCGTCATCGCGATGCGCTTGTCGGTGGACGAGGGCGCGACGAGGAAGACCCTGTCGAGGCCGGCGCCGTCGGAGGCGGCCAGCCAGTCCCCCGCCTCGTCGGGGATCAGGTCCGGGGTGATCATCCCCGCACCGCCGGCTCCGGCGAGGTCGCGGGCGAACCGCTCGACCCCGTAGGCGTCGACCGGGTTCCAGTACGTCATCACCACCGTCGGCACGCCGGTCGCCGCAACGGCCTCCACCGTGGCCAGCACGTCCCTGGTCCGTACCCCGCCGGCCAGTGCGCGGTCGACCGCCGCCTGGATGGTCGGACCGTCCATCAGCGGGTCGGTGTAGGGCAGGCCGACCTCGATCACGTCGGCCCCCGAGTCGACCATCGTCAGCAAGGCGCTCACGCCGCCCTCGACGGTCGGGAAGCCGGCCGGCAGATAGCCGATGAGCAGCCCGCGACCCTGCGCCCGGCCACGCTCGAAGGCGGCGGCGAGCCCGCTCACGCGAGGTCGAACCAGCGCGCCGCTGTGTCCATGTCCTTGTCGCCCCGGCCCGAGCAGCACACCAGCACGACGGCGTCCGGCCCGAGCGAGGCGGCGAGCGGGAGCACGCCGGCGAAGGCGTGCGCGGTTTCGATGGCGATCAGGATGCCTTCCGTACGCGCGACCAGCGCCATCGCGTCCATCGCGTCGGCGTCGGTGACGGCGTGGTACTCGGCGCGGCCGGTGTCGTGCAACCAGGCATGCTCCGGCCCCACGCCGGGGTAGTCCAGTCCCGCTGAGATGGAGTGCGTCGGCTCGGTCTGCCCGTCGGCGTCCTGCAGCAGGTAGGTCCGCATGCCGTGCAGGATGCCCGGCCGGCCGCGGGCCACCGTGGCGGCGTGCCGGCCGCTGTCGATCCCCTCGCCGCCGGCCTCGTAGCCGAGCAGACGCACTCCCTCGTCGGGAACGAAGGCGGCGAAGACCCCCATCGCGTTGGAGCCGCCGCCGACGCAAGCGGCGACGACGTCGGGCAGCCGGCCGGTGCGCTGCAGGCACTGGGCGCGGGCCTCCACCCCGATCACCCGCTGGAAGTCACGCACGATCATGGGGAAGGGATGCGGCCCCATCACCGAGCCGATGACGTAGTGCGTGGTCCCCACGTTGGTCACCCAGTCGCGCATCGCCTCGTTGATCGCGTCCTTGAGGGTGCGCGAGCCGGTTGCGACCGGGACCACGGTGGCACCGAGCATTCGCATGCGGGCGACGTTGAGAGCCTGCCGGCGGGTGTCCTCCTCGCCCATGTAGATCACGCACTCGAGCCCGAGGTAGGCGCAGGCGGTGGCGGTCGCCACCCCGTGCTGACCGGCGCCGGTCTCGGCAATGATCCGATGCTTGCCCATCCGGTTGGCCAGCAGTGCCTGGCCCAGGGCGTTGTTGAGCTTGTGCGAGCCGGTGTGGGCGAGGTCTTCGCGTTTGATCAGGATTCGCGCGCCGCCGCCCGCCCCGCGGCCCAGCCGCCCGGCGTCGGTCAGCGGGGTGGGGCGGCCGACGTACGTGCTGAGCAGCCGGTCCAGCTCCCCTGTGAAGCCTCCGTCGCCGCGGGCCTCGTCGTAGGCCGCCACCAACTCGTCGAGTGCGGCGACGAGCGCCTCGGGGACGTACCGGCCGCCGTACTCGCCGTAGTGCCCCGCGGCATCTGGCAGGCTCACCGTCCCGACCGGGGCGTCGCCGGGTGCGCGCCGGCCGTGACGAGGTCTGCAACTGCCTGCCGTGGGGTGCGGTCGGTGACCAGCCCCTCGCCGACCAGGACGGCGTCAGCTCCGGCGGCGGCGTAGGCCAGCAGGTCGTGGGTGTCGCGCACCCCGGACTCGGCGACCCTGACCACGGTGCTGGGCAGGCCGGCCGCGACCCTCTCGAAGACCGAGCGGTCGATGCCCATGGTGCGCAGGTCGCGGGCGTTGATCCCGATGACCCGGGCGCCCGCGGCCAGCGCACGGTCTGCCTGTGCCTCGTCGTGCACCTCGACCAGGGCCGTCATGCCGAGCGACTCGACTCGCTCGAGCAGGCCGATCAGGGTGTTCTGGTCGAGGGCGGCGACGATCAGCAGGCACAGGTCGGCACCGTGCGCACGTGCCTCGTGCACCTGATAGCTGGACATGATGAAGTCCTTGCGCAGCACCGGAACGTCGACGGCTGACCGGACTGCGTCCAGGTCGGCCAGTGAGCCCCCAAATTGCCGACCTTCGGTCAGCACGCTGATCACCCGGGCGCCACCGGACTGGTAGTCGCGGGCGAGAGCGGCGGGGTCGGGGATGTCGGCGAGGCGCCCGCGGGAGGGGCTGGCTCGTTTCAGCTCGGCGATCACCCCCACGCCGGGCGTGGACAGGGCAGCGAGGGCGTCGCGGGCCGGCGGCGCCACCACGGCCCGAGCCTTGACCTCTGCCAGGGGACGGCGTGCCTCGCGCTGAGCCACATCGGCGCGGGCGCCGATCATCAGCTGTTCGAGCACGTCCACAGATGCTTCCCCTTGACGTAGGTCGATCGGGGCGATGTTACTCACCGGTGCGGCTGCCGCCGACCGACGGGTGCAGCGCACGCGGCAGCCGAACAGCGAAACAGGCGCCGCCTTCGGCGGCGTGTCCGGCGGTCGCCCGACCGTGCAGCCGGGCGGTCAGACCGCCGACGAGTGCCAGGCCGACACCGGTCCCGACCCGGCGCACACCTCGGTAACGCTCGTACAGCGCAGAGCGGTCGAAAGCCACCCCCAGGTCGTCCTCCGTCAGGCCGGGGCCGCCGTCACGCACCTCGACGACAGCCTCGTCGCCCTCCGCGCGGACCGCCAGGACGATGGGCCGCCCGGCCGGGGTGACCCGCAATGCGTTCTCGGCCAACCCGTCGACGATCTGCCGCAGCCGGGTGGCATCTGTGGTCACCGGCAAACGTGCCGACGGGAGCTCGGTGGCAAAGAGCACGCCTTCGGCCCGGCAGCGCGCTGCCCACACGCGCCCTGCGTCGGCCACCAGTGAGCTCAGGTCGACCTCGGTCACGTCGATGCGGAAGTCCTGCGCCCCGAGACGGGCCAGGTCCAGCAGATCGGCGACGAGTCGCTCCAGGCGGGTCGCCTCCGCCAGCACGGTGGCACCGACCGGCGCGACGTCGGCACCGGTGGTGACCCCGTCGGCCAGCGACTCGGCGAAGCCCTTGACCGCTGTGAGGGGGGTCCGCAGCTCGTGGGAGATCGACAGCAGGAACTCCCGCTGCCGGGTCTCGCTGTACTCCAGGGCACTCGCGAGCTGGTTGAGCGAGTCGGCCACCTCGGCCATCTCCGCGGGCCCCTCGGTGCTCAGTCGGACGCCGCGGCGCCCCTGGGCCAGGTCGTGAGCGGCAGTGGCGGCACGCTGCAGCGGCCGGGCGAGTCGGCGGGCCAGCACGATCCCGGCCAGTGCGGCAACTGCCAACCCGGCCAGCAGCGCCAGGGTTGTGCGCCGCAGCACCTGGGCGGCCACGCCCGTCGCCTGCGAACGCGGCTGGGCCAGCACGAGCAGCCCACCGGAGTCCAGCGGGCGGATCTCGACAAGCACGGTCTCGCCGTCCACGCCGGTCCGGAAGGATTGCCGGTCCGCACTGCTCCCGCCGGGCGCCGTCGCCGCCGCCCGCCGGGCCAGCCGGTCACCGAGCGCCACCCCCTCGCGGGTCTCCCATGCGATTGCAATCCCCTGGCGCCGCAGCAGGAACGCCACCCGCTGCTGCACGGGTACCCTGTCCGGGCGTCCCGGGCTGGACACGGGCGTCCCGGCTATCACATCTGCCTGGCGGGCCAGCGCGTGCTGCGCCTCGACATCTGCTGCACGGCGCACCAAGCCATAGGACACCAGCCCGGCGATGAGCACCGCCACTGCCGCCACGGCAGTCGTCACGAGGCCGATCCGGGCGGCCAGGGTGGGACGTCTCACTGCGCCTCGACGGAGTAGCCCACCCCGCGCACCGTGCGGACCGGGCTGTCGGCGCCGAGCTTGGCCCGCAGCTGCGCGATGTGCACGTCGACGGTCCGGGTGCCGGCGGCGGCAGCGTAGCCCCACACCTCCGACAGCAACTGGCCGCGCTCGTAGACCCGGCCCGGCCGGCGCATGAGGTGGGCCAGCAGGTCGAACTCCGTCGTCGTCAGCGACACCTCCGACTGGCCCACCCACACCCGCCGTCGCCCGGGGTCGACCCGGATCCGTCCGAGGCTGAGCACCGGGGTGTCCCCCGGCGTCCCACCCCTGCGCAGCACGGTCTTGACCCGGGCCACGAGCTCTCGGGGAGAGAAGGGCTTGGTGATGTAGTCGTCGGCGCCCATCTCCAGCCCGAGGACCCGGTCGACCTCGTCGTCGCGGGCCGTGACGAACAGGACGGGGGTCCAGTCGCCGGCCTGGCGCAACTGGCGGCACACTTCGGTGCCGTCGATGCCGGGCAGTCCCACGTCCAGGACGATGGCCACAGGATGCAGCCGGCGGGCCGCTGCCAGTCCCTCACGGCCGTCGGCCACGACGTGAACGCCGAAGCCCTCCCGCGACAGGTACAGCCGCTCGAGGTCGGCGATCGAGCGCTCGTCCTCGATGACGAGCACCAGTCCCTTGCCGTCTTCGGTCATCGGCCTTCGGTCATCTACTCAGCCCTCCCTCATGTCCAGACGCTACGGGCTACAGCCTGCGGTGCGCGCCGGCGCCGGCGGGTTCGGCGGATGTTCGAGCAGTGTTCGAGCAGCGTGTGACCAGCCGGTGGTCACGTACCGCTGAGCAGCAGGCGGCTCCAGGCGTCAGCCAGCCACTCGCCGAACTGGCGGGGGGTCCAACCCCGTTCGACGACGAGCAGCACCCAGAACTCCGTAGCGTTCATGCTCCAGATGACGTCGGCGACCTCGTCGTCGGTCAGGTCGTCACGCACGTCGCCGGTGGAGCGCAACCCGGCGGCAAGGGCACGCATGTTGTGAGCGCGCCGCTGGCTGATCTCGGCCCACAGCTGGGCGCAGGCAGGGTCCCTGCTTGCTGCTTCGCGCAGGGCGATGAAGACAGGGGCGAGCCGCTCCTGGATCCCTACGACGGCCTCGGCGTAGATCGCCAGCCTGGCCCGCGCGGTCGGCTCGGCACGCATCCGCGCGACGTATTCGCGCTCGGCTCCGGGGACTGCGCGATCAGTGCCGGAGATCGCCGTCTCGACCAACTCGCGAAGCAGCACCGGCTTGCGACCGACGGCGGCGTAGACGGTATCCACCGCGACCTCTGCCCGAGCGGCGATCGCTGCGACGGTGGTCGCGGCGTAGCCGCGGCTGATGAACAGGTCGCGTGCTGCGGCGAGAACCGCGCGCCGGGTCGCGGCAGCCTGTTCCGCACGGTGCGGAGCGAAGTAGGGCCGGCGGGTATTGACGTCCTTGGTCACCGGGCTTACTGTACAGCTATTCAGCCGAAGGTGCTTCGGATCAACTGCAGAAGGGAACACGATGGTGTACGCCTACGAGCAGGACGTGCCGATCAGTGCGGAGCTCTACTCCCGGATCATCGACGAGATCGGGCCCGAGCCGCTGCCCGGCTCGCTGTTGCACCTATGCGTGCGGCGCCCCGACGGCGGCCTGCGCTACATCGACGTGTGGGAGTCGGAGGAGGCCTGCGCCCGAGCGTTCGACGAGCGGATCCATCCGGCCGTGGATGCCGCCTTCGGCGGCGACCGTCCGGCCGGTGAGCCCGAATTACGCCGGTACGAGATCCTGCACGCCACGGGCGCCCTGGTGCCCGGCACCGCGCGGTGACCACGGCTGTGCAGGAGCGCGGGGGCACGGGTGCGGGTGCGCCGCTGGCTCTATGGCTGGCCTGCCGAGGTGGTGGTGGGGTCCTCGCCGCGGTCCAGAGCCGCCCAGGCGTCGAGCTCGCCGCCGTCCGGGCGCGCCGACGGCGCGGCGTAACGCGCACCCAGCGCCGGCCAGGACCGGCCCCGGAGGACGGTCAGCGTCCCGGCGGACAGGACCATTGCCCCACCGAGGACCGTCAGGACCGGCCAGAGGACGGTTGCCGCCGCGAACCGCGGCACCGTCGACGCGACGATCGCCAGCCCGGCAGCGACCAGCGCCGCTCCGACGGCCAGCCGGGTCCACCCCCGGGCGGCGAGCAGGGCCACCACGCCGGCCAGCGCGACCAGGCTGAGCGCCCGGGCGAGTGGCACGATCTGGGTGCCGGTCGCGGGACCGGCAGCGGCAGCGGCGGCGGCGGCGGGATGCGCCACCCAGCGCCGCCCACCGGCCAGCAGCACGCAGAGCGCCCCGAGCAAGGTGACCAGGCAGGCGGCGGCGAGCTCGCGGTGCGGGGTCGACCGCTTCACAGCGCTGCCAGCGAGCCGGCTGCAGCGATGGCATGCAGCACGGCCCGTGCCTTGTTGAGGCACTCCTCGTGCTCGGCGTCGGGGTCGCTGTCGGCCACGATGCCTGCCCCGGCCTGCACGTAGGCCATGCCGTCCCTGATCAGGGCGGTCCGAATGGCGATGGCGGAGTCGAGGTCGCCGGCCACGTCGAAGTAGCCGACCACGCCGCCGTAGAGCCCTCGCCGGGTCGGCTCGAGCTCCTCGATGATCTCCATGGCGCGCGGCTTGGGAGCGCCGGACAGCGTGCCCGCCGGGAAGGTGGCAGCCAGGGCGTCGTACGCCGTGGCGCCGGGCTGCAGGTCGCCGACGACCGTCGACACGATGTGCATGATATGGCTGTAACGCTCCACCTTCATCAACTCGACCACCTCGACGCTGTCCGGCAGGCACACCCGGCTCAGGTCGTTACGGGCGAGGTCGACGAGCATGACGTGCTCGCTGCGCTCCTTGGGGTCGGCGATAAGCTCGGCAGCGAGCCGGGCGTCCTGCTCCGGCGTCTGTCCCCGTGGCCGCGATCCGGCGATCGGCCGCATCAGCGCCCGCCTCTCCTGCACCCTGACGTGCGCCTCGGGCGAGGATCCCACCACGTCGGTCCCGTCGGGGAAGCGCAGAAGGTACATGTACGGGCTGGGGTTGGCCGCCCGCAGGACCCGGTAGATGTCCAGGGGATCGGTGCCCGTGGTGGCCAACTGGAACCGCTGCGCCACGACGACCTGGAAGGCCTCTCCGGCCCAGATCTGTCTCTTGGCGAGGTCAACGGCGTGCTTGTAGTCCCGCGGCACCGAGCGGGACTGGTAGGCCGGCTCCGTCGGCAGCACGATGGAGGCCGACGGCGGGGTGGGCTGCGCCAGCGCCCGGGTCATCGATTGCAGTCGGGCGAGTGCATCGTCGTAGCGCCGGTCCGCGTCGCCTTCGGCGGCCCCGGTGCCCACGACGTTGGCGACCAGCAGCACTGAGCCGTCGGAGTGGTCGAGCACAGCCAGGTCGCTGACCAGCATCATCGCCAGTTCCGGCAGGCCGAGATCGTCCTCAGCCAGCGAGGGAAGGCGTTCGAGCCGGCGGACGGCGTCGTAGCTGACATAGCCGACCAGGCCACCGGTCAGCGGCGGCAATCCGGCGTTGCGCGGCGAGTGCAGGCGCTTGAGCGTGTCGCGCAACATCTCCAGCGGGTCGTCATCGCGGAGCCGGCCCGGCCGGACCGGGAAGGGGTCGGCGCCCAGCCACAGCCCGCGGCCGTCGCGGGTGGTGAGGGTGGCCGGGCACTGCACCCCGATGAAGGAATACCGCGACCAGACTCCACCGTGCTCAGCCGACTCCAACAGGAAGGACCCAGGATCCCCGGCAAGCTTGCGGTAGACGCCGACCGGCGTCTCCCCGTCCGCGAGCAGCCGCCGGGTCACCGCAACTACCGGCTGGCTGCCCAGCAGGTTGGCGAACTCGGCCCGGGACGGGTGAACCGCCCCGTCGCTCAGCGCGGCCACTCGGCGACGACCGGATCGAGGATGTCGGCGTCGAAGCAGGTCTGGTCACCGGTGTGGCATGCGGCCCCCACCTGCTCGACGCCGACCAGCACGGTGTCGCCGTCGCAGTCCAGGGCGACCGAGCGGACCCACTGCTGGTGGCCGGAGGTCTCTCCCTTGACCCAGTACTCCTGCCGGCTGCGGCTCCAGTAGGTGCACCGGCCGGTGGTCAGCGTGCGGTGCAGCGCCTCGTCGTCCATCCAGCCGACCATGAGCACCTCGTGGGTGTCGTAGTGCTGCGCCACGGCGTGGACCAGGCCGTCGGCGTCGCGTTTGAGCCGGGCAGCGATGAGCGGGTCGAGGGGCATCTGCCCATTGTGCCGAGGGCGGGTACTTGACGGGGAGGGCTGAATTCATCTATCGTTGACTTCATCGTACGATGAATTTGGAGGTAGCCCATGTCGGAAGCAACAGTCGACGTCGGCGGGCTGGTGGTGAACCGGGGCGGCCGCCCGGTCCTGCGGGGCCTCACCTTCACCGTGCCGCCCGGCCAGATCACCGGTCTGCTCGGTCCGAGCGGCAGCGGCAAGACCACCCTGCTGCGCTGCCTGGTCGGCGTGCAGCAGATCCGGTCGGGCCGGGTGAGCGTGCTCGGCGAGCCGGCCGGCACAGCCGGCCTGCGCAGGCGGGTTGGCTACGTCACCCAGTCGCCGTCGGTCTATTCCGATCTCTCGGTCGGCGACAACCTGCGCTACTTCGCCGCCGTGACCGGCGGCTCGAGCGCGGATGCCGAGCACGCCCTGCGCGACGTCGGCCTCCTCGACCGGGCCGGCGACCTGGTCGGCAAGCTCTCGGGCGGCCAGCAGGCCCGGGTGTCGCTGGCCTGTGCGCTGGTCGGCTCACCGGCTCTGCTGGTCCTCGACGAGCCGACGGTTGGGCTCGACCCGGTCCTGCGCCGTGACCTGTGGCAGTTGTTCCACCAGCTCGCAGATGCAGGGGCGACCCTGATCGTGTCCAGTCATGTGATGGACGAGGCCGGCCGCTGCGACCGCCTCCTGCTGCTGCGCGAGGGCCGGGTGGTTGCCGACGACACACCCGACGGCGTGCGGCACAGCACCGGCGCCGACGATCTCGAAGCGGCCTTCCTGCATCTGGCCGAACAAGAAGCCGGCACCGAAGGAGCACTGGCATGAGCGTTCGAGTCACGCTGGCAACGGCCGCCCGAGTGTTGCGGCAGCTACGCGCGGACCATCGCACGGTCGGCCTGCTGGTGGTGGTGCCGACCCTGCTCATGGTGCTGCTGCGCTACGTCTTCGACGCCGCGCCGCACACGTTCGATCGGATCGGGCTGCCGCTGCTGGCCATCTTCCCCTTCGTCACGATGTTCCTGGTCACCTCGGTGGCCATGCTGCGCGAGCGGACCAGCGGCACCCTCGAGCGGCTGCTCACCACGCCCATGGGCAAGCTGGACCTGCTCCTGGGCTACGCGCTCGCGTTCGCCCTGACCACCCTGGTCCAAGTGGGCGTCGCCAGCGTGGTGGCCTTCACCTGGCTCAACCTCGATGCCCCCGGCGGGGTAGCTCCGGTCGTGCTGATCGCGGTCGCCGACGCGTTGCTCGGCATGTCCTTGGGGCTGTTCGTGAGTGCATTCGCCGCGACGGAGTTCCAGGCCGTGCAGTTCCTGCCGGCCATCGTCCTGCCGCAGTTCCTGCTCTGCGGCCTGCTGACCCCCCGCGACCAGATGGTCGACCTGCTCCGCTGGGTCAGCGACGCCCTTCCGCTGTCCTATGCCGTCGACGGCATGACCCGACTGACCACCGAAGGCAGCCTCACCGGCCGGGTCGCCCTGGACCTGGCCGTCGTGGCGGGCTGCGCCGCAGTGGCGCTCGGGCTCGGTGCCGCCACCCTGCGGCGGCGTACCCCCTAGTGGCTCGCACCGGCCGCCGGCCGGCCGGCTCCGGCACCCGCGAAACCATCCTGTCCGCCGCCCGGGCGGCCTTCGCCCGGCATGGCTACGACGGGGCGACGGTGCGCGGCATCGGTGCCGCAGCGGGGGTCGATCCGGCCCTGGTGCATCACTACTACGGCACGAAGCAGGGGCTGTTCGTGGCCGCCATGGAGTTCCCTGTCGAGCCGGCGACTGTGTTGCCCGCACTGCTCGCGCCCGGAGTCGACGGCCTCGGCGAACGCCTGCTGCGGTTCTTCCTGGCGTTGTGGGAGAACGCCGACGGCCGTAGCCCCTTCCTGGCGCTGATCCGGGGTGCGGTCAGCCACGAGGAGTCGGCCGCCCTCCTGCGGGAGTTCGTCACGCGTGAGGTGCTCGGCCGAGTCGCCGCCGCTGTCAACGAGTCCCAACCACAACTGCGGGCCACCCTGGTCGGCTCCCAGATGGTCGGGCTGGCAATGGCGAGATACGTCATCCGGATCGAGCCGCTGGCCTCCGCCGACATCGAAACCGTGGTGGCTGCCGTTGCGCCGACCGTGCAGCGCTACCTCGCCGGGCCACTGGCCGGCTGAATCGACCGGGGCTCGGGGACCGCGTTGGCCGGCAGCCGCCGTCTGCCTCCGTTCGGGAGCAGGGCTGGCAACTCCGTCAGCGCCGCGAACGGCATCGGCCGGCCGTAGTAGTAACCCTGGCCGCGCTCGCACCCGAGCTCGACCAGGCGCTTGTGTTCTTGCTTGGTCTCGACTCCCTCCGCCACCACCCGCAGCCCCAGGCCCCGGGCCAGGCTGATCGTGCCGCGGACCACCACGTCGTCGCGGCTGGAGTTCAGCATCCGCGAGACGAACGAACGGTCGATCTTGACCTCGTCGACAGGGATCCGGGACAGGAACGTAAGCGAGGAGAATCCGGTGCCGAAGTCGTCCAGGGACAGTTGCACGCCGCCTGCCCGCAGGAGGGCCAGGACCGTGTCGACGGTGTCCAGATCACTCATGATGGCCGTCTCGGTCACTTCCAGCACGAGCTGGCTGCTCCGGACCGCGTACGTCTTCAGCAGTCCGAGGACCGCAGCGGGAAGGCTGGGGTCGAGCAGGTTGCGCGCCGACAGGTTGACGGCAAGGTTGCGTCCGGGGTCCTGGGCCAGCCAATGGGCGCAGTCGCGCAACCCCATCCGCAGAATTTCGAGGGTGAACTCGTGTACGAGGGCCGAATGTTCGATGGCGGTCATGAAGGTGAACGGCAAGAGCAGCCCCCGGGTCGGGTGCTGCCAACGGATCAGCGCTTCGGCTCCCTTGATCTCGCCGGTGCGCACGTCCACCTTGGGCTGGTAGTACAGCACGAACTCCCCGTTGGCCAGGCCCGTCCGGCTCTCGTCAACCGTGGCGAGCCGGTCGGCGTACGGCTGGTCGTGGTCGACGGCGTACCGGACGCAGCGGGTCGAGGCACCCTTGGCCCGAAGCAGGGCGGCGTCGGCCAGGCGCAGCAACTCCTTGACGTCGCCGGCATCTCCGGGGAAGCAGGCGATACCGATGCTGGCCGGCGTGCGCAGATGCAACCCGTCCAGGACCATGGGCTCGTCCAGACTGCTGATCAGCCGCCCGGCGACGGTCTCCGGTGCTTCTGCGGTGACGTCGTCGAGCAGGACGGCGAACTCGTGACTACCCAGCCGCGCCACCAGGCCTTGCCCGGCCACCGCGCTGGCCAACCGCTCGGCCACCTCGACGAGCAGGCGATCGCCGGTGTCGTAGCCGAGGGTGTCGTTGACTTCCTTGAAGTGATCGAGGTCCACCAGCAGCAGCGCGGCGGCGTGCCCGCGCCGCACCGCCGCGGCGAGCGCCTGCGAACCGGCGTCTCGCAGCAGTGCGCGGTTGCCGACGCCGGTCAGCGAGTCGGTGACCGCCTCCCGGGCCTTGTCCTCGGCGAAACCCCGGGTGGTCTCGTAGCGATCGGCATTGGCCAGGGCAACCGCGAGTGCCGTTGCGAGGGTGGCCAGGGCATGGCGCTCCCGGGCGTTGAGAGTGACGTCGGCCCGGAAGTGCAGTGTCACGGTGCCAAGGCCCTCGTCGGCCTGCCCGAGCGGGACAGTCACCGTCGGCTCGTCCGGCGGCTCCTGCGAAGCGGCAGCCAGGCCCTCCCGACCGCCCGAGTAGTGCGCCTCGGTGCCGTTGGGGCTCCGGAAGCGCACCTCGACCCAGTCGGCCTGGAACAGCTCCACGATGCCCCTGACAGCAGCCTCGGCCACCTTCACCGGGTCCAACTGGGTGAATGCTCGAGTGGTGTCCTCCAACTGGGTCCAGGCGTGGCGCTCCTGCTGTGCCCGCATCCGGCTGCCGTAGGTGATCTGCATCGCCACGACCAGCATCGGCAGGGTGATCAGCAGCCACGGGTCGAACCGCGCGATCGCGACCACCGCAAGCGCGGCACAGACGTTCCCTGCACCGGTCAGCAGTTCCATCCCCACCCCCACCCGCAAGGTGGCCAGGAGCCTCTCGGACTGGGACAAGGCGATGGCCGCGGACGCCGACAGGTCGGCCACGACGGTGAACAGCACGGCGGCCACCCCCAGCGCCCCGACCAGCCGCCACGACAGTGCGGTGGTCGTCGTGTCGTACAACGCGTTGGCAACGGTGCCGGCGACCGCGGTGGCGACCGTGGCAGACGCGGCGTTGTAGACGGTCTTCACCGCCGGTCGGCGGAGCACCACCCCGGCAACGGCAAGGCATATCGGCGTGAGGAGGGTGAGCCACGGTGTCGGCAGCAACACCAGGCACAGCAGCAGCGCGCCCTCTCCCCAGTCGAAGTCGATCCGCTGACCGCGGAACCTCAGGTGCACGATGGCCAATCGGCTGGCCAGAAGCAGTCCCCCCGCCAGGCCGATGCGCCAAACCGGCGGGCGGGTCACATGCCAGAGCGCCACCAGCTCGAGCGCACAGAGGGCAAGAGAGCCCGCCACGACGAGTACGACGAGACGTGTCAGCGCACGACGGTCCCCGAACAAGCCACCCCCCCGTCCGACTGATCCTCAGATCATCGGCAGCAGAGCGCCCAGCTTGATCAATCCACGACCAACAATCACCCGATCGGCCTATCCGGACCGGAGCCTGGCTGGCCGAAGGTAAGGGCGGAAGGAGATGACACCGAACAGGGAAGCGGCTGGCAATCGGCTCCTGCGCCGAGCACCAACCGCGTCCATTAGGCCTGTCCTCAAACAGGCGGGGATCTAGCCCCAAGTTTTCGTCATGTCCACACCCCCTCGGCTTAGCGCGTTGGCGGATGGGACGGGCACAGTGTGACATGGCGCCTACCCGCGCGCCGTCTGGCCGCATGCTTCGTCCGCCTGGCCTGTCACTTGTCCGCTTTGTTCTGCGGACATTTCGGTTAGCCGGTTTTTTTGTCGCCCACCGTGAGGCGACCCTCACTTGAGCAGACTGACGCCCTTGGCGATGACCAGGACGGACAGGACCAGCGCCGACACCGACTCGGTGCCCATCAGCAACTTGGCGCGCACCGAGAGCGGCATCGTGTCGGTCGGGCTGAACGCCGAGGAATTGGTGATGGAGCAGTAGAGGTAGTCGACGAACCCAGGAGTCCACCCCGCGTGACTCGACGAGCGGGCAGCCACCTCGGCGATGGCGTCATGATCCTCGTCCTGCGGGAACCGGAAGTCGGCAGCGGGCAACTCCAACCGGTCGGCCTGCGTACGTGAAACGGGGCCCCCGCGGTCGAACTCCCAGTAGATGAGGGCGAACATCACGATGTTGGTCGCCCACACCTGGCCCGCGGCCAGCAGCAGCGCGGGCCCCTTCGTCGCCTGGCCTCCGGCGAGCTCATGGATCAACAAGCCCAGCGCCACGACGTTGGTCGCGGCGATCAGTAGCACCAGGGCGATGGCCAGCCGACGGAGCAGGACGTTCTGCCTGGTCATCCGACGGGGGTTGGCGGCCACAAGCGGCACGAACAGCAGGAACTCCAGCGTCGGCACGACGAAGCGCGGGCCGAGGAACAGGCCACTGGGGAGCAGGGCGTAGAGCGCGATCGCCACCAGGACCGCAACGGCGGCCGGGAGCCGGGGTTCCCCCGGGTGCTTCTGGGCCTTGCTGCGCTCGGTGGTCACCGGGCAGGCCCTACCCCGGGCGGACTTAACCGGACCGGGTTTGGCTCATCCAACTCTGGTGCAGGGCGGCGTAGACGCCTGGCACGCCGACCAGGTCGGAGTGCGGACCCCGCTGCACGACCCGGCCGGCGTCGACGACGATCACCTCGTCGGCCGCCTCCGCCGTGGACAGCCGGTGCGCGATGGCCAGCGTAGTGCGCCCGCGGGTCAGCGAGTCAAGGGCACGCTGCAGCCGCACCTCGGTCGCCGGGTCGACGGCACTGGTGGCCTCGTCGAGCACCAGGAGGTCGGGGTCGGCGACGTAGGCCCGGGCGATCGCCACGAGCTGGCGCTCGCCCACGGACAGCGACTCGCCCCGCTCACCGACCGGCGTGTCGAGGGACTGCGGGAGGCCCTCCACCCAGTCGGTCAGGCCGAGCTCGGTGAATGCCAACCAGATGTCACCATCGGTCGCCTCCGGCCGGCCGTAGCGCACGTTGGCGGCGACGGTGCTACTGAACAGGAAGCCGTCCTGCGGCACCATCACGACCCGGCGGCGCAGCGAATCGAACCGCACGTCGGTCAGGGGCACCCCGGAGAGCAGCACCCGGCCGGTCGTCGGGTCCATGAGCCGGGTGAGCAGCTTGGCGAAGGTCGTCTTGCCCGAGCCGGTCTCTCCCACGACGGCGACCCGGGACCGCGCGGTGACCTCGAGGTTGACGTCGTGCAGCACCTCGGGGCCGCCGGGGTAGCTGAAGGACACGTGTTCCAAGCACGCCGCAAGCGCCCCGGTGGGCAGCTCGCGGCCACCCTGGCCAGGATCGGCCACGTCCGCCGGGGTGTCCAGGACACCGAGCACGCGGCGCCAGCCGGCAATGGCGTTCTGTGCCTCGTTGAGCACCTCGGTGGCGATCTGCACAGGCTGGACGAACAGCGTGACCAGGAACAGGAAGGCGGTCAGCTGCCCGGCGGTCAGGTGACCACCGATGCCCAGCAGCACACCGACGATCACAACGGCGGAGTTGGCCAGCCCGGCCACGATCTCCCCCGCCGAAAAGGTCAGCACGGAGATCCGCTGAGCCCGCACCTGAGCCCGGAAGTTGGCATCGATCGCCTGGTCGATCCGGTCGCCGGTGCGCCGCTCGATGGCATGTGCCCGGATCACCTGGGCACCCACCACACTCTCGGCGATGCCCCCCAGCATGTCGCCGACGCGCTGGCGGACGACGGAGTAGGCAGCGGCCAGCCGCTTCTGGAACTGCCGGACCGCGAAGGCCAACGGCAGGAAGCATGCGTAGACCAGCAGCGCCAGTTGCCAGGAGTAGACGAACATCAGCACGCTGGCCAGCACGAACTGCCCGAGGCTGACGATGATGAGGATGCCACCGAACTGCACGAAGTTGCTGATCTGGTCGACGTCGCTGGTGACCCGCGAGACCAGTGACCCCCGCCGCTCGGCCTGCTGGTGCAGCATCGACAGGTCGTGCACGTGCCGGAATGCGCGGGTCCGCAGGCCGGCCAGCGCCGTCTCGGAGGTCACATAAAGCCGGACGTTCATGGCGTAGGCGGCGGCCGCGGTGATCACTACGACGAGGGCGGCCAGGCCGATCAGCGAGGCGACCACCCCGATGCGCGGGCCTGCGCCGGCCCGCAGGCCGCGGTCGATGGTCTGTTGCACCGAGACGGGGACCACCACCCGCCCGGCGGTGGCGACGAGAGCGAGCAGCAGGGTGACGCCGATGCCGTTGCGCAACTCGGGGGTGAGCTGCACGCCGCGCACCAGCGTGTGCCAGGTGGAGTCGGGCTCATGGCCGCTCGTGGAATCGGCCGCAGGCGGGGAGGTGGTCACCGTCACGCCACCACCTCCTCCCCCGCCAGCAGGCTCCGGTCGCGCTCGGCCTGCTCGTAGGCCGTCACCAGGTGTCGGTAGCCCGGCGTGGTCTGCAGGAGCACGTCCTGGCGCCCGCGAGCGACGACCCGGCCGTGCTCGAGGTAGACCACCTCGTCGGCCAGCGCGATGGTCGCCCGGCGGTAGGCGATCACCACCAGGCTCGACGGGAAGGCGGCGGTACGCAGGCCGCGCAGAATGGCGCCCTCGACGGAGGCGTCCACCGAACTGGTGGCGTCGTCGAGGACGAGCAGCCGCGGAGTGCGGACGAGGGCCCGGGCCAGCGCCAGCCGTTGCCGCTGGCCGCCGGACAACGATGTGCCGCGCTCGCCGACTCTGGTGTCGAGGCCCTCGGGTAGGGCCGCGACGAAGCGGTCGGCCTGAGCCTGCCGCAGTGCCTGCCACACCGCGGCGTCGTCGGTATCCGCCCCGAGGGTGACGTTGCCGCGGACCGAGTCGTCGAAGACGAACGTCGTCTGCGCGACGAGCGCCACCGACTCTGCCAGCGCTCCTGCCGGCAGCGAGCGGACGTCGGTGCCGTCGAGCAGCACCTCACCGGCGCTCGGGTCGACCAGGCGCACCAGGAGGCTGGCCAGCGTCGACTTGCCGCTGCCGGTCGGCCCGACCAGCGCCAGGGTGCGGCCCGGGGCGATGTCGAAGCTGATGTCGTGCAGCACCTCGGCGGCGCCGAACGCGAACGACGCGCCTCTGACGTCAAGAGCCGCCGGGGCGCCGTGGCCCGGCAGGGCGGCGCTGCCGTAGGGCATTGAGCCCTCGGCGGTCAGCACCCGCTGCACCCGGTCCCAGCCGACCACGCTGCGTGGCAGTTCACCGAGCACCCAGCCGATGGCGCGCACCGGGAAGGCCAGCACCGTGAACAGGTAGGCCACCGAGACGACATCGCCCACGCCGACCGCACCGGAGGACAACCGCGCAGAGCCGACGAGCAGCACCAGCAGCGTGCCGAGGTTGGGCAGCGCCTCCATCACCGGGTCGAACAGCCCGCGGACCCGCCCCACGGCGACCAATCCGTCGCGCAACTCCCGGGCGACCGCCCCGAACCGCGCAGACTCCTCCGCCTCGCGCCCCAGGGTCTTGACCACGAGCGCGCCGTCGAAGCTCTCGTGCGCGACCGAGCTCAGTTCGCCGCGCAGCTGCTGGGCCCGGGTCATCCGGGGCGACATCCGGCGTGAGTAGACGACGTTGACGGCGAACACCGCGGGAAAGACGCAGAAGCCGACCAGGGCCAACACCGGGTCGGTCGCTACGAGGGCCGCCCCGGCGATGAAGATCATGACGATCGTGCCCACGGCGAACGGGAAGGGCGCGATGGGATACCAGGTCGCCTCGACGTCACTGTTGGCGTTGGACAGCAATTCCCCCGTCGAGTGCTCGTGGTGCCAGGCAAGGGGCAGTCGCAGATACTGCCTGGTCACCCGGCGCCGGTAGGTCGCCTGCAGCCGGAACTGCATCACCCCGGCGCCCAGGCGCCGGCCGATCATGCCGAGCACTTTGAGCACCGACACGCCGAGGATGGCCACCGCTGCCAGGGCCAGCGTGCCGGCGCTCGTGCGGCCGTCGCGGAACGCCGGCACAATCACCCGCCCCGTGACCCGGCCGATGACGAACGCACTGCCGACCGTGGCCGCCGCGAACAGCGCGCTGCCCAGCACTGAGAGCGCGAAGATCACCGGCTCCTCACGCACGGCGACGCCCAGCACCCGCAGGCCGCGCCGCAGGACGGCAGTGGAAGTGGAGGTCACACCATGTGCCTACCATCCGGGGGTGACTTCCTATTCCCGCACCGAGCGGCTGGCTCTGTGTGACCTGTTCGATTCCCTCGGTCCTGAGGCGCCCACCCTGTGCGGGGACTGGCGGACCCGCGACCTGCTCACGCACCTGTTCGTGCGCGAGCGCCGGCCCCTGGCCCTGCCGGGGATCTTCCTCCCGCAACTGGCCGAGCTCACCGCCCGCAGCAGCGCGGCGGCCGGGCAGCGGCACAGCTTCGAGGAGATGGTCGAGATCCTGCGGTCGGGTGCGCCGAAGTGGTCAATGTTCGGCGTGTTGGACTCCCAGCTGAACATGATGGAGTACTTCGTCCACCACGAGGACGTCCGCCGGGCGCAGCCCGCGTGGGAGGCCCGGGTGCTCGAGCCGGCCGAGGAGGACGTCCTGTGGGGCCGGGTCGCCAGCCGGCTGATCCCCCTCAGCACCTCGGCACCGACCGGCGTGCTGCTGCAGCGCGCGGACACCGGTGAGGTCCACCGGGCCCGGCCCGGCGCGTCGACGGTGACCGTCGTCGGCCTGCCCGGTGAGCTGCTGCTGTTCGGCTTCGGCCGCCAGCAGGTCGCGCAGGTCGAGTTGCAGGGTGCGCCCGACGATGTGGCCCGGCTCGGCAAGGCCCGGCTCGGCCGCTGACTGGCCAGCAACTCCCCCGTCCCGCTTCGTGATCATGCGCAGCTGCCGGTCCTTTCCGGCGTGTCGCGCGCGACCGTGCATGATCAGCGCCGCTGGGGCGGCCCGAGCGGCGGCGGAGCGGCGCTGCCTGTCGTCCAGATACACATGTGCGGAGCCGCCGGCCGACTAGAGTGCAGGGCGTGCCGGCCGAGGAGCTCGTCGTCCTGCTCGGCGCGGACCGCCGGCCGATCGGGTCGATGCCCAAGGCGCAGGTCCACACCGCCGACACGCCGCTGCACCTGGCCTTCTCCGTGTACGTCTTCGATCGGCAGGGCCGGTTCCTGGCCACCCGGCGGGCGCTGGCCAAGCGGACCTGGGCCGGCGTGTGGACGAACTCGTGCTGCGGGCACCCCGGCCCGGACGAGGGCGTGGCCGATGCCGCCCGCCGTCGGCTGGGCCAGGAACTGGGCCTGACCGCAGAGCACCTCGACCTGGTGCTGGCCGACTTCGCCTACCGGGCGACCAGCGCCGATGGGATCGTGGAGAACGAAGTGTGCCCAGTCTTCGTGGCCCGGGTCGACGGCGATCCTTCCCCGGACCCCGCGGAGGTGGCCGAATGGCACTGGGTCCGCTGGGCCGACTTCCAACACCTGGCCGCCACGGCGCCCTGGGCGCTCAGCCCGTGGGCGGCGGCTCAGACGCCCCACATCAGCGCACCGGATAGCCGGCCCGGGCCAGCTCGCTTTTGACCTCGGCGATTCCCAGCAGCCCGAAGTGGAACACGCTGGCCGCGAGCACGGCGTCCGCGCCGGCGCCGACGGCCGCCGAGAAGTCACCGACCCGGCCGGCCCCCCCGCTGGCGATGACCGGCACGTCGACCACCCGGCGCACGGCGGCGATCATTTCCACGTCGAACCCCGCCTGGGTCCCGTCGGTGTCCATGGAGTTGAGCAGCACCTCACCGATGCCGAGCTCCTGCCCGCGCGCCGCCCACTCGACGGCGTCCAGCCCGGTACCGCGACGGCCGCCGTGGGTGGTCACCTCGTAACCGCTGGCCGGGCCGGCGACCCGGCGGGCGTCCACGGAGAGCACCACGCACTGCGACCCGAAGCGGTCGGCTGCCTCCCGCAGCAGCGCCGGCCGCTCGATCGCCGCGGTATTGACCGATACCTTGTCCGCCCCGGCCCGAAGCAACGCGTCGACGTCGGCCACCGACCGCACTCCGCCGCCGACGGTCAGCGGGATGAACACCCGCTCCGCGGTGCGCCGGACCACCTCGTAGGTGGACTCCCGGCCGGCGCTGGACGCAGTGATGTCGAGGAAGGTCAGCTCGTCGGCGCCCTCGCGCTCGTACGCCTCGGCCATCTCCACCGGTTCACCGGCGTCACGCAGGTCGCGGAAGTTGACTCCCTTGACGACCCGGCCGGCGTCGACGTCGAGGCACGGGATCACCCGCACCGCCACGGTCACGACGGTGCCACGGCGTCGCCAGCGACTGCGCGCAGCGCCTCGGGCAGGGTGAAGGCGCCGGCGTAGAGCGCCTTGCCCACGATGGCGCCCTCGATCCCCCCAATGGTCGCTATCGCCCGGAGGTCGTCGATGGAGGACACCCCGCCGCTGGCGACCACCGGACGGTCGGTTGCCGCGCAGACCGAGCGCAGCAGGTCGAGATTCGGCCCGGTCAGCGTGCCGTCCCGGCGGACATCGGTGACGACGTAGCGGGCGCACCCGTCGGCGTCGAGGCGGGCCAGGACCTCGAACAGCTCACCTCCGTCACGGGTCCATCCTCGGGCGGACAGTGTCCTGCCGCGAACATCGAGCCCCACAGCTAGCCGGTCACCCACCCGGGCGATGGCCCGGCGCACCCAGTCGGGATCCTCCAGCGCCGCAGTGCCCAGATTGACCCGCCGCGCGCCGGTGCGCAGCGCCGCGTCGAGGGAGTCGTCGTCGCGGATCCCGCCGGACACCTCGACCGGCACGTCGAGGGCTCCGACCACCACAGCCAGCAACTCCCGATTGCACCCGCGCCCCAAGGCCGCATCGAGGTCGACCAAGTGGATCCACTTGGCGCCGTCGCGCTGCCACCGCAGGGCGGCCAGGACCGGGTCGCCGTACGCGGTCTGCCTGGCCGCGACGCCCTGGACCAGCCGGACCGCCTGACCGCCCGCGACGTCGACGGCCGGCAGCAGTTGCAGGGTCATCCGCGGCCCCTGCCCAGCGCCAGGGTGGACAGGGCAGGCCCGGCGATGGCAAGCAGCGCGAGAACGGCCAGTCGGGCCGCCCAGGAGTCGGCGAGCAGGAAGGTGAGCACGACGATTGCGAGCGCTACGACGGCCATGGCGGCACGCTGCGCACGGGTGCGGCGCGACCAGACGCGGGCCACCCGCCGCCTCCTGAACAGCGGCCCCGGCACGGCCGAACGTAGGCGCTTGAGGGCGGCCCGAGGGCGCTGCCGGCGCTGCCGAGCCGCGCGCTCGCGTTCGAGCGCGGCCTGCCGCGCTTCGCGGCGCCGAGCCCGCTCCTTGCTCACAGCGTGCCGACCCAGTTGGCCAGCAGCCGCGCCCCCGCGTCGCCCGACTTCTCCGGGTGGAACTGGGTGGCGGCCAACCCGGCGCGCTCCACGGCAGCGACGAACCGCCCGCCGTGCTCGGCCGTCGTGACGGCCCCTTCACTGGACCCGGCAGCATAGGAGTGGACGAAGTAGAAGCGCTCGGTGCCCACTCCGGCGAACAACTGCGACTCCGGGGGGGCAGTCACGGTGTTCCAGCCCATGTGCGGCACCCGGGTGGCCCTGAGCCGGGTGACCGCGCCGGGCAGCAGCCCCATCCCCGCTGTCTGGACCCCGTGCTCCACCCCTTGGTCGAACAGCACCTGCATGCCGACGCACACACCCAGGACCGCGCGGCGGTCGGCCACCCGCTGCTCGATCACCGTACGGGCGCCGACCGCCTCGATGCCCGCCATGCAGGCAGCGAACGACCCGACACCGGGGATGACCAGGCCGTCGGCGGCCAGCGCGGTGGCCGGGTCGGCGCTGACGATGACCGAGGCGCCCGCCCGGGCCAGTGCCCGCTGCGCCGAGCGCAGATTGCCCGAGCCGTAGTCGAGGACGACGACGGCTGGGGCGTTCACAGCGTGCCTTTGGTGCTGGGCACCCCGGTGACCCGGCCGTCCATGGCCACCGCGTCGCGCAGGGCGCGGGCAACTGCCTTGAACTGCGTCTCCACGATGTGGTGCGCGTTGCGTCCGGAGAGCACCCGCACATGCAGGGCCACTCGTGCCTCGGCCACGAAGGACTCCCAGACGTGCCGGGTCAGGGTGGTGTCGTAGGAGCCGATCAGCTCGACCAGGTCGGGCTCGTCGTGCACGACGTAGGGCCGGCCGGAGACGTCGACGGCGGCCTGCACGAGGCACTCGTCGAGGGGCACGAGGGCGTCGCCGAAGCGCCGGATGCCGACCCTGTCCCCCAGCGCCTCGCGCACGGCCTGGCCGAGCGCGAGCGCGGTGTCCTCGACGGTGTGGTGGGCATCGACGGCCAGGTCGCCGGTGGTGGCCACGGTCAGGTCGAAGCCTGCGTGCTTGCCGAGTTGGCAGAGCATGTGGTCGAAGAACGGCACGCCGGTCTGAGCCGCGGCCTGGCCGGTGCCGTCGATCGCCAGGTCGACGACGACATGTGACTCCTTGGTCCTACGCTGCACCCTCGCCGACCTGCTCATCGGAGCACCTCCCCCAGAGCTGTCACGAATGCCGCGACCTCGGACGGCAGCCCTACCGTGACCCGCAGCCAGCCGGGGAGCCCGACATCGCGGACCAGGACCCCGCGAGCCAGCAGCCCCCGCCATACGGCGGCGGCGTCAGGGAAGCCGCCGAACAGCACGAAGTTGGCATCGGAGGCGACGACTGCACAGCCCGTCCTGGCGAGCGTGGCCACCAGTTGGTCCCGTTCGCTGCGGATCGCTTCCACCGTGGACAGCAGCGGGCCGGTGTGGGCCAGCGCCACCCGGGCGGCAGCCTGCGTCAGCGTCGACAGATGGTAGGGCAGCCGCACCAGCCGCAGTGCGTCGACCACCGCCGGTGCCGCCACCAGGTAACCCAGCCGGGTGCCCGCCATCGCGAACGCCTTGGACATCGTGCGGGTGACCACCAGCCGCTCGAACTCTGGCAGCAGCGTCAGCGCCGACGGGGTGCCGGGACGTGCGAACTCCGCGTAGGCCTCATCGACGATGACGATGCCCTGGGCCACCTCGCAGACCGCCCGCACCACCTCCAGTGGCAAGGCAGCGCCGGTGGGGTTGTTCGGCGAGGTCAGGAACACGATGTCCGGCTCGTCGGAGCGCACCTGGAGCACGGCGCCGGACGCGCGCAGCCCGAAGTCGGCGTCGCGGTGCCCGGCGACCCAGCCGGTCGCCGTCGCCGCGGCGATGTTGGCGTGCATCGCGTAGGACGGCTCGAAGCCCAGGGCGGTGCGCCCCGGCCCGCCGAATGTCTGCAGCACCTGCTGCAGCACCTCGTTGGAGCCGTTGGCGGCCCACACCTGCTCGACGTCGACGTCCTGGCCGAGATAGCCGGCCAGGTCAGCGCGCAACGCGACAGCCTCCCGATCGGGGTAGCGGTTGAGGGTGGGGCCGGCTGCCCGCACGGCTGCTGCAAGGTCATCGACGATGGCGGGCGGCGGCGGGTAGGGGTTCTCGTTGGTGTTGAGCCGGACCGGCACGTCGAGTTGCGGTGCGCCGTACGGCGTCCGGTCCCGCAGGTCGTCGCGAACGGGGAGCCTCACCGCCGCACCCGCAGCATGACAGCATCGACGTGCGCTCCGAGGTCCTCGGCCCCCCCCAGTGTCCCCACGTGCGGCGCCGCCTCGGCCAATGCTTCCCGGCTGGCCTGCACCACGTGCATGGCGCGCAGGAAGGTCTGCACGGACAGCCCACCGGTGTGCCGCGCCGTGCCGCCCGTCGGGAGTACGTGGTTGGATCCGGCGAGATAGTCGCCGAGAGACACCGGGGACCACGCACCGACGAAGATCGCACCGGCGTTGCGCACCCGGGCGGCAACCGACCGCGCGTCGCGGCAGACCACCTCGAGGTGCTCGGGTGCCCAGGCGTCGACGACGGCCAGCCCGGCCTGCAGATCGTCGACGAGCACGTGAGCCGACTGGCCCGCCAGCGCCTTCTGCACCCGCTCGCGGTGCCTCGTCTGCGGTACCTGCTTGCCCAGGGCGACGTCCACGGCGTCGAGCAACTCCACGGACGGGCTCACCAGCAGGCAGGCGGCCAGCGGGTCGTGCTCGGCCTGGGCGATCAGATCGGCGGCAAGATGCGCCGGCTCGGCGGTGTCGTCAGCCAGGATGGCGATCTCGGTGGCGCCATTCTCCGAGTCGATGCCGGCCGCGCCGCGCAGCAACCGCTTGGCGGCGGTCACGTAGACGTTGCCCGGGCCGGTGACCAGGTCAACCCGCGGGCACTCGTCGGTGCCGTAGGCGAACATCGCGACCGCCTGCGCGCCGCCAACGCGGTAGACCTCCTCGATTTCCAGCAGGCGGCAGGCTGCGAGGATGGAGGGGTGCGGCAGGCCGTCGTGGTCTGCCTGGGGTGGCGATGCGACGGCGATGGACTCCACCCCGGCGACCTGCGCAGGCACCACGTTCATCACCACCGACGAGGGATAGGCGACCCGGCCGCCCGGCACGTAAAGACCCACCCGGCGCACCGGCACCCATCGCTCGGTCACCGTGAGGCCGGCAGCCACGTCGACTGTGACGTCCGTGCGCCGCTGCGCCTCGTGCACGCGCCGGGCGCGGCGGGCCGCCTCCTCGAGCGCCCGGCGGACCGCCGGATCCAGCGCGGACAGGGCGGCGTCGAGCGTGGCAGCGGGCACCCGGAGCGCGTCGAGCCGCACTCCGTCGAGTCGCTCCGTCCACTCGCGGACCCCGGCCGACCCGCTGGTGCGCACCCCCTCGCAGATCGGCCGCACGACGTCCACGGCGGCATCGACGTCGAGGGCCGCCCGAGGCAGCAGCGAGCGCGCGGCTGCAGACACGGCAGAAGCGGGACCGCCCCCTGGACGGCCGCGCAGGTCGATCCGCGTCAGCACTCCTGCGAGTGTAGGGAGGACTCCCGGGGCGGCCGTACGCTCGGGTCGTGGAGACGATCCCGCTGTTCCCGCTCGGGACCGTCCTGTTTCCGGGCATGGTGCTTCCGCTGCGGATCTTCGAGCCGCGCTACCTGCAGCTCATGCAACGGCTGCTGAGCCGGCCGGAAGGCACCCCGGCGGAGTTCGGGGTGGTGGCGATCCGGCAGGGCTGGGAGGTCGGTACCGATGGCGTTCGGGCGCTGTACCCGGTCGGCTGCACGGCGGTCCTGCACCGTTGGGACGAGCAGCCGGACGGCTCCTTCGAGATCATCACCGTCGGCGCCGACAAGTTCCGCCTCGGGGCGGTCGACACCGGCAGCCGGCCGTATCCGATGGCCGAGGTCGAACGGCTGCCGGACGAGGTCGGACCGGCCGAGGAGGCCGCGCTGCTGGTCAGCAGAGTGCGCACGCTCTACGCCGACTACCTGGCTGCCCTGGCCGGCACCGACGCTCCCGGTGGTCGGGTCGCGGCGGCAGCCGAGTTGCCCGGCGACCCCCTGGTTCTGGCCGCCGTCGTCGCCGCGACGTCCCCGCTGGAGCTCGGCGACCAGCAGGCCCTGCTGGCGACGGCCGACGCGGTGAGTCGGTTGCGGGCCGAGCTAGGGCTGCTGAAGCGGGAGGTGACCATGCTCCGGCGCCTGCGCGCCGTACCGGTCTCCCTCGCCGAGCTGCAGGTCGCCCTGGGTCTCAACTGAGCCGGATGGCACGCCCAGGTCGGACCGCGCCACCCATGACACCAGCACCAGGTAGGCGATGACCGCGACACATGGCTGGGCAACAAGGGCCACCCTGCCCCGGAGGTCGACGGGCTTGGCGAACCGCCGGCCCACCGGAGCGTGCCTGATGAGGTCGTGGAAGTGCGCCAGCCCCAGATGGCGGCCCACCTGCCAGGCCACCAGTCCGCAGGCAGTGCAGCCCAGCGCGAGCACGACGAGCTGCACCGGTCCCCGCCGGCGCCGGGCCAGCCACCACACGGCGAGGGCGGCCAGCACTCCGGTGACGGCTCCGATGAACACGAAGCTGCCGTCACCGGCGAAGAACTCGTCGCTGCCGTAGTGCTCCAGGTCCGGCCCCGCGCTGGTGACGATCACGTGCACCCGCGGGCTCAGCGCCGACCACAGCAGGCCGGTGCCGACCCCTACCGCCGCCATGGCGCTGATGACGGCGGCCGCCCCGCGAATCTCCGCCTGGATTCTCACCGGACCGACGTTACGGCAGCACCACGTACCCGTCGGCGCACACGGCGGTGGGCGCCAGCCACACCGCAGGCTCGTCCAACGGGTCCCCAGCGAGCAGGACCAGCGCGGCCGGCCCACCGGGCTCGAGCCGGCCGGTCCCCGCCCTGATTCCGGCTGCGGCCGCCGAGCCCTCGGTGGCTGCCCGCAACGCGCCCGCGCGGCCCAAGCCGGCGTCGGCCAGCCGGTCCAGCTCCCGGGGGTCGGCCCCCGGCCGGGTGCCGGTGTTGCCGAGATCGGTGCCGTACAGCAGTGCCACCCCGGCACTGTGGAGCGCAGCGGCGTTTGCCGCCGCGGCGGCTCCGTCGGTCGACCGGTCACCTGCGATGAGGCACTGCAGCGTGGACACGACGGGTATCCCGGTTGCGGCGATGCGGTCGACGAGGTCGTCGGGGAGCAGCTCTACCGGGGTGTGGGCCAGCTCGTCGACATGGGCGTCCAGGGCCCGGCGCACCATACCCACGGTGAGCGCGTGAGCGGTGACCGGCAGCCCGCGGGCGTGAGCGGCGTCGACGAGGGCCCTCAGGGCCGCCGGTGTGACGACCGGGGCGCCCCCCGCCGGCTCCAGAGCTACCTTGACCACGTCGACGCCGGCCGCCGCGAGCCGGTCCACCAGCGTGCGCGCGGTCTCGGCACCGGGCAGGAACATCGCGAACCCGTCGGCTCCCCACGACTGCGACGGGTAGCCGTCCGGCGCGGTGACCACCGGACCCGCCACCGACACCGTGGCGCGGCCCGGAGCCGGCCGGGAGCCCGAACGCCAGGCGCAGGCCCTCTCCAGGGGCGCGCCGAGGTCCCGGACTGCGACGACACCGCCCCGCAGCGCCGCCGCGGCGTCGCCGAACGCCAGGTGCACGTGTGCGTCGACCAGCCCAGGCCCGACCCAGTACCCCTCGCCGCCAAGGACCCGCAGCCCTTCGGGCAGCGCCGTTCCCGGTCCGATCGCGGCCACCCGTCCCCGGTCGTCGACCACGACCGCACCGTCGTACGGCGTGGTCGTACCGCCCGCCCAGACCGTCCCGCGGAAGGCGACCCCACGGGATTCGACCGGCGTGACCTGCACGGCGTGATCGTCGCACCCGACCGCCCCTAAGGTGTGCAGGTGCCTACGGACGCCGTCGTCACCCTGTCCTGCCCAGACCAGCCGGGCATCGTCGCCGCGGTCGCCCAGGCACTTGCCGGGCAGGGCGGTGACATAAGGGACAGCCAGCAGTTCGGCGACGACAGGACAGGGCGCTTCTTCATGCGCGTCCACGCGCTACTGCCGGCCGAGGTGCCGCGGGCACGGCTGAGGGACAGCCTCCAGCCGGTCGCCGAACACTTCGGGATGACCTGGACGGTGAGCGACCCGGCGCTGCGCCCCGCCGTGCTGGTGATGGCGTCGAAGGAGGGGCACTGCCTCAACGACCTGCTCTACCGGTGGAGCACCGGCTGGCTGCCGGTCGCCGTCGTCGGGGTGGCCTCCAACCACGAGACGC
>JBDUBV010000255.1:0-2748 GCA_040003795.1 Pseudonocardiales bacterium | reverse complement strand
CGCGAGCTGTTCCGCCGGGCCCGTGACGCCGCGCCTGCGCTGATCTTCCTCGACGAGATCGACGCCCTGGCACCTGTGCGCGGCCAGTCGACCGACGGCGGCACGACCGACCGGGTCGTGGCTTCCCTGCTCACCGAGCTCGACGGCATGGAGCAGTTGCACGATGTCGTGGTGATCGGGGCGACCAACCGGCCCGACCTGATCGACCCCGCCCTGCTGCGGCCCGGGCGGCTCGAACGCCTGGTCTATGTCCCCCCGCCCGACGCCGAGGCTCGCACGTTGATCCTCCAAGCGGCGGCCAAGCACACCCCACTGGCGCCCGACGTCGACCTGGCTGCCCTCTCGGTCGAGACCGACGGCTACTCCGCGGCGGACTGCGCGGCGCTGATCCGCGAGGCGGCCCTGGTGGCCATGCGTGAGTCACTCGATGCCCCGACCGTCACGGCGGCGCACCTGAGAGCGGCCCGCACCAACGTCAAGCCGTCGCTGGATCCGGTGCAGCTTGCCTCGCTTGCCGCCTACGCCGAGCGCCGCGCCTCAACCTGAGCGGGTCCCCCCCGTCGCCACCGCGACCAGATCGGTCAGCAGCGCCACCACCCCCTCCGGGCCGTCGACCACCAGGTCGGCCCGCCCGGCCAGATCCGGCACCTCGGCGGAGGCGCTGCAGACGGTGATGCCGGGGATCCCCCGCTCCCGCAGTGCAGCCACTTCGTCGAAGGCCGGTAGGTCCCCGAGGTCGTCCCCGGCGAAGAGCACCGAGCCGGCGGCGTATTCCTGGACGAGGTCGCGCAGCACGCCGGCCTTGTCGAAGCCCGGTGGCCGGATCTCCACGACGTACCGGCCCAGGTGGGCAGCCAGCCCGTGCTCGGCGGCAAGGGCGCCCACCGGGTCGGCCAACGCGGCCAACTCGGCGTCGGGATGCTCGGCCCCCCGCGTGTGCACAACCAGCGAGAGACCCTTGTCCTCGATGCGGGCCGGGCGCCCAGCCACCAGGGCGGGCAGCGCCCGGCGCACCGCTGCCAGGCCGGCGTGCGGCTCTGCCTCGTGCAGCTCGCCGGCGGCCCAGCGCTGCGCGCCGTACTGCCCCACGACCACCAGGCCGGACACGTCGCCCAGCCCGCCGGGACCTACGACCCAGCCGGCCGGACGGCCCGTGATGACGACCAGCTGGCCGAAGGTCCGGGCGGTGGCCGCCACGGCGGCCAGGCCCCCGGGAGCTATCCGCGCGGCGTCTGCTTCGACGACGATCGGGGCGAGAGTGCCATCGAAGTCGAGCGCAACCAGTGCCCGTCCCGGCTCAGCCAGCAGGGCGGCCATCCCCTCCCGGCCGCTGGCAGTGCGTGGTGAGGGCAGGCTCAACTGAAGTCTTTGGTCACCACGACGGTCAGGCCCGTGCCGGGCAGCTCCGGCGCGTCGGCCCGCGAATCGATCACCGTGATGGCGGGGAACTGCCGGACGAGGGCACGCGCAGCGTCGAGTTGGCCGGGCCCGTAATAGACGGTGGTGTAGCGGTAGCGCCCTCGTATGCCGCCGACTGCGGCGATCGGCCACCCCGCCGCGCGGAACCGCGCCGCCCAGTCGGCAGCCAAATGCTCGATGGTGGAGTTGTTGAGGACGGTGAGGGCGGGGTGGGCGACGGGCGCCGCGGTGGGCATGGCCGGCTGCGGGCGAGCGCTGGGCGCCGCTGGCGAGGGCCGCGCGACGGCCGGCGCGGAGGCCCCAACGGTGGTCGAGTGCGAGGGCGCAGGGGGTCTGCTGGCCGTCTTGGCGAACGTCACGCCGCCGTCGGCCGGGTGGCCGCCGAGGGAGAGAAGCACGCCGACGGCCGCGCCCACGAGGAGCAGGGAGATGCCCGCCCCGATGGCTCGGATCCGCCAGGGAATGACCTCAGCGGCCGAGCGGTGCGCACCGTGAGGAGGAAGGATGTCCATCGAGGCCACCTTCCCGGGGTCACCGGCCCCTGAGGTTGTCGCTGCGTTTGTCGCGCTGGATTGTGGTTTAGCTGTCGATGCCCAGGCGGCGGGCCGAACGCTGCTTCTGGCGCTCGGTGCGCAGCCGGCGCAGGCGCTTGACCAGCATAGGGTCGGCGACCAGGGCCTCGGGCCGGTCTATCAGGGCGTTGAGCACCTGGTAGTAGCGGGTCGCTGACATGTCGAACAAGTCGCGGATCGCCTGCTCCTTGGCGCCGGCATAGCGCCACCACTGGCGCTCGAAGGCGAGGATCTCGCGGTCTCGACGGGACATCAGCCCGGCATCGGAGGGCAGTGCGTGCTCGCCCTTGGCCTGCTGGGCGGCGGCGTCCATCTCACTCCTTCGACCAGTCCCGGCACTGACTGCGCTAATGACACCGTTGTCATTAGCCTTTTCTCACTGACATTAGAACACGGCAGGGCTGATAGACGACGGAAGCACTCGTCACGTCACGGGTGGGCATCGCCAGGGCATCGCTGCGCGGCGTGGGCAGGGGCCGCCGCGGCTCGCGTACTCCGGCGGAACCTCCCGGGCGCCGGTCCCGGCCCCCGCCGGCAAGGCGAGGCCGGCGCAATGCGGGTGAGCGCCACGGTCAGTGCAGCGAGAGCACCGGCCGCGACCACCGCGAGGTTGCCGATGACTGCATATCCCGCCCCCCTCACCGGGAGCAGGACCAGAGCCACTGGCAGCCGCCGGCGTAGCCGGTCGTGCGGGCGTATCCGCATCTCGATCTCACCCCTACAGGATGAGTCGCTGCGTCCCCGATTACCAGCCCCG
>JBDUBV010000012.1:0-29522 GCA_040003795.1 Pseudonocardiales bacterium | reverse complement strand
CTCGACGGGCACGGGGTGCCGCTAGCGCCTGCGCTCGCCTGGCACGACCCGCGGGGCGAGTGTGAGCCGGTCCGGGCCGATCTCGGCGACGGGGCCTACCGCCGGATCGCCGGGCGGCCGTTGGACGCCGTCTCCAGCCTGCCCAAGCTGCTATGGCTCTTTCGACACGTGGCCGGCGCCAGCAGCGCGGTCCGGTTCCTCTCCGTGCCCGAGTGGGCGGTTCACTCCCTTGGTGGGGCGCCGGTGAACGAACTGTCGTTGGTCAGCCGCACCGGGCTGTTCGATGTGCCGGCCAAGGCTCCGTGGGACGCGGCGCTGTCGATGCTGGGGGTGGGCCGGGGGTTCCTCGGCGACATCGTCCCGGCCGGGCAGCCGGTCGGCCTCGTCCACGAAGCGGCCCCCGCGCCGTTGCGCGGGGCGGTGCTCACCGTGGCGGGACACGACCATCAGACGGCCGCTTACGCTCTGGGCGCGGCGAGGGAGGGCACGCTGTTCGACTCGCTGGGCACCGCGGAGGCGATCGTGCGGACCGTCCTGGCACCGCTGCCTGTCGAGTCCATCGATCGCCTGGCCAGGTCGGAGGTCTCGACCGGCTGGGGCGTGGTTCCCGATCGGCTGTGCCTGCTGGCCGGCGTCCCGACCGGGATCTCACTGGAGCGGCTCGGCCAGCTGGTCGGCGCCGTGACCCCGGCAGCGCGCACCGCGCTCGGCCGGCGCGCCTTGGCCGCGCGCCGGTCGTCGTCATCGATGCGCATCACTGCCACCTACCACGGCCTCACGTTGCACGACCTCGACGACGGGGTGGAGCCCGCCCTGGCCTGGCGGGCGGCGGTGGAGGACCTGACCGCTGCCGCCGACCGGGCGCTGGCCGCGATGACAGCGGAGGTCGGCCCGCACGGCGACGTCGTGGTCGCCGGTGGCTGGCTGCACAACCCGATGGTGCGCGCCGCCAAGGAGGCGCAGTTCGGCTCGCCGCGGCAGGCGGTGCTGGCGGAGCCCGGGGCGATCGGCGCCGCTGAGATGGCCGGTGTGGCCGCCGGGCTCGTCGCGCCGCGCTGGTCACCCCCCCGATGAGCGCCGGGCCCCCGGTGCCCGTGGTGGTCCTCGGCAGCCTCAACATGGATCTCGTCGTGTTGGCAGATCGGCTGCCCGGGGACGGCGAGACGGTCCTCGGCAGGGAGTTCCGCGAGACACCCGGCGGCAAGGGGCTCAACCAGGCCGTGGCTGCCGCGCGCGCCGGCGCGACGGTCAGGATGGTGGGCGCGGTCGGTGAGGACTCCTTCGGTGCGCGGCTGCTCGACGTGCTGTCCGAAGACCGGGTCGACGCGTCCGGGGTGCGTGTCGTGCCGGGCGAGCGCACCGGCATCGCCTCGATCGGCGTGGACGCCCGCGGGGGCAACCGCATCGTCGTGGTCGCCGGCGCCAACTCCCTGGCCAGCGCCGATCAGATCCCGCAGGGGCCGGCCACGTTGCTCGCGTCGCTCGAGGTGCCCCTACCGGTGGTCACCGAGGCGTTCGTACTGGCCCGCCGTACCGGCATGAACACTGTCCTCAACCCGGCGCCGGCCGTCCCGCTGCCCGATCGGCTGCTCAGTTCCTGCGACGTGCTGGTACCCAACGAGCACGAGGCGGCAGCGCTGACCGGACACGACACCGCCGACGAGGCCGGTGCCGAGCGGGCCGCCCGGGTGCTGTCCGCCCGGGGCCCGCGCACCGTGATCGTCACCCTGGGTGCTCGGGGTGCGCTGCTGCTGCACGCCGGTGAGGTGCGCCACATGCCGCCGCTCAGCGTGCGCCCGGTCGACACCACGGCGGCCGGAGACGCCTTCTGCGGTGTGCTGGCGGCGCGCCTCGCGGCGGGTGAGCCGGTAATCCGCGCCGCCCGCGCCGCGGCGGCGGCAGGTGCTCTGGCCACGACGGTCCGGGGGGCCGTCGCGTCGCTGCCCCGGTGGGACGCCGTCGTGGCCCTGCTCGCGGGTGCGCGCGAGGGCCGCGAATGACCGCAAGACTGGTTGGGGCGATTTCTGAGATTCAGGCGTGCGTCCACCGGCGGCGGGCGCTACGGTCGCTTCACCGCTCATATCGGGCCGGTTTCGAGGAGGTTTCTCCATGGTTAAGCCCTCATTCCGCAGCAGGATGCGCGTCGCCGTGCTGCTCACGATGTGCGTACCCGCGCTGGTTCTCACGGGATGCGGCAACTCCAGTTCGTCCGGAGGCACCAAGGGCGGCAAGATCGCCGTCTCGCTGATCACCAAGGACTCCACGAACCCCTTCTTCGTGGCCATGCAGAAGGGCGCCCGCAAGTCCGCCAAGGAGCTGGGGATCTCGATCACGATCGCCTCCGGCAAGCAGGAGGGTGACGACCAGGGCCAGATCGACGCGATAGAGAACGCGATCTCGGCCAACCAGAAGGGCATCCTGATCACGCCGATGTCGACCGGTGTCAACAATGCGATCAAGAAGGCCCGGAAGGCCGGCCTGTTCGTGATCGCCCTCGACACGCCTACCGACCCGCCCAGCGTGGTCGACACGACCTTTGCCACGGACAACCGTGAGGCCGGCCGGCTGATCGGCAAGTACACGGCGGCCAAGCTGGCCGGCAAGAAGGCCGTCATCGCCCTACTCGACATTTTCAGCGACAAGATCGTGTCGGTCGACTACAACCGCGACCAGGGGTTCCTCGAGGGGATGGGCATCCCGGTCGGCAACCCCACGCGCAACGGTGACGAGCCCAAGGTTGGCAAGTACACCGGCGGCAAGGGTGGCGACTACCAGATCGTGGGCAACGTGGCCACCGGCGCCAACGAGGAGGGCGGCCGCGCCGGCATGGAGAAACTGCTGTCAAAGAACGGCAACGTCAACGTCGTCTACACGATCAACGAGCCGACCGCAGCAGGAGCCGCCGCAGCCTTGAAGGCCGCGAAGAAGTCGGATTACGTGCTCGTATCGGTTGACGGTGGCCGGGCCGGCGTCGAAAACGTCGCGAACGGCACCATTGCCGCCACGTCGCAGCAGTACCCGCTCAAGATGGCTTCGCTCGGCGTCAAGGCCATCGTGGACATCGTGAAGAGCAACAAGAAGCCGCAGAACAGCCCCGGCCTGGACTTCTTCAACACCGGGGTGACGCTCATCGCCAAGGAAGCCGTTCCGGCCGTTCCGAGCAAGGATCCGCAGTTCGGACTGCAGAACGCGTGGGGCTGACGTCCCCCGGGGCGTGCCGGTCGACCCGGCACGCCCCACGGCGGAGACCGGTGACCGGCTGCTGTCCTGCGAGCCAGCAGACTTGCGACCGCATCGAAAGGCAGCAGCCATGACGAGCACTCAGGCCGCTCCGGCCTCGCACGACGCAGCAGAGGAGTTCCTCGACCGGCGGACCCCCGCCCAGCGCGTCCAGACGGTGCTGCACCGCTACCCCTGGCTCAGCCCGGCGATCGTGCTGCTGCTGAGCGTCATCGTGTTCAGCAGCCTCAACCAAAGCTTCGCCAGCCCCAACAACCTTTCGCTGATCACTCAGCAGGTCGCCGTCGTGGGCGCCCTCGCCGTCGGCCAGACGCTGATCATCCTGACCGCGGGCATCGACCTGTCCTGCGGGGCGATCATGGTCTTCGCATCAATGGTCATGGCGAAAGTCGCCTTCGACACCGGGATTCCGGGATATCTGTCGATCCTCCTGGGCATGCTCGTTGGCGGCCTGAGCGGTTGGTTCAACGGGTTCCTCGTCACCAAGGTCCGGCTGCCACCGTTCATCGTGACGCTCGGGACGCTCAACATCTTCGCCGCCTTCACCTTGCTCTACGCCACCGGCCGCACCATCCGCGACACGGAGCTGGCAAACGGCCTCGCCTGGCTCGGCCACACGATCACGGTCGGCAAAATGAACGTGACGACGGGCGTCCTGGTGATGCTGGTCATCTATGCGGTGTTCGCCTACGTGCTGCGCTACACCGCATGGGGCCGCCATGTCTACGCGGTCGGCGACGACGCCGACGCCGCTCGGCTGGCCGGTATCCAGGTCACCAGGGTGCTGCTGAGCGTCTACGTCGTGGCCGGCCTGCTCTATGCGATCACCGGCTGGATCCTCATCGGGCGGGTCAACGCCGCCAGCCCGAACTCCGGGATCGAGGCCAACCTCGACTCCATCACTGCAGTCGTCATCGGTGGCACCAGCCTGTTCGGTGGCCGGGGGACGGTGCTCGGCAGCCTCATCGGCGCCCTGATCGTCGGTGTGTTCCGCAACGGGCTGAGCCTGGCCGGGCTCGACGTCTACTACCAGACACTCGCAGTCGGGATCCTCGTCATCCTGGCGGTCTCGGTCGACCAGTGGATCCGGAGGGGACGAGCGTGACCGCGACAGCGCAGCGCGTCGAACCCGTGCTCAGGGCGACCGGCCTGGTCAAGACCTACGGCCGGGTCGTCGCGCTCGACGGAGTCGACTTCGAGCTTTACCCGGGCGAGGTGCTCGCGGTGATCGGCGACAACGGGGCCGGCAAGTCCACGCTGATCAAGTGCCTTTCCGGTGCGGAGGTCCCGGGCCAGGGGGAGATCTTGCTGGACGGCCAAGCAGTGCACTTCCGCACCCCGCAGGAGGCGCACAGCCACGGCATCGAAACGGTGTACCAGACCCTCGCCCTGGCACCGGCCCTGGACATCGCAAGCAACCTCTTCCTGGGGCGGGAAACCCGCCGGCCCGGTCCGCTGGGGTCGATCCTGCGGATGCTGGACGGGCCGGGAATGCGCAAGCAGGCCAAGTCGGAGATGAGCTCCCTGGGCATCGGTACCCTGCAGAATGTCGCCCAGACTGTCGAGACCCTCTCCGGCGGCCAGCGACAGGCGGTCGCGGTCGCGCGGGCGTCCGCCTTCGGCAGCAAGGTCATCATCATGGACGAGCCCACCGCGGCGTTGGGCGTCCGCGAGTCGGCCCAAGTGCTGAAGCTCATCCAGAATCTCCGGGAGCGGGGGCTCCCGGTGATCCTCATTTCGCACAACATGCCGCAGGTCTTCGAGGTGGCTGACCGGATCCACGTGCAACGGCTCGGCCGGCGCGCCGCGGTCGTCTCACCGAAGCGGTTCAAGATGCAGGAAGCCGTGGCGATCATGACCGGTGCCCTCGCGGTCGAGGAGAAGGACCAGGCCCTGGCGCCGGAATCCTGACCCAGCCGGGTGACCGCTAGCCGGCGAGGTCGGACTCCGCAACGACCCGGAGCGCCTGGGCAGCGATCGTCAGGGCGGGATTCATCGCTGCCGACGACGGAAAGTGGCTCGCGTCGATAACCCAGAGGTTGGAAACCTCGTGGCTCCTGCACCAGGGGTCGAGCACGCTCGCCGCCGGGTCGGTCCCGGCAACCACGGTCCCACACTGGTGAGAGTTCATGCTGATGTCGAACCGCTGGGTGAACACCGCGTCATATCCCGCCGCTCGCAGCAGCTTCCTGGCCCGCCGGTGCAGCCGTCGGTGGGTCTGCATTCCCCGGGCATCGCGCGCGGTGGTGATCCGGCCGCCGGCATCCACCGTCACCCGGTTGTCCGTCGCGGGAAGATCCTCGCTCATGACCAACCACTCCACGCTGCGCTCAGCAAGGGGCTGCAGCAGCCGTAGCGGCGCGCGCGTCGCCCAACTCTTCATCATCACGGCGTTGACCTTGCCGATGAGTTGGAGGGCGCCCAGCGGGAATCCGTCGCCGCCGTCGTGGTACCAGTCGTTGACCGACAATGTCTTCTGGAACGTCACGGCATTGAGCCGGTTGAGGTCGACCGCTGCCACGTGCGCGTTGTTGTGCATCATGAAGCTGCGCCCGACGAGGTCAGAGCCGTTCGCGAGCCCGCTCGGGTGCTTGTCGTCGGCTGAGGCCAGCAGCAGCGCCGCCGAGTTGACCGCACCGGTGGAGACGACGAACGCGCCGCCGCGGATCGTGACAAGGCCGTTGGGCCCCTCGGCGACGACCTGCGCCACGCGCCGGCCGGTCCGGTCGGTCTGGATCCGCCGGACCCGCACCCCGGTCAGCAAGCGCGCCCGCCCGGTCGCGATCGCCGGGTCGATGCCGCAGGTCTCGGCATCGTTCTTGGCCCCGAGCCGGCACGGGAAGCCGTCGCAGGTGCCGCACCGGATGCAGCCGCCGGACTCACCGAAGTCCACGCCCATCGCATTCGAGCTCGGCCGTACCCCGCAGGCTCGCAGGCGCTCGGCCAGGTCCGCGACATACGGCTCGTGCTGCAGCGCGGGGTACGGGTAGGGGCCGCTGCGCCACGGCTCGGTGGGGTCCTCGCCGACCCGTCCGTGGACGCGGTAGATGCGCTCGGCCTCCGCGTAGTAGGGCTCGAGGTCGGCATAGCTGAAGGGCCAGGCAGGCGAGGTGCCTTCGAGGTGCTCCACCGCGCCGAAGTCACTCTCGCGGAAGCGCGGCAGGCTGGCCCCGTAGACCTTCGTGCTCCCGCCGACCACGTAGTGCACCCCGGGAGCGAACTCAGCGCCACGGGCGTCGTACCAGAGCTCGCTCGGCTTGTACCGGCGCTGCACGAAGACGGCCTCCGGCGACCAGTTCTGCGGCTCTCGCGGCAGCCGCGACCCACGTTCGAGCACGAGGACGTCGACACCGCGGCGGGCCAGCGCGAGGGCAGTCGTGGCACCGCCCATACCGGAGCCGATGACGACGACGTCGGCGTGGTCGTCCTGCACGGTCCCACCCAACCACGTCATGGCATCCCTCGCCGCTGGTCGTACCGAGGACTGCATACCGGGTCCGGTGGTTCACTGGGCGCCATGACCCAAGACTTCTTACGCTGGTCCCTCGTCGGGGCCAGCGACATTGCCGCCACCTGTGTCCTGCCCGCCATCCGGGCAGTCGGTGACTCGGTCACCGTGGTCCGGTCGGGCGACGCCGAACACGGTGCGAGGTGGGCTCGCCGGCACGGGGTGCCCGAAGCGGTGACTGACCTGAGCGCCGCGCTGCACCGCGACGACGTCGACGCGGTTTACGTCTCCTCGCTCAACGCGCTGCACCGCGAGCATGTCGAGGCCGCGGCCGCGGCCGGCAAACACGTTCTGGCGGAGAAGCCGCTGGCGCTGTCGCTGGCGGACGCCGAAGCGATGGTGCAGGTCTGTCGTGCGGCCGGGGTCGTCATGGCGACCAACCATCACCTGCCGGCCTCCCCCACCCACCGCACCCTCAAGCGAGCCGTTCAGGACGGGATGGTCGGCCAGGTACGGGCGGTGCGGGTGCACCATGCGGTGCAACTGCCGGCCCGGCTCGCCGGCTGGCGGATCGACGACCCGGTTGGCGGAGGGGTCGTACTGGACGTGACGGTCCACGACGCGGCCGCCGTGGCCGCGATCCTCGGCACCACCGGCCTGGCGGTGACCGCGGTGGGGATCAATCAGGACAACGCGCCGGATGGCCCCTTCGATGCCGTGATGACCTGCGCGCAGTGGGCCGGCGGGGTGCTCGTGCAGACTCACGACGCCTACAACAACCGGCACCTGCCCACAAGCCTGCACATCCTCGGCACGCAGGGTGCCCTCGTGGCGGATGACTGCAACACAGGCGCGCCGGTGGGCGAGGTCACGCTGTGGCGCGACGGGTCGAGCGAGCGGCTCGACCTGGGTCCGCGCGACGACCTCTACGAAGTGACCGTGCGCGCGTTCGACGCCGCGGTCCGGGGGCAGGGAGAGGTACTCGTCACCGGTGAGGACGGTGTCAACTCGCTGGCCTACTCGTTGGCCGCGCTCGAGAGCCTGCGGACCGGCCGGGCCGCCCAGGTGAACAGTCGCTGATCGGTGGCTGAGGTCCTTTGCCTGGAAGCCGGAGCTGGTAGCCGTGCACACCTCTCAGGGACCAGGATCGGTAAGCAGGCCGCGGCGTCGAGCCAGGGCAGCGGCTTCGGTGCGGGAGGCGGCGCCGAGCTTGGCCATGATGTTGGACACGTGCACGCTCACGGTCTTGGCGCTGATATAGAGGTGCCGGGCGATGTCGCTGTTGCTGCGCCCCTGGGCTACGAGGAGGAGGACCTCGTGCTCGCGGGGGGTGAGCTGATCGCTCCGCCGGGACTCTGCAGCCGCCGGCCCGGACGTTGCCACCCCGAGCCCGCGCAGCTCGGTGAGCAACGGCTCGGCGCCCAGCTGGACGGCAACGCTGCGAGCCTCCCGCAGGTGCTCGGCGGCTTCGGCCGGCCGTCCGACGGCACGCAGGATGCCGGCCAGCCGGAGCCGCGACCGGGCAAGCTCATGGACGTGACCGAACGCCTCGAACCCAGCGACGGCGCTCAGCCAGGCCGTGACGAGCTCATCCTCATCGGGCGGGTCGGAGCCGGTCAGCCAGCGCAGGCGGGCGTGCTCCGCCGATACCCTGGCGAGCCATGCCTTTCCCTCCGGGCCGCGACGCCGCCCGCGCAGCCTGCTGTGCTCGAGCACCTCGGACACAGCTGCGACCAGCCTCTCACCGCGCGAGGCAAGTGTGGTGCGCTCGGCACCGCCGGAGCGACCCGCCGCCGTACCCAGCTGCCCGAGCAGTAGCCCGCTCAGCCGGATCTGCGCCTCGAAGGCGGGGACCTGCCACAACCTGCATACGGCTGACACCACCCGGTCGTGGACCTCGATCGCGGAGGTGGGATCGCCCCGGTCGCCGTGCAGATCGATGGTCGGGCCGCCGGTGAAGATGGCGACCAGACCGTCGCGGTCCCACCACGGCCGGAGGTTCGGCAACAGGTCCAGAGCGTCGTGGCGTCCCCGGCCGGCGGCGACGGAAAGCCCCACCGAAGTGAGCACCGCCTCGGCCATGGCCGGCGGCGACTCGCCCGCGACATCGATGATCCGGCTCGCGTGGTCCCAGTCGCCAGCCACATAGGCGACCACCCCGGCCAGGGCCCGGGCGTCGATACCGTACGGAGCCCAGGGCCGGCCGGCCTCACGCGCGCGCCCGGCTGCAGACTCGTAGACCGAAAGCGCCTCCGTGAGCCGGCCCGCTTCGTAATGCAGGCTGCCGAGGTTGAACAAGCCCCTGAGCTCGGCGGCGACCTCACCGGCTGTCCTCGCCTCGGCGACGGTCTGCTCCAGGGCCCGCCGCGACGAGTCGGAGTCTCCCGATCGATCCTGGAGCCTGGCCAGGGTCGTGGCCGCATCGGCGATGACATCTGGCAGGTCGAGTTGCCGGCCCAGGTGCAGGGCATCTGTGGCCCATCGGACGGCCTCATCGTCGCGATTGCGGTCGAGGCTGGCGCGGGCATGCGCGCTGAGAACTTGGGCGCGCAGCGCGGACGGCGGGGTCTGCGGGGTCAGTTGCAGCGCCTCCGCGGTGAGGGCGAGGATGTCGACCGAGGAGTCGCTGAGCATCTCGACGGCCGCCCGGGCAGCCAATAGCGCGGCCCGCTGCGATGCCGGAGCGTCGGTTGCCAGCCCGTCCAGTGCCTCCTTGACCAGGGCGACCGCCCGGAAGGGCTGTCCGGCGGCCGCGGCAGCGGTGCTGGCCTTGATGGCAAGATCGACGACGTCGACCGGGCCTGCCGCCAACAGCGTGTCCGCGTCGGCCAGCAAGGCCAGCGCGGTCTCGTAGTGCCGGGCGGCCTCGTCCGGCCCGGCCACGGCCATTGCCTCGTCGCCGGCCTGGATACTCGCAGCGATGGCGGTGGGCAGGTCGTGGGCGAGCCGGGCATGCCGGGCCAGTTCTGCCGCCGTGCCGTCCAGGTCGTGTTTGGCTAGCGCCTCGGCGTAGGCGGCGTGCAGCCGGACCCGCTCGCCGGGCAGGAGGTCGTCATAGACCGCTTCTGCCAGAAGCGCGTGCCGGAAGGCGTAACCGTCGGCCCCCACCGCGACCAAGGCATTGTGCTCGACCGCCGCGCGCAACGCCCGTTCGAGGCTGTCATCGCCGATGCCGACAACGTGGGTCAGCAGATCGTGCGACACCTGGCGTCCTGCGACCGAGGCGGCGCGGACCGCCAGCCGGGTGCTGTCGTCGAGCTGATCCAGCCGCAGCAATAGCAGGTCGGCCAGGTCCGTCGGCAGCGCCCTGCCGCCAAGCCCGGCAGCGGCGACCAACTCCTCGGTGAAAAAGGCGTTGCCCTCGGCCCGCGCCACGATCTGGCGGACGTTGGCCTCCAGCAGCGGGGTCGGGTGCAGGACCCGCACGAGCGCGCGAACATCGGCATCGGCGAGCGGCTGAAGCTGGACCCGGCTCACGCCGGGCAGCCGGAACCATTCGGCGGCGGCTGCCCTGAGCGGATGACGCCGGTGCATGTCGTCGCTGCGATAGGACGCCACGATCGTGAGAAAGTCCGCGGACTGGCGCGTGAACAGGAAACTCAGCAGCTCCCGCGTCGACTGGTCGGCCCAGTGCACATCCTCGATGATCAGGAGCAGCGGAGCGGCCCGGCTGAGCTCCCGCAGCGCAGCGCCGACGCCTTCGAACAGGTCGGCACGGCCGATCCGTGGACCCGGCCCATGATCAAGTTCAGACAGCAGTCGCCGGCCGGGCATCAGGCTGGCCACCGCGGGGCTGGCCTCCACGAGCGATGCGGCCAGCTCGGGGGTCTCCGTGACCAGCCGGCCAAAGGCCTCGCTGAACGGCAGGTAGGCCAGTGCGCTGTCGCCGAAGTCCAGGCAGTGGCCCACCAGGACCCGCCAGCCCCGGTCCTGCGCCCGCGTGCGCAACTCCGCCAGCAGGCGCGTCTTGCCCACCCCCGCGTCCCCGGAGAGCAGGACGGCGGTCTTCGGGGCGTTGCTGGGCTCCACCCCCACCAGGCCCACCAGCCGGGCGAGCTCCTCGGAGCGCCCGACCAGCGGGCCGTTGGCAACCGGTCCGGCAGGCATGTCCTGCATCATCCCGCCTGGGACCGACGCACGCTTAGGGCCGGCCGATGCCCTGCCACGCTCACCCGGTCAGTCGGCCGGTCCCGCTGCGCGGCGACGGCTTGCGGTGGGTACGCCCCCGGCGAGCGCGACCGTACCTCTCGGACCTCGAAACAGGGGCGAACACCGCGCGGGCTCGCTCTTGGCGGTACTGGATCTCGGCGCCCAGCAGATCGTGCAACATGGTGGCCTCCTCGGGTGGGGCTCGGGTTCTGATGTACCGAGCCTGCGCGTCTGAGGAGCCCCCGGACATCGGGACAAAGCCCTATTCTCGCGGTACGGGTTCTCGTGCTGCCTTAGGCGTCGTTGACGTCGGGGCGGCGGTAGCCGAAGAAACCCCGCTTCTTGATCAGTGCCCCCACCTCGGGCGGCACCATCGTCTCCCACGTGCTGTTGCCCGCGGCTATCCGCTGCAGGACGTCACGACTGAGGATGGGCAGGTACTCAGGCTTGTAGTTGTCGAGGTCCACGAAGCTGCCGCGCGCGGAGAGGTAGTCATACAGCGGCTGCAGCTCCTGCCCGACTGCCACGTTATGGATGGTCGTCACCTCGCCGTCACGCAGCATCGGGTAGACGAACAGCCCAAGCCGGTTCTTGAACAGCCGGCCAAAGCTTTCCAGGATCCCGCCGGGCAGATGAGCGTGGTTGGCCTCGTTGAACAGGTCGATCAGGCTGGGCACTCCCATGACCATGCCGATGCGCCCGTCAGTACGCCACGCCAGGTAGGCACCCAGCCGGTGATAGTCGACGTAGTCGGAGATGAGCACGGTCATGCCGCACGCGGCGAGCAGGTCGGCCCGGGCGAGGAAGTCCCGACGGTCCACGTTGCCCCCGCCCGCGAGCAGGTTGGCCATCGTGAGCTCGGTGAGCAAGAGCACCTCGCGGCCCGCCACGTCAGGGTCTTCCTCGAACTTCGCCCTGGCCGACTCCAGCATGTCGATGTTGACGACCGTCGGGGGCCGGAAGCTGCCGCGCTCGACCAGGATCGCCTTCTTGCGCAGCACCTCACTGGGCTGCAGCACCTCGCGGTCCGGCCCGAACATCGCCGCCCCGCTGAGGCCGACCTGCACCAGCTTCAGCGCCATCAACCGGTTGTCCACCGACCTGAACTCGATTCCCTTCAGCTGGATCATGTCGATCTCGACGCGGCCGGTGGTCAGCCTGTCCAGCAGGCTCTCGACGAGGGTGTCCGGCTCGTGGTGCAGGAAGAACGCCGCGTGCAGCAGGTTGACACCGACGACCCCGAGCGCTTCCTGCTGCAAGGCTGCCTCGGCATCGAGCATCCGTACGTGCAGGATGACCTGGCTCGCCTCGTCCTTCGGCTGTGCTTGAAACTTCACCCCCATCCAGCCGTGGCACTCGTTGCCCCCTTGGTAGCTGCGCGCCACGACCGTGTCGGCGAAGGCGAAGAAGGCGGTCTCGTCGCCGCGCTCGTCCCCGAGCCGATCCAGGTTGAGCTCGAACTCCCTGTCGAGCATCGCCTGGAGCCGCCCCATCGAGACGTACCGGTCGGACTTGCCGTAGACGGCGTCGCTGACCGCCATGTCGTATGCCGACATCGACTTGGCGACGGTGCCTGCTGCCCCGCCGGCCCGGAAGAACCACCGGGCGACCTCCTGGCCGGCCCCGATCTCGGCGATGGTGCCGTACCACCGAGGGTCGAGGTTGATCCGGAGCGCCTTCTGCAGCGTGTCCGCGGCGGCTTCCATCGGCAGACCCTCTCGCGATGCCCGGCAGGGCGACGGCGGAATCGTAACGCCAGGGCGTGCTCCGCGCTGGCCTTCGCCGGCGGATCAGGAGCCGCTGGCGTCCGCGGGGCGCAACAGGGGCCGCAGCAGCGACGTGATGGGGCCGGGGCGGTAGAGCTGCGCCGGCCGCCCGCCGTTGAGTGTGGTCGTCGGTCCGGTCGCACTCAGGAAGCCCTCTGCGCCGGTGAACTTGCGGTTGCAGTTGCGGGGATCAGTGCGACTCCCCGGACGGTCTCGTAGACCCGGAGCCCGCCCACGGTGAACTCCGGGCGGCAGAATACTCTGCCACGCCGAGGCTTCGCCGGGAAAGGTTGTCGGCTCCGCAACCTGCCGCCCTACCGATGCGAACCTCAGTGGTCCACGCCCCGTTGGTCCCGCTCGCACCGGTCGGAGTCCCGCCTCCGGTCAGCCCAGCCAGCGCCGGTATTTCTTGTGTGCTGCCCGCTTCCAGGCGTCGTGGTACTGCCGCTCGGCTTCCTCGGCGCGTTCGTGTTCCAGTCCGTGGAGCAGCCCGAAGGTGAACCCGTTCTCCCCGGCCAGGTAGGCACGTGCACCCATCGCTCGCAGCACGTCGCGGGTCACGACGGTGTCCTGCCTGGTGCCGAGCCGGGTCTGCAGGTGCTTCATCTGTTCGGCAAAGCGCGCGGCCGGGGGCCCTGCGACTGCAACGGCGAGCTCGGCGGCGTAGCGGGCCCGCTTGGCGGCCTTGCGCACCTCATGCAGGGCGACGGCGTGCTGATCAGGACTCGTGGCGGCGGCCGCCAGGTCGCGATGCCCGCGGAGTCGCTTCCACTCCCGGGCCACCCGCCGGGGCAACAACTCGGCGGCCGGCCCTTCCGCGTCGCCAGCCAGCGGCGGAGCGGCGATCACCGCCGTCAGGACGTCGAGCAGCCGGAAATAGCGCTCGGCTTCCAACTCCGCGAGAAGGCGCACGCGGCCTTGGCGGTAGGCCGACCGCAGCTCGCCGTCGAGCCGGCGGCGAACCGGCCCCAGGACGACCTCCGCGGGAAGGTCGCCGACGGCCTCGTGCAGGTGCGCGCGGGTAACTTCGGCGTCGCGGGCTCCGCCCAGCACGCCGCCGAGCCACTGCAGCTCCGACCGGATCGGATCGGTGACCGCCCGGTCGAGCACCGGGCGATACGTGGCGAGCACGCTGCGCAGCCGCCGGGTCGCCACCCGCATGCTGTGCGTGGAGTCCGGCTCGTCCTGCCGCACGGCACCGTCCGCTGCGAGCAGCGCCGCTACCTGCTCCTGCACGTAGGCGAGGACGGTCGCCCCTGCTGAGCCGGGCTGCGCGGCGGGCGCGGCGGCCGGAACAAGGTCCAGGGTCCTGGCCAGCTTGGAGCTGGCCGTCGCCGGCAGGGCGCCCGCCTCCCGGAGCAGCCGATCGGCGGCGGCGAGCAGCTTGCGGTTGCCGTGAACGAGCTCGACCTCGATCTCCCGCCATTCGGTCACGGTGACCTCGGCCCCGCCAAGGGCCTGCCCGGTCACCCGGTCATCGGTGACATCGGCCAGCACCACGTCATCAGGGCCGAACAACCGGTAACGGGTGCGCTCGGTCTTCAACCGGGCAACCGGGGCGACGTTGCTGTCGCGCAGATACGCTTTGGCGAGACCTAGCAGAGCCACCGGCGGTTTCGGGTCGGCCCGGCGGGAGCGGTCCAACGGACGGTGCACCTCCCGACGAGCACCGTCGGGAAGTGGCGTCTTGAGATGCCACCCCGCGTCGTCGCCGCCGGACCGGCGGCGCAGCGTGACCCCCTGGCGGGCCAGCCTGTGTTCAGCCGTATCGAAGTAGGTCGCCGCCAGCGACATGACCTCGGCGTCACCGATCCGGTCGACGCCGCGCAGCCGCTCGAAGGGGGGCAACCGAAAGGACTCCGGCGCGTCGAACTTCGCCTCGATCTCGATCTGAGTTCCGCTCAGTCGGCGTCCCCTCCGCTGGGTAGCAGGTGCTGGTAGCCCCGGCCGGAAGCTTATGCGGGCTAGCGGTAGGAAGCACTTCCTGTCAAACGGTCAAGGGTGCGGCCATTACGACGAACCATGACCTCTGCGTCTTGTCGCCGGTCCGCTGAGGTGCGCCGTCGTTGGTTGCCGCCGCGCCATACAGTACGCAGCACCCCCAGCAGCCGGCCGACGGCGACGACCAGCACGCAGCTGATCAGCCGATACAGCAGCATCCCCGCGGTCGCCGTGGCTGCACTCATTCCGCCGTGGGCCCCTGGCCGCAGGGCAGCAAGGACACGCCGCCGACTGCCATGCCGGCGACGAAGGCACGCAACGAGGCCGACGATGAGGTGACCGGCGCCGGCTGCACGGCAACATGCCTGTCAGGCGACGTCGGCGAGCCAGTTGAGCGAAGCGAAGGTGACAGTCGCGCCCCAGTCCCGGCTGCGGGGCCCGATCTCGCTCAACTGCCCAGCAGAGCCCGTAGCCGAGCAGGGCCTGACGCGACATCGCGGTGACGAAGTGTGTCGCTGCAGCGCAACCCCCATTCGGCTGACGGGGCCACCATCGACGGACTTGAGGCGAACGTGAGGGTGCTCAACACCCCGCTCGCGAGCAACGCGAACCCGGCCTGCGGGGTGCTGGCGCCCCAGGACGCTCCGCCAGCCGACAGCGTCCGGCTCAGTGCGCGGGCGGCGTGGGTGCCGACCGACCCGAAGCTCGTCAGCAGCCTCCGCCTCGCCCGGTCGTCGCCGGTGGCAGTCTGGCCGCCGGAGGAGCAAGATCCGGGCTGTCGATTCGGGCCGTGCCCGGTCGTCGTTTCGGTGGGGGCCGCCGCGCGCTCCCGCTCGTTTGCCGAGGAGGTCATGATGGCCCGCCGTGCAACTGTCGTCTCATCCGTGCACGTCGATCGCTCAGCGGCCGAGGTGTTTGACTACCTGGCCGACGTCGCCCGCCACGCCGAATGGTCCCCCAAACCGTACCGGGTTGAGGGCATCACCGCCGGCGAACAGGTGGTCAACGGCAGCCGGTTCACCAGCATCGGGTGGCTACCGAATGACAAGACGCACCGCAACGAGGTCGAGGCGACCGAAGTGCAGGCACCCACCCGCCTGGTGCTGACCAGCACCGACAGCGGCCAGCAGTTCATCAGCACCTTCAGGCTGACCCCGGCCGGCAGCGGCACCGACATCGAACGGGTGATGGACATGCCCAGGCCAGGTGGCCTTGCCGGCGCCCTGTTTCCGCTGATTTCCGCTGTCCTGATCAAGCCGGATGTCAAAAAGGGCCTTGGCAAGCTCAAGACCACGCTTGAGACCCGAGGCTAAGGGCCAGCCGCCCCGGGGCTACCCCGCTCGGCCGCCAGGAAAGCGCGGAAGGCCTGCCGTGATCGTTTGCAGCCGCGCGTACGGCGGATCAGGGGAACGTGAACGTGCCCTGTTCGAACAGCGCCGCCGTCACGCACCACGGCAGGTCGGCGCGTTGCCAGGCCGGACGGGCACGCGGCGCGTCGAGGCGATTGACCCAGCCCTCGGATGCGACGTGCTCCGTGGACCGCTCGGACCCCTGATCGCATTCGGGCTACCCCCGGGGGGCAGGCAGCCAACCGATCGAAATCGATGATCGTGCCTGTGCCTGCACTTCGTGTGTAGCGGGGCGGAGTCTGAACCTGCGACCTTGGGTCATGAGTGCGGTTCAGGTTCTTACGGAGTGGGGACCTCTGCCTCCAGCGCCGCCGGCACCCGCGTGCGGCGTCCTACGCTGGGACAATGGGGCAGACGGATCGACCCACCGACCGACCGGCCGCCATCGCAGACTACGGCTTTGTGTCTGATTGTCATTCGGCGGCGTTGGTCGACCGGTCGGGCTCGGTGGATTGGTGGTGCGTGCCGCGTTTCGACTCGCCGTCGGTGTTCGGCCGGCTACTCGATCCGGCGGCCGGGCACTGGATTCTGCGACCAGCGGACGACCTCACGGCCGAGCGCAGCTACGCGGGTGACACCTTGGTGCTGCGGACGGTTTATCGCGGCGATGCCGGCACGGTCAGCGTCACCGATGCCCTGCTGCTCGAGGCCGGGACCCGCGGACATGACATCGGCCTGAGCAGTCCGCACGTGTTGCTGCGCCGGGTCGAAGGCCATCAGGGCACGGTGCGGATGCGCCTGGATCTGTCTCCGCGCATGGAGTACGGCCGCACGGAGCCCCATCTGCGACTCGTAGCCGGCGGGGCCGAGGCCCGTGGCGGCCCGGTGACCCTGACGCTGCATGCGCCGGTAACGCTGAACATCGACGACGGCGCGGTCCTGGCCGAATTCGACGTGGCTGCGGGCGAGGTTGTCGACCTCCGATTGTCCTACGCGCCGACGTTCGGCGTCCCGGCCAAGGCGGCAGCGGAACTCCCGTCCCTACCCGACACCCTGCATGGGTGGATGTCGTGGTCGGCCTTGCATACCGGTTATGACGGCGACTATCCGCAGGAGGTCCGGCGCAGCTCCCTGGTGCTGCAGGGTTTGACCTACGGCCCTTCGGGCGCCGTGGTCGCGGCCGCGACGACGTCGTTACCGGAGACGATGGGCGGCCAGGCGAACTTCGACTACCGCTACGCGTGGCTGCGGGATCTCAGCCTGACCATGCGCTCGCTGTGGCTGGCGGCCTGCCCGGACGAGCCCGGCCGCCTATTCCAGTGGTTGGCCACCAGCGCCGGCCACGTCCGCGACGAACTGATCCAGATCATGTACGGCGTCGCAGGCGAACGCGACCTCACCGAACATGTCCTGGCGCACCTGTCGGGTTACCGCAGCAGCGCTCCGGTGCGGGTGGGCAACGCGGCGTGGCAGCAGGACCAGCTCGACGTCTTCGGCGAGGTGCTCGAGGCAGCCCACCTGATGCGCGACCAGCTCGATGAGTACACACCCCCGGTGCAACAGTTGCTGGTCGCGCTGGCCAACCGGGCCGCTCGCACCTGGGAGCAACCCGACGCCGGGATGTGGGAGGCGCGCGATCAACTGCGCCACTACACGTCCTCCAAGGTGATGTGCTGGGTAGCCCTCGACCGAGCGGTCGAGTTGGCCGGCGCCCTGGGCGGGGACGCGGATCCCGACGCATGGGCCAAGTCCCGAGACGCCGTCCGCGCCACCATCTTGGAGCACGCCTGGAGTGAGAAGGCCGGGGCCTACACCGGCGCGTTCGGCTCTGACGATCTCGACGCGTCGGTCCTGCTCCTGCCGCTGGTCGGGTTCCTGCCCGCAAGCGAGGAGCGGATGCGGGCCACGATCGCGGCGGTCGAACGCGAACTTGGCGGCGGCGGCCTTGTCCGTCGCTGGCCCGCCGACCGCAGTGGCTTCCTCATCTGCACGTACTGGTTGGTCGAGTGCCTGGTCCTCGACGGGCGGCCCGATGAGGCTAGGTCGTGGTTCGTCCGGGCCACCGATCACGCCAACGAGCTCGGTCTGCTGGCAGAGGAGGCCGACCCGTTGACCGGCGAGATGCTCGGTAACTTTCCGCAGGCGTTCTCCCACGTGGGTCTGATCAACGCGGCCTGGCGTCTGGGCCAGCCGCCGGCCGATCTCGCATGAATCCGAGAATGGAGCAAGTCATGGCAGCGAAGCGGCTCGACGGCAAGGTGGCGCTCATCACCGGCTCCGATTCCGGAATCGGGCAGGCGACGGCGGTGGAGTTTGCCAAGGAGGGTGCGCATGTTGTCGTCAGCTACCTGGACGACGCGGACGGCGCCGACCACACCCGCCGGACCGTGGAAGCTGAAGATCGGCGCGCCCTCGTCATCCGGTGCGACGTCACCGACGAGAAGCAGGTCGAAGCGATGTTCGACGAGGCTGTCGAGACGTTCGGTTCGCTGGACATTCTCATGAACAACGCGGGAGTGGACGCCTCCGGAAAGAAGGTCGCCGAGCTGCCGACCGAGGTCTGGGACAAGGCGATCCGCACCAACCTTTACGGCTACTTCTTCTGTTGCCGGCGTTTCGCCCAACTCCGCACTGCCGCGGGCGGCGGCGGAAAGATCATCAACATCGCATCCGTACACGAGGACGTGCCCAATGCGGGCGGCGCGGACTACGACTGCTCCAAGGGAGCGATCCGAATGCTCACCCGGACCCTGGCGCTCGAACTGGCACCGCTGCGCGTCAACGTCAACAGCCTCGCACCGGGCATGGTGCTGACGCCGTTCAACCAAGCCGCCATCGACGACCCCGTCCTGCTGCACAAGCAGGTCCAGAGCATCCCGTGGAAGCGTGCAGCGGAGCCAAGCGAGATCGGCCGCCTCGCCGTCTTTCTCGCCTCACCGGAGGCCGACTACGTCACCGGCGCGACGTACGTCATGGACGGCGGCCTCATGCACAACCTGGGCCAAGGCGCCTGAGCGCGTTCCCTGGCCGAGGCGGCCGCGCAGCGCGGCGGCGCCGTCCTCACCGGACGTTACTGAGGTTCTCACTCTGTCGGCGTGGAGCAACATCTGCGCGCTCCGATGACCGACCATCGCGCTTGGGTGATTGCGAAGATCTCCTGCGCGAGGCTGGCATCAGCTGCGAGCGAAGGACAACAGCGCCTCGTAGTTGTGCTGATCGGCCTGCTTGAGGGCGGCGGTGTAGGCGATCCGCACGTCGCTCGCGGCAGCAAGGTTCGCCGCGCCCCAGGTTAGCGCCGTCCGGCCGAGGGCGAAGCGAGAAGGTCGGCGACCAAGCGGGCGTGGCGCCCGTTTGCGTGGCGCAGCAGTGGGTGGCGACGAGCCGATGGTGCAAGCGAACTGCAATCTCGTCAGACGGGTAGCTGTCGAACTGCGCCAACGGCGGATCAAGGCATCGTGATCGTGGCTCACTTCGGACAGCGCCGCCGCCGCTCACCACGGCGGGTCGGCGCGTCGCCGTGCCAGACAGGCACGCGGCGCGCCGAAGCGATTGACCCAGCCCTCGGCGACGTGCTCCATACACTCAATTGGTAGGTGATCGACCAAGCGCTACGCCTAACTGTCGTGTTTGTCGCGGCTCTGTCGGCTGCCCCGGTGCGATTGAAGGATTGTCTGGGCGCGAGCAGGGCAGGTTCGGCTAGGGTCGGCCGGCTCGGCCGCCTCGCCCTACTCCGGCGTGGTCGGCCGGACGTTCCGGTCAGGACGGGGTTGGAGGGGGTGAGGCGAATGGCGGCCCGAGGGCTTCCGACCCTGGTTCTTGCTGATGGCCCAGGCGTTGGGCTGATGTACCTCCTGGCTGTGGAGGTCGGTGAGCGCGTGACCGGCAACCAGCGTGGTGCTTGCCTGGAACCGATGGGCGTTGGCGGTGGTCCACGCCGCGATCTGCGACGCTGGGCCGCCTACCACCCGATCGCAGTCGGGACCCGGCTGGGTCGCGCCGCCGCTCAGCCAGCACCGAACACACCGTGGACGACCGAGCAGAGCAGCCAGCTTTCGGCCCTACATCGTCCTGATCGATTGGGGGGAGTACATGAGCACCGGAAGTAACGTGCGCATTTTGGTCACGGGTGCCGGCGGCTTCATCGGCCACCATCTCGTCACGTCGTTGAAGCAGCGGGGATATTGGGTACGAGGGGTGGACGCCAGCCCTCCCCAGTACACCGCAGTGGATGCAGATGAGTTCGAGTTGCGGGACTTGCGCCGCTTCGACGAGTGCCTGCTGGCTACTCGGGGCATCGATCACGTCTATGCGCTGGCCGCCGACATGGGCGGCATGGGGTTCATTTCGAGCAATCACGCGACAATCCTACGGAATAACGCGTTAATCAATATCCACACGCTTGAGGCGGCCCGCATGAATGGTGCTTCCCGCTACTTGTTCAGCTCGTCGGCCTGCGTCTATCCCGAGCACCTGCAGAATGAGGCCAATGTCACCCCGTTAAGGGAACAGGACGCCTACCCCGCCAGTCCCCAGGACGCCTATGGTTGGGAGAAACTCGTCGCCGAGCGCCTGTGCCGAGAATATAGTGGCGAGTTCGGGCTCGAGACCCGCATTGTGCGTTTTCACAACATTTACGGACCCTATGGGACCTACGATGGCGGCCGCGAGAAGGTGCCTGCGGCGCTGTGTCGGAAGGTTGCTGCGGTCGAGCCAGGCGGCGAGATCGAGATTTGGGGCGACGGCGAGCAGACGAGGTCGTTCTGCTACGTCGACGACTGCGTAGAGGGAATCTATCGGCTCATGGAGTCGGACTACCGGGAACCGCTGAATCTCGGGAGCGAAGACATGGTGACGGTTAACGAACTCGCCGGCATGATCGTCGACGTGTCAGGCAAGAGCGGCATCAAGTTGCGACATGTCGACGGGCCGCAAGGCGTGCGCGGCCGTAATTCTGATAATCGTCGTCTGCGCGAAGTGCTGGGGTGGGAGCCGTCGGTTACCTTGAGCCAGGGACTTGAGCCGACCTACCGCTGGATAGAGAAGCAGGTGGCGTCTCGGAGGACAGGCCGGGCGACCGATGGGCGACGGGCAGGGGACCAAGCCGCCGAACTGGCCATTGGCACTCCGGCGGCCAATCCAAACGGTTCTGCCGGCTGGTGAGCTTTTGTGCCCTCAGCCGGAACGGAGTTGAAAACATGAACGACGGATCGGCGCAGCTCCACATTCTCAGTGAGAGGGACGTGGGGCTGTTCTCGCTGATCCAACAAGTAGCTGCCAATATTCCTTGGGCTGTCGCCGCGAACCGAGTTCCGGTCGTCCATTTCGGAAGGGGCACATGCTATTGGACACCCAATGGCTACCGTGGGAAGCATACAGTCTGGGAATACTATTTCCAACCTGTGGATCCCAGGTATCCGGCATCAACAATCTCGGAACGAACCCAAACGCTCATGTCCGCACATCCGCCCTCTCCGCACGAAGTTGGCTATCATGCTGACAAGCACGCCTTCGTGTCCAATCACTTCGGTGATCATCCGCAGCTGAGCGGTGCAACGCTACTGATTCCCTACGAGTGGGACGATCCCAGTGACACGCTGAGAAGGGAAGCAAAGGCGGTCTTAGACAGCTTCATCCGGCCGCGCGCCTATATTCTGAACAAGGTGAACGACTTCTTCGTGAATCATATGGCCGGACACTACCTCATCGGCGTACACGCACGGGGGACCGATGCGACGTCCAGGCAGGAACTCCGTTCGTTTCGCCAAGGCTCGCTCGTGCTTTCAAGATATTCTGCAGAGATCGAACGAATACTGGAGACCCAGCCAAGAGCAAGAATTTTTGTGGCATCGGACGAGCAGTCTTCGTTGAGCCATCTGGCGAAGGAATTTCCGCACCGGGTAATCGCCTACGACAGCGTCCGACATCAAAAAGGCGAGCCGGCCGGACAAGGGCCAACCGGATGGATTATGCCGGCCTACATCACTCGCAGCCGCGACGTAGCTGCGAAGAACGGGGAGGACGCCATCATTGAATACCTGTTGTTGAGCCGGTGCGATTACCTTGTCCATAACGGATCGGGTCTAGCAAGGACGGTCTTACTGAATGCCCCTCGATTGCCCCATACCAACACACACCGCAGACCGGCAAAGCTCCCGGCACCTTCCGTCGTTGACGGGTAGGAGCCCGTTGGCAAATGAGAAAGTTTGGAGCACCCGGCGTGTTGCGTTCGCTGAGGCATATCAACGGGCCTAGGGAGAGTGGGTTATGACTGCCGTCGATAGCGAGATGGTCGAACGGGTGAAGGCGGACAAGGAACGGCGAAGGTCTTCGGCGAACAAGTATCAAGATCAGCCCGAGTTAGCTTTTATCCTTCAATCGTTTAATCGTGTCTCCAATATAGAACAGCTCATTGACGGCCTCAGACGCTTGGGCAACCATGAGCTGATCGTCTGTGAAGACGGCTCGTTGGACGGTTCGCATGAGAAGTGGATGTCGTATCTGGAGCGGCCAAATGACTTCTTGATCCACTCTAATGACCTGCATGAAATCAGAATCCTCGATCGCGCGATTAGGTTCGCTCGATCCAGCATTGTTTGTCTGGTCCAAGATGATGATCTTATTCCGCGCGGGACCGCCTGGCTGGACGCTGCGCTAGGACACTTTGCAGACAATCCCCGGCTAGCGATTCTTGGCGGCTTCATGGGCTTCGAGAGCTACGATCCGGATCCCGCAAAGGCCAAGCGCATTTGGGGAGGGGCCGAGTTTCGTTTTGTCCACCACGTCAATGTTGGCCCTTACTTCATTCGCAGGGAGAGTTACGAGCTACTCGGAGGCTGGGAGTACTCATTCTCGGAAGTCGGCGAACCAGGCATCTGCTTCGACACCGAGCTGTGCCTACGGGCTTGGATCAACGGTTACCAGGTCGGCTACAGCTTCGTCCCGTTCAAAGGGCCGTCGGGACATTATCCAGCCGATGGAGGGACTGTATTGTTCTCGAGCGACGTGAGAGTAAGGAATTCGGTTCGTAACTCTGACACGATAATGGAGATGTACGGAGAGTGCGCTCCGCGAATCGATGGGCTGGTGACTGACGCCAATGCAGCACTTAATATTCCGGCCCCGGCTGATGGGTAAGTCTGCACAAACGCAATAGGGACCTGATCGGAAGTAGAGCGCCCGCCGCGTCTCAACTTCGTCCCTACTGCCCTCAAGCCTCGTCGGCGCCTGGCGACGGTTCATGGAGCGGCCATCGCTGGCGCGAGCTGAACGCCCGGTTGCTGGCAGATGGGGCGTAAATTGACTAGCCCTCCTTGCGCACCGCCTCCCTGACACTTTCGCTCTTTACCGGCGCGTCAGTGTCTGTTGCGGTTTCTTCGGCAGGCTTGACGGCGAGACAGATGGTGAAGACTGCGGCGTGCGCAAGCGACGGCAGCCTGCGCTCGGCGAGACGCTGTAGCCTGGAATCGAGTCGTAGCCCGACATTGTTCGGTACGACAGCTCGGCCAAGAAAAGTGAACGGCCCGAAGCCGATGCCCGTGAACTCGAGGGGAATCAGGCCGGCGGCGCGCAACAGCCGATCAAGGTCGCCCCGGTTTGCCGAGGCGGGCCACAGGCTCGGCGGCCGCTCCGACATACGCCGCGCGAGGAGGCGTCGGCACGTGGTGATCAGGCGTCGCACAGATGCGTGCCAGACAGGGTCAAGCCCGCGGGCCACGCTCCACGTGTTGTCCATGGTGACGATGACGTGTCCACCGGGCTTGGTAATGCGCGCCATCTCGGCAACTGCCAGCGCGGGTTGCTCGACCCAGGGCAGGAGACCGATGGCGATGACGGCAGCGCATGTCGCTGACGCGAGCCCGAGCTCTTGGGCCTGGGAGGTTACCGGCCGGACCCTGGCGGCGACGCCGGCCTGCGCGGCGTTCGAAAGGACTTGTTCCAGCATCGACTCGGCTGCATCGACCGCGACGACGTCGCGCCCGAGCTGGGCGAGGGCGACGGTGAGGTGGCCGGCACCGGATCCGACGTCTGCCGCCACGTCCCCCGGCACAGTGACCTTCAGGGTCCAAGCCACGCCGGCGGCCAGGCGCGTGCGGTAGACCTGCGCCTTGACTGTGCGGCCGGCATAGACGCTGTTCCAGTATCCGGCCGAGTGACGGAAGTGGGTCGTGACCCGATGCGTCCTGTAGCCCGGCTCATCGACAGCGGTGAGGTCCGTTGACGCCGACGGTGCGGCCCGCCGGTGGCGCGATAGCCGCGCTCCGTGGCCGCCGAAGATCCAGCGCCCCCACGGACGCCGCAGCATCATGCTGTTGAGTCGGCGACGGCCGACGGGGCCCGGGACCCCTCCGACCCGGTGCGGTGCGTGTGAGCGGCCGTGACTGTCTCGATCTCCGCCGGACCCGTCACCTTGCCGCGCTCGCCAGCGACCTGCCGTCGGGTGACGTCGACCGTGATCAGTCGTCCGGCGAACTGGCAGGTGGCGACGAAGTACCAGCCGTCGCCGGAGTCGGCGTGGTTGACCCCGTCACACACCGTGCGCAGATGAATCGGGGGCAGGCTATAGCCGTCGTGGTTGTGCGACCAGAGCGTGCGCAGGTCGCTCACATCGACTGTGCCTGACTCGCCGTTCGGCGTCAGGGTGGATCGGTGCGTTGGTGACGCCGAGCGGCTCGGTCTGGGAGCGGCGGCGGCGGGCGCCGAGTATGTAGCGACCCTCGTGCAGCCCGACACGGCCAGGACGAGGTTGGCCGCGGTGAGGATGCCAGGCAACGCGGCGACGGTATCGGCGTGGCTCGGGTGCAGGCTCACGATCGACCCGGGTCGCGTACTGGCAACCCGGCGGCGCAATGTGGCCCGGGCACGTCCTTAGGGCTGCTTCCGCACGCCGATGAAACGGCATCCGCGGCGATCGCGCCAAGGAAGGCCCATCGGCTGGTTGCGGCGTGTGACCTCGAGCTTGCCTTAGGGCCGCCCCGCTCATCGGGCAGGTTATCGTGGGCGGGTTTCCGCAGGCAGCGGGCACTGGAGGGGCGGAACGTCCGAGGGAATGGGTAGACAAGCGGCGCTGGCCGGCTGCTACCCAGAACGGTGACCCGAGAACCTGGACTCCTGGCGTGGCAGGTGTGCGAGGGAGCAACACGACGCCGGAAAGCCATTCGTCGAGCATCCCGGCGGCCTCGTTCAGGACAACTTCGGAACTGGCCAAGAACTTCCTAAGACGCGGTCACCTGTGCGGCTGGCCCGGCACCGACACGTAATCTCGCAGAGTGACCTCGACGGTCGGGCTGGCGGAGAGCGGGATGCGGCGATGCCGGGTGCTGGTCGTCGAGGACGACCCGGGGATTGCGGGCCAACTCGCTCGTGGCCTTCGCCGGGCGGGTCACGAGGTGACGGTCGTGGGGACCGGCGCAGCGGCGTTGGGGGCACCCCCCTGCGACGTGGTGCTGCTCGACCTTGGGCTCCCCGACATCGATGGCCTGGAGGTATGCCGCCGGCTCCGCGAACGGTCGGATGTCGCGATCCTTGCCGTGACAGCCCGGGGTGAGCAGTCCGACCGGGTGGCGGCCCTGGATCTGGGTGCCGATGACTACCTGATGAAGCCGTTCGGGTTCGCCGAGTTGCTGGCACGCATCCGGGCTGTGCTACGGCGAACCCTGCCGCCTGCGGCCGACCGGCTGGTGCATGGCCGACTGACGGTGGACCAGCGCGGCCGGCGGGTGACCCTGGACGGGCGTGAGGTCAGCCTTACGGCAAAGGAGTTCGACATCCTGGAGTGTCTGGCCGTTGATCCGGGCCGGGTCGTTCCCCGGCAGGAGATCTTCGAACGCGCTTGGGACGCCCACTGGTACGGGCCGACCAAGGTGCTCGACGTCCACATCGTCGCGCTCCGCCGAAAGCTCGGCGATCCGGCTCTCGTGGAAACCGTTTACGGGCGGGGGTTTCGCCTCGGTGGTCCGGGATGACCCGACGGGTCATGCTTGCGCAGGCCGCGCTCCTCGTCTTGGTGCTCCTCGGCTTGGGGGTACCTCTCGGCCTGGCCGCTGAGGCCGGCGATCGGGCCACGTTTCGCAGCGCGACCATCGCTGCGGCTCGATCGCTGGGCACGCTTGCCGAGGAGAAAATCGGCGACAAGCAGGCAGAGCCTCAGGTCCCCGCCCTCCTGTCGCGGCTCGTCGTCGAAGGTGATGGGGCCGCCGTGGTGCGGCGCGACGGCTCCGTTGTGGCGAGGGCCGGTGATCCTGAGGCCGGCGATTCACAGGCTGGTGTGGCGGTGCTTCGGGCGGCCCTCGACGGGCGGGTCGCCACGGCCTGGAACGGGAAGGGAGATGCTCGTCGACTCCTGGTTGCGGTGCCGGTGGGCGGCCAGACCCCACCGGTCGGTGCCGTGCTGCTCGTCCGACCCGCCGAGTCCTTGGATGCCGCAATCGGCCGGCTCCATCTCGTGTTGGCCGCCATCGCCGGAGCCGCCGCCCTGGCTGCCGCTGCGGTCGCCCTGACCCTGGCCCGTTGGGTGAGCCGACCGGTGCGGAGCTTGGAAGCGGCTGCCCGAAGTCTCGGCGACGCCGACCTTGCCGTCCGCGCCGCCACTGACTCGGGGCCGCCGGAGATCCGACAGCTCGCCACCGCATTCAACGGCATGGCCGCGCGGCTGGAGACGGTAGTACACGGACACAGAGCAGTGATCGCCGACGTGTCGCACCAGCTGCGCACCCCGCTAGCGGCGCTCCGCCTCCGCTTGGAGTTGCTGGCCGACGAGGCCAACGGCACGCCCGCCGCTGGCGAGGTCGCCGCAACGCTGGCGGAGGTGGCCAGGCTGTCCCGGCTCGTCGACGGAATGCTGACCGTCGCCCGCGGCGAGAATACCGACCCCCGACCGGTACAGGTGCAGGTCGGCGCGGTTGCCGTCGAACGGGTGGAAGCGTGGCGCCCCGTGGCCGACGACGCCGGGGTCGCTCTCCTGAGTGTAACCGGCCAGGGCCTCACCGCCGCCATGACCGCCGGTCACCTCGAGCAAGTACTAGACAACCTCATCGACAACGCGATTGCGGCCACGCCTCATGGCGGCACAGTCACCGTCGGTGCCGAACGTGCCTCAGGCAACATCCGGCTCGTAGTCAGCGACGACGGGCCTGGCCTGAGTCCCCATCAACAAGCCGGCGCGTTCCGCCGCTTCTCCGGCAATCGCGATAGCGGCACTGGACTCGGCCTGGCGATCGTCCACCGGCTCATCACCGCAGACGGCGGCCGGGCCAGCATCGCCACATCGGCTTCCGGAGGGCTTGCGGTCACACTGCTGTTGCCCCCGGCTCCCACCGGGCATCCGGTAGCGACCAGCAGTCACTGACAGCTCCGTCGCGAGACCAACGGGCACCCGGCCACCCGGGCAATCCTCAGCGACAGTCGCGCGGGTCGGCTGTCAACTATGTTTCGGAAACCCCAAAACCTTCGGACACAGCTCCGAGCGCGCCCGACCGCAGGTTCGGCATAGGGCCACTGACTTGCGAAAACGCAAGATCATAGATCCTTCCGAGCTTCGCCGAGGTGGCACAAAACCCGACCAGCATCACGAGGGCCATCCGCCAGGTGGGTCACAGTGGTGACGGGCACCCGAGGGCTCGGTCCTCGTTGCCGGGTACGTGAGCTGCTCGATCAAGTCACCCGCCGCGCCGCGGGGAGTCACCCAGCAAGAGGCAGGCTCCCTGCCAGGCGGTGATCTCTGACGACCCAACTGCCGGCGATCACAGCCGTAGGCTCATCGGGTTCCATTTGGCGGCCAGCCAGAGGCCGAGCAGGGCCGACAGCCCGGCCAATGCGGCCAGGGCGATGGCCCCGCTCGTTCGGGCGGCCAACTCGGCAACGACATATGGAGCGGCGAAGCCGAGGTAGGCCAGGCCGTAGAAAACCGACGTCAGGCTCCCCCTGGCCAGAGGATCGGCCAGCCGGTGGGTGAGCGCGAGCCCCGCGGCGAGTGCGAGTCCGTTGCCGACTCCGAGCAGGCCAGCGCCGACCAGCGCAAGGGCCTGATCAGCCTGCCCGAGCGCGACGGCGCACGCCGTGTAGCCCAGCGCCCCCATAGTCACCCCGAAGGCCGCTGCCCGCGAGCCGAGCCGCCCCGCCGACAGCGCGGCGACCGTGCCGCTGCCCAGCGTGAGGCCGCCGACGAGCCCGGTGAACGCGATCTGATGAGCGTGGCGCGGGAGGAAAAGCGGCACCACGGTGATGGCGACAGAGGGAAAGGCGTAGACGCACACGGCGGTCGGCGCCACGAGGACCCAGAACGTCCGCGCCGTGCCCGGACGAAGGCGGATCCGCAGCAGCGGACCGGTGGCCCGTGCCGAAAGCGTCTCAGGGACGCCGATGAGGGCCCCGACCCCGGCCACCAGCAGGACGAGGTGAACGACGTAGGGCAGCACGGTGGGCGCCGGTGCCCACTGACCGAGAGCCCCGCTGGTCAGTGGGCCGAGGGAGAACCCCAGCGTCATAGCCACGGCGGCTCGCCGTCCGGCCGCTTGGTGATGGCCAGGGCCGGACAGCTCGGCCAGCCAGGCCGTAGCGACGCTGAAGACGACGCCCGACACCACCCCCTGGAGGAACCGCGCGAGGTAGAGCAGCCACTCGTGGTCGGCGGCCGGCACGAACAGCGCGGTGCTCAACCCGGCCAGCGCGACGAACGGCACGGTGACTCGGCGTCGGCCCAGCCGGTCCGAAATCGGCCCGGAGAACAGGATCGCCGGCACCAGGCCCGCCGCGTACGCACCGAAGATGGTGGTGAGCACGGCGTCACTGAGGTGCAGGCGCTCCCGGTAGACCAGGAGCAGTGGCGTGGAGACATTGGTGCCAAAGCAAACGACAAACAGCGACAGACTGACCCGCCGCCAGTACGTCATCCCCTTCTGGTTACTTCTTCAGTGCCGGCTACTTCTTCAGTGCCGGCTACTTCTTCAGTGCCGGCGGCGCATAGCCGTTCGCGTCCTTGCCGTCGTAGAGTCCCTCGACCTGCTTGAGACCGCCCACCGTGGAAGCGTCGGCCTTGAACACGTACACCTGCGGCGTCGGGGCCGCCCCCTTCGTGGAGTAGTCCAGGGGCGCGATCACGCCTTGGGTGTCGACCGCCTTGAGTGAGCGGAAGGCGTTGTGGATGCCCTCGCGAGTCAGGTCCTTGTTGTCGCAGGCCTTTTGCAGCACCTCCTTGTAGGCGGTTGAGGCACCAAGTGACCAGGTGATGCCGCCGTCGATCTGCTTGCCGGGGTAGGCCTTCTTGTACTGGCTGACGAACTCCGCGACGGCGGGGTTGTCCGAGGCAGGTGATGCCCACGAGGCAACGAGGTAGAAGTTCTTCTGCAGGGCCGGCGCGGCCGGTGTCTTGAGCAGGCCCGGCGACCAACCGGGGTTGCTGGACATGATCGGGACGTTGAAGCCGATGGAGGCGGCCACACCCGCCGCGGCTGCGGACTGCTTGGGGCCGGCCGTCATGAAGATCACCTTCACGCCGGCCGACTTGAGGTTCTGGATCTGGGCGGAGACGTCGACGTCGGTGGCCTTGATCTTCTGCTCCACCACGGTGAGGTTATTCTTGCTCGCGGCGTACTTGGTGCCGAGCAGCCCGTTGGAGCCGTACTCGCCCTCGAA
>JBDUBV010000254.1:0-2752 GCA_040003795.1 Pseudonocardiales bacterium | reverse complement strand
GCTGGACGTGCTCCTGCTCGGCGGACAACCGATCCGTGAGCCGGTGGCAACGTACGGGCCGTTCGTCATGAACACCCGCCAGGAGCTGATGCAGGCCATGGAGGACTACCAGGCCGGCCGGCTCGGCGTCATCCCGCCCGGCGCCCTGATGCCGCACGTGGTGCGCTAGGGCAGGTCAGCTCAGCGCGGTCATGGCGGTCCAGCCGATCCCGATCACCGACGGGCTGCTGAGACTGACACCGTTGCCGCGATAGAGGATCAACGAACCCGTCGGGGATCGGGCCACCAGGTCAGCGTGCCCGTCGCCGGTGAAGTCCTTGCTGCCGTCGAAGGCGCTCATGGATCCCCAGCCGATCCCGATCACCTGGGCACCGGCAAGGTTGTATCCCGTGCCGGTGTAGAGGCGCAGGGCACCGGTGCTGATCCGGCCGATCACGTCGGCGTGCCGGTCGCCGTTGAAGTCGCCGGTGGAGAACACCGCGCTGATGACGTTCCAGCCGACGCCGATCAGCCGGGACACGCCCAGGCCGGCGCCGGTGCCCGCGTACAGCAGCAGGTCGCCGGCCGCGGTCCGGCCGATGACGTCCGGATGCCCGTCGCCATTGAAGTCCCCCGGCGAGAACAGTGCGGTGAAGCCGCTCCAGCCGTGCCCGATCTCGACGCTGCGGCCGAACCTCCCGCCGTCCCAGTAATAGACCAGGAGCAGGCCGCCGGGCGTCCTGGCGATGATGTCCGGGTGGCCGTCGCCGTTGAAGTCACCGGGGGAGAAGATGGCGGTCATGGCGTTCCAGCCACAACCCACCACTGTGGATCCCGACAGCGCACTGCCGGCGCCGTAGTAAAGCCGCAAGAGCCCGTCGGGCGAGCGGGAGATCACATCCGGTTGGCCGTCGCCGCTGAAGTCGTAGGACATGCCGCTGGGCGGCAACGACGCCCCGGCCGTGCCGGCCGGACAGCCGCGAGCGAAGGTCTTCAGCTGCGAGAGCGTCCCGTTGAAGGTGTCCTGGTCACCGGGCAGCACGCCTGCGTCGGCGTACTGCCACATCGTGTAGACCGACCAGCCGGCCGGCAGCGTCCCGACCGTGGTGTTGTAGCGGGCGACGAACAGCGGGTTGGTGGCGCCGAAGGTCGGGTCGTTGCCCGTGCAAAAGCCCCACCAGTTGGTGGTGGTGTAGATCGTCGGATAGCGGCCGTTCTTGGCATGGATCTCGTCGCTGAAGGCGCGGATCCACATCACCATCGCACTCGCGCTTAGCCCGTAGCAGGTGGCGCCGTAGGGGTTGTATTCGATGTCGAGCATCGGCGGGAGGGTCATCCCGTCAGGGCTCAGGCCGCCGCCGTTCGCGAGCAGGTAGTCGGCCTGCACCGCGCCCGATGAACGGTCCGGCAGCGCGAATGCGTAGGCGCCCCTGACCAGCCCCGCGGCGCGGGCCCCGGTGTAGTTCGAGGTGAACATCGGATCGGTGTAGGTCGTGCTCTCCGTCGCCTTGATATAGGCGAAGCGGGCCCCGTTGGCGTATGCGCGGCCCCAGTCGACGGTGCCCTGGTAGTGCGAGACGTCCATGCCGAGGGTCTGCGTCGTGGTGGTGGCAAGTGACGAACCGGCGACGAGCGACTGACGGGTGGCCGGTGATCCACGTCCCTCGTGCGCGACGATCGTCGATCCGGCGCGGTCGTCCTGGGGGTGAGTGACCGGGGCGGCGAGGTTGACGGTCGGTGCGGAGGCCGCCTGGGCGGTGGGGATCGCCCCCGTGCAGGTGGCCGCAAACGCCACGGCGGCGACTGCCGTCGTGGCTCGGACCGGAACGCGCACGGGCATAGAGAGGACCTTCAGTTGGGTGTGCCTCCTGGCTCGGTGTGCCTATCCGTACGACGGGCCGCTTCCTTATTGTTCGGTGCCGTCGGTCGCCGACTGAAGCGACCCCAGTCGCCTTCGACGCGGGCGGGGTGGCTAGTGGTAGGGCTGCTGGTCGATGGCGCCGTGCTGACAGACCGGGCCCATCGTCCACGCAACCTGCACCGTGGTGGTCTCGTCCGGGGGGGTTACGAGGGCGAAGCTCGGCGTCTGCTCGCATGCCCCGGTTGTCGGCTCTCCCATCCCAGGAACTGCCGTCCAGTGCAGCTGCGACACCGCGGACGCGCCGGGTGCCAGGTGTACGCGCTTGGGAGCCGGCGGGCTGACCCGCTTCAGGCTGGTCGGCAACGGATGCCGCGCGGCATCGACCAACTGCATGCCGCCGTAGCCGAATATCGAGCACTCAGTTGCTGAGGTGTTGGTGAGCTTGAGCAGCACGTAGCGCTGGCCGGCACCGGCATCCGGGGAGGCGAAGCTGGCCCGCACCGCAGACGTGCGACAGCGGTCGGATGCGCTGTGCCGCGATGGCGGCGTACCGGCGGGCGCGCTCGTCGAGGCCGACGCGGACGGGCTGGCAGGGGGGGCGGCGCCCGACAGGCTCGGACCAGCCGACGACGGGTTGGCCCGCCCACAGGCCGCCCCGATCAGCAGGAGGCCGAGCGTGATCATGGTTGCCGGGCGCAAGCGCCTGACGGGGCGGGTAGGACGCTCGCCTCTCACAGGGCTCCCCACTCTTGATCATCGGGCGCTGGCCCACGGTCGCGCCTGGCTGGCGCCCGCCCGGAGGCCTCCGGACGGTACGTCGTCCGGTCAACCGGTGAACGCCTCCGCCACCGGGCCGGATCGGGCACAGGCTGGCTCGACCGGTTAGGGCGAGGCTGCAGGGAAGCCGTGTAG
>JBDUBV010000253.1:0-2768 GCA_040003795.1 Pseudonocardiales bacterium | reverse complement strand
CGCGAGCAGATGGAGCACGACGTCGCCCGGCTGCACGCGGCCGGCCTGTGGGCCACCCTGCAGCAGGACACGTGACTGCACGGTTCCGGCGCCGCGGCCGAGCGGCGACCGCGCGTTTCACCGCGGCGGAGGCCGAGGTCCTGCGGCAGGTGGTCGGCGAGATCGTGGACCTGATGGGCGGTCCGGACGCGGGTACGGACGACCCGCTCGCCGGCCTGGGCACCGCGCCCCAGGTGCCCGACGACCCGGCGCTGGCCCGGTTGCTGCCCGACGGCTACCGCGACGACCCGCCGGCGGCCGGCGAGTTGCGGCGGCTGACGGAGAGTTCGCTGCGGGCCGACAAGGTGCGCAACGCCCAGGCGTTGCTCGCTGCGCTGCCCGCCGGCGGCGGCAGCGTGACCCTGCGTGGCGACGACGAGCAGCAGGCGTGGCTGCGGGCGCTCAACGACGTCCGACTGGCCCTGGGCACCAGGCTGGACGTGACCGAGGAGCTCGATGCCGCCGCCGAGGTGGCCGCCGACCCCGGCAGCGCCCGTTCGTACGCGCTGGTCGTCTATGACTGGCTGGGTTGGCTGCAGGAGACGTTGATCCGGTCAGTTCCGCTGGGCAGGTAATCTCAACCGCGTGCTCACGCTCCAGGCCGCGATGCTGGCGGAGATCATCGGCCACGCGCGCCGCGACCATCCCGACGAGGCCTGTGGCGTCATCGCCGGGCCGGCCGGCAGCGACCGGGCCGAGCGGCTGATCCCGATGGCCAACGCCGAGCGGTCCCCGACCTTCTACCGGCTCGACCCGATGGAACAGTTGCGGGTCTGGCGCGAGATGGACGACCGAGACGAGCAGCCGGTGGTCATCTACCACTCGCACACCGCCACCGAGGCCTACCCCTCCCGTACCGACATCTCCTATGCCAGCGAGCCGCAGGCCCACTACCTGCTGGTGTCGACCCGCGACCCGGACCAGGCGGAGGTGCGCTCCTATCGGATCACCGACGGGGCGGTCACCGAGGAAGAGGTACGGGTGGTCGAGACGTTGCCTTCAGAGCAAGCCGCAATCCAGCGGAGCCCCAGCTAAGGAGTCGCATGGCCATCGAGGTCCGCATCCCGACCATTCTGCGCAACAAGACGGGCGGGGAGAAGTCCGTCTCCGGGGCCGGGAACACCCTGGCCGACCTGTTCAGTGATCTTGATGATCGTCATCCGGGCCTGCGGGACCGACTGGTTACCACCGACGGAGCCCTGCACCGTTTCGTCAACGTCTACGTCAACGACGAGGACGTGCGCTTCACCGGCTCCCTGGAGACCCCGGTCAAGGACGGCGACTCGGTGACCATCCTGCCGGCTGTCGCCGGGGGCTGAGCGCTCGCGCCGATGACCCGCTACGGCTCGCTGCTCGACGCCCTCGGTGAGACCCCGCTGGTGGGGCTGCCGCGGCTGTCCCCGAGCGAGGACGTGCGGCTTTGGGCGAAGCTCGAGGACCGCAACCCCACGGGGTCGGTCAAGGACCGCGCAGCGCTGGCGATGATCGAGTCCGCGGAGAAGGACGGGCTGCTGCAGCCCGGCGCCACGATCCTGGAGCCGACCAGCGGCAACACCGGCATCTCCCTGGCGATGGTGGCCAAGCTGCGCGGCTACCGGCTGATCTGTGTGATGCCGGAGAACACCTCCGTCGAGCGGCGCCAACTGCTGCACATGTACGGCGCTGAGGTGCGCTTCTCACCTGCCGCCGGGGGGTCCAACGAGGCGGTTCGCATCGCCAAGGAACTGGCAGCGGAGCACCCCGACTGGGTGATGCTCTACCAGTACGGCAACCCCGCGAACGCCCGGGCGCACTACGAGGGCACTGGGCCGGAGATCCTGCGCGACCTGCCCTCGATCACGCACTTCGTTGCCGGCCTGGGTACGACGGGCACTCTGATGGGCGCCGGTCGCTACCTGCGCGAGGAGGTGCCCGGTGTGCAGGTGGTGGCGGCCGAGCCCCGCTACGGCGAGTTGGTCTACGGCCTGCGCAACATCGACGAGGGCTTCGTGCCCGAGCTCTACGACGGGTCGGTGCTGACTCGGCGCTTCTCGGTCGGGCCGCGCGAGGCGCTGCGCCGGGTCAGGGATCTGGTCGAGCTGGAGGGTATTTTCGCCGGCATCTCCACCGGGGCGGTGGCGCACGCCGCCCTGGGCGTGGCCGCCGAGGCGGTGGATCGCGGGGAGCGGGCCGACATCGCCTTCGTGGTCGCGGACGCCGGCTGGAAGTACCTGTCGACCGGCGCCTATGTCGGCACCCTCGAAGAGGCCGAGGCCGCGTTGGAAGGCCAACTCTGGGCCTGAACGACGACCTCCCACAAACGCCTCCAACGATCAGGCGTTGCGAGAATCCCTTGAGCCCGAGCCGGCTATAGGCAGCAAGAGTTCCGCAGCTCCTGGGCTTTCCGGTCCAGCCACGCGCCCGGAGGACCTGCGCCACGTGGCCGGCCACGGCGCACCGCTGCCCACAGACGTCTCCCCACAACACGGTTGTCCCGACGCATGTCCCTCCATGCTTCCGTTACGTGACCATGACCAAGGCGGCCGTCTAGCTCGACCAGGGTCGCGTACTCGTCGTAACAGACGTCTGTCCACTCGCGGTGTTCGCCGCGCACCACCGCCCGTTGGCGGCGTCCCGCAGGCAGCCCGTGCCGGCGCTCGACTTCGCGAAGGTAACGGACCTCAAGCAAGGAGCGAGCGCCCTCGGCGACGTCGTGCAGCGCCGCCATCACCGGAGACCGCCAGCGGAGA
>JBDUBV010000111.1:0-9309 GCA_040003795.1 Pseudonocardiales bacterium | reverse complement strand
ACGTCAACCCGGCCAAGGAGAAGAAGCTGACCAACATGCGGCAGTCCTCCTCCGATGTGCTGATCCCGCTCATCCCGCACCGCCAGCTGTCGCTGGAGCAGGCTCTGGAGTTCTGCCGCGAGGACGAGTGCGTCGAAGTCACCCCGGCGACCGTGCGCATCCGCAAGGTCGAGCTCTCCGGTCAAGTGCGGGAGAAGTCGCGCGGCCGCCGGTCCCGGCCCGAGTAGCGGGCGCATCTGCACAAAGATCCAGGCCCCGCCGGCCCGGTGATAGCGGACCGGCGAGGCCTGGATCAGGTTGCGTGCTGCCTTACGGTGCCGTTGTGCTCGCCGCTGCTGCCAGGGCCGGCAGCAGTACGTCGGCCGCTGGCGTGCCCAGACCGGTCACCGGGTCCCAGCCGGGTGTGGCCGGGTAGCCGGGGATGCTCGTGTCGGTCTGGTTGGTGTTCATCGTCGCGATGTCGTAGAACGCCGCCGCGTACGTCGCCGAGCTGGCCGCCAGGGCGTACAGGTCGTCGTTGATCAGGCCGAGGCGCTTGCCGGCGATCTGGTCGGTGATCGCGGCCAGGCCGGCCCACTGCGGCGCGCTAGCCGAGGTGCCGCCGACGACGTACCACCCGTTGCTGCACGGGTCGCCGGTCGGGCAGATCAGGCCGCTGTCCACATCACCGGGGGCGGTGTCGTAGATCAGCGGGCCGGTGCCGGCACTCGCCTGGTAGGCGATGTCCGGGATGCCGCGGGTGCTCTGGTACGGGTACGAGCCGGCCGGGGCGGTGGCCGGGTTCTGGTAGGCGGGCCGCGGGAAGACGTGGCTGAACCCACCGCCGGAGAAGGTCCAGGCGACCTCGCGCTCGCCGGGGTACAGCGGGCACTTGCCACCGGGGTTCACGCTGTCGACGTGCGTGCCGGTCTCGGCGTCGGTGCACAGGTAGGTGCCGCCGACGGCGGTGACCAGCGGGTCGGAGGCCGGCCAGATGACCGAGGGGAACGGGATGGTGCGCGGATTCTTGACCGGCTCCTTGTAGGAGTTGACAGTGCCGCCGTCACCGGAGCTGGCGAACACCGTGACCCCCTTGGCCTGCGCCGAGATGAACGCGTGCCGCAGGTTGAGCAGCGACTGCGTGCTGCCGAAAGCCTCCTCGCCGGAGCCGAAGCTCTGCGAGATCACATCTGCCAGGCCGTGGTCGATCACGTACTGCTCGGCGTTCATCATCTGGGGAAAGCCCTGCACCCCGAGCGTCTCGGCGGTGGGAGTTGTCACCAGCAGGATGTTGGCCCCCGGCGCGGTCGCGTGGGCCATCTGGACGTCGAGGGCCACCTCGAGCGCCCAGATGTTGCGGGCCTCCTGGCCGGTGCCCTTGCTGCCCGGCGGCGGGGCCTTGACCTGAGTGTTTCCGATCTTGAGCTCGGAGAAGGTCGGCATTCCTGCCGTGCAGGTGACGCCGGGGAAGCCGCACATCATGGGCAGCCCGAACTGCTGGCTGTAAACCTTCAGGTCGCTCGCGACCGTCGGGTAGCCGAACGAGTCGACGATCGCGATCGTGACGCCGCTGCCGTCCTTGCCCGCAGCGATCAGCCGGTCGACACCGTAGGAGGCGCGCAGCGACTGGGGCGTGAAGCAGCGGCGGCCGGCGCTGTAGCAGTCGGCCTCGCTGGGTGGCGTGGTGCTGGAGGTCAGGTGGGTGAACTCGCTGACCGCTGGCCGGGGTGCCGGCATCGCGACCGCGCGACTGGAGTGGCCGGCGGTGACCGGCACGGCGCCGAACACCGCGAGTGCGGCGACGGCGACGGGCGCCAGCAGCGCCAGCCGCCGGCGTGGGATGAATCGGGACAAGGCGTTCCTCCGGGCAGGAAGCGGCGCGCACGGCCGCTGGAGATGGTGGGATGTCCCTTGCCGGGACCCCAGGGCACCTCGGACTGTGCGCCCTCGTGCGGCCGGGCACAAGGGGTACCCCGCCGGATAATCGGCTGAGTGCCCTATTGCGCGGTTCTGGACTCACCCAGGGCGCGGTGCAGGAAGTCGACCTGCAGCAACAGGAGGTTCTCGGCGACCACCTCCTCCTGGGCCATGTGGGTCACCCCGGTCAGGGGCAGGACGGTGTGCGGCTTGCCGGCCGCGAGCAGCGCTGCGGACAACCGCAGCGAGTGGGCGACGACCACGTTGTCGTCGGCCAGGCCGTGGATGATCAGCAACTCACCCCGCAGGTTCGCGGCGTCGTCGACGATGGAGCTGCGCCGGTAGGAATCGGCGGAGGTGTCGCTGCCCAGGTAGCGCTCGGTGTAGCAGGTGTCGTAGAGCGACTGGTCGGTCACCGGGGCACCGGCGATGGCGGCATGGAAGACGTCGGGGCGGCGCAAGAGCGCTCCGGCAGCCAGGAAACCGCCGAAGGACCAGCCGCGTATCGCCACCCGGGACAGGTCCAGGTCGGGGTTGCCGGCCGCAACCGCATGCAACGCCTCCACCTGGTCCTCGATGGTCGGGGTGGCCAGGTCTCCGGCGACCGCCCGCTCCCACTCGGTACCCCGGCCCGGGGTGCCTCGGCCGTCGGCAACAACCACGGCGAATCCCTGGTCGGCGAACCACTGCGGCTCCAGCCACATGTTGCGCGCTGAGACCACTTCCTGGTGGTGCGGGCCGCCGTACGGGTCGAGCAGGACCGGCAGCGAGGTGCCCGGCACGTGCCCGCGGGGCAGCACCAGGCCGGTCCGCACCCGGCGCTCCCCGGCCCACGAAAACGAGACTTCGGGGGCGAACGGCGGCTCCTGGGCGTGCGAGGTGATCTCATGGCGCCGCTGGCCACTGTGGACGGTGTAGCGGGTGCCGAAGTGCTCCAGCCCGGCGTGCATCCGCACGGTGGTATCAGGGCCGCCCACGGCCACCGAGTTGATCCCGCTGTCGGTGAGGGCGATCACCTCCCGCTCCCATGTTGCAAGGTAGACATCGATGTGTGCCGGATCATCGGCGGAGGCGGAGAAGAACACGCCGCGGTCGGTCACATCGATGACACCGCGGACGTTGAGCGAGGTCTCTGTCACGATCTCACCGTCGACCATGAGCCGCCGGCTCCCGTCGCGGTCGACCGTCCACACCAGCCGGCCGTCCGGGCCCCACGCCGGGACCCCGTCGACGATCTCCACCCAGTGCGGGTCCTCGTCCTCGTGCAGCACGGTGGTCTGGCCGGTGGCCGGGTCGATCGAGAGCACCTGCATGCTGCGCTGGTCGCGGGTGAGCACGCCGGCCAGCGGCGGTCCGGCTGCACTCCAGTGGACGGTGACGAGGTAGGGGAACCGGTCACGGTCCCAGTCGACGCCCACCCGGCTGCCGTCCAGCCGCAGGACGGCCAGGCTGACATCGGCGTTGGCGGTGCCCGCGCGGGGGTAGGCGACCTCGGTTGCCGGCTGCTCGGGATTGGCCGGGTCGGCGATGTGCCAGCGCTGCACCGGCGCCTCGTCGACCCGCGCTGCCAGGATCGCCGTGCCCTCCGGTGACCACCAGTAGCCGCGGTAGCGGCTCATCTCCTCGGCCGCGATGAACTCCGCCAGGCCCCAGGTGACGCCGGCCTCGGCGGCGAGCACCTGGTCGTCCCGGTCGGTCCCCGTCACGTGCAGGGCGCCGCCGGTCACGTAGGCGATGGCCCGCCCGTCGTGGGACGGACGGGGGTCGGCGACCGGCCCGGGCGTCGGGATCTCCAGCACCTGTCCATCCGGCAGCCCGGCGACGAAAAGCCGGCCGGACAGCGCGAACGCCACCACCTCAGCGGCTGCGTCGAGTGCGTAGGCGACGATGCCGCCCCCGCCTTCACGCAGGCGCTCGCGGCGGGCCTGCTCCTCGGGAGTCAGGGACTCCGGCGCGCCGTGTAGCAGAGTGTCCGGGTCAGCGAGGAGCTGCTCAGCGCCGGATTCGCAGTCCAGTTGCCACAGGCACTTCACCGGGTCGGTACCGGACCGGGTACGCAGGAACAGCACCCGGGCGCCGTCCGCGGACACCTGTGCGGACCGCGGCTGGCCGAGGGAGAAGCGCCGAGTGCGTGCCGCCAGCCGGGGAAAGGAGACCTCAGACGCCATGTGAGGATCCTGGCAGGCCGGCGTCGTAGAGTCGCGTTGTGACGACCATCGAGCCCGGTGACAGCACCGCGCGCGCCGACGAGCAGTCCGTGCTGGATCAAGCCAGGGCAGTGGTTGAGCCTCTGGAGCAACGCGCCGACATCGACATGGGCCCCCTGGACCATAGTCGCCGCCTGCTCCTGGTGCACGCCCACCCCGACGACGAGTCGATCGCCACCGGTGCAGTGATGGCCAAGTACGCCAGCGAGAGCGTCCTGGTCACCCTGGTGACCTGCACGCTGGGCGAGGAGGGCGAGATCCTGCTCCCGGACATCGCCCACCTGGCAGCCGACCGTGACGATGGTCTCGGCCAGTACCGGACAGAGGAGCTCGCGACCGCCATGGAGGCGCTGCGGGTCACCGATCACCGCTTCCTCGGTGGACCCGGCCGGTGGCGCGACAGCGGCATGATGGGGCTGCCCACTAACGAGCGACCCGACTGCTTCTGGCAGGCCGACCTCGACGAGGCGGTCGCTGCCCTGGTCGCCGTCATCCGGGAGGTCCGCCCCCAGGTCGTGATCACCTACGACGCCAACGGCGACTACGGCCATCCCGATCACATCCAGGCCCACCGGGTCACGATGGCGGCGGTCGATGCGTCTGCCCAGGCCGGCTACCTGCCGAACACCGGAGAGCCGTGGGAGGTGGCCAAGCTCTATTGGACCGCCATTCCCAAGGCATTCCTGCAGGTCGCGATCGATGCGATGAAGGACACCGGGATCGACATGTTCGAGGGTGTGGACTCGGCCGACGACCTCCCGTTCGGCGTCCCGGACGAGGAGGTCACGACGCAGGTCGACGCGACGGCTCACCTCGACGCCAAGCTGGCCGCCCTGCGGGCCCACGGCAGCCAGGTCAGCGTCGACGGGCCGTTCTTTGCCCTGTCCAACCACCTCGGCCAGACCGCCTTCGGGCTCGAGCACTTCCGGCTGGTACGCGGGCCCCGGGGGCCGGCGGACGGGCCGAACGGGTGGGAGACCGACCTGTTCTCGGGCCTGAGCGATCCTGTCACCGGGTGAACTTGATCGGCCGAACGGGTGACAGGCCTCCCAGGGAGTCGTAGGGCGGCCCGCGGATGGCAAGGATCGGGATGATGCACGGTCCGGGGGTGGCCGCGCGCGACCTGGAGGACCCGTGCCGGCAGTCGAGCAGCAGGCAGCACCTGGCCCTGCGGCAGAGCCCTTCTCCGGGCGCTCCGTGGTCGCAGCGGGTGGCGCGGACGTCGGCATCGCCCGCGAGCACCGGCGGCTGAGGCGGCTCTGGGCGCTTGCCGCCGTACTCGGGGTGCCGACGGGCTACCTGTGGTGGCGACTGGCCGAGCGTCGCCCGTTCAACGTCTTCGCAGTTCCCTCCGTCGACTGGGTGATGATCACGCCAATCCTGTTCTTCATCGCGCTCGTCGCTCTCATGGTCGGGTACTACGCCGTGAGCGGCCGCTCGCCGCACGTGCTCTACCGGCCGGAGCAGATCGATGTCGTGCTGGCCGACGTCGTCGGCATCGACTCAGTCCGCGAGGAGGTCATCCGCTCGCTCAACCTGTTCCTGGCGCACAAGACGTTCGCGGCCGAGACCGGTGGTCGGCCCCGGCGCGGCCTGCTCTTCGAGGGCCCTCCCGGCACCGGCAAGACCTACACTGCCAAGGCGGTGGCGGCCGAGGCGGGCGTGCCGTTCCTGTTCGCGACGGCGACGTCCTTCCAGTCCTCGTTCTACGGTGCCACCGCCCGCAAGATCCGGGCGTACTTCAAGCAGCTCCGCGCCGTGGCGCAACGCGAAGGCGGCGCCATCGGGTTCATCGACGAGTTCGACGCCATCGCAGGACGGCGGGGTGGCATGGAGTTCGCGGCGCTGCCCAAGGAACCGGCCGGGTGCCAGGGCATGTCGACGATGCCGTCGACGTACCGGCTGCCGGCCTTGAATCGCAGCGAGTTCGGCACCTCCGACCTCACCGGGCCAGTGGTCAACGAACTGCTGGTGCAGATGCAGTCCTTCGACCAGCCGACCGGGGCGCAGAAGCTGATCGGCACGGTCGCCGACAGGGTCAACCTCTTTCTGCCACCGCACCGGCAGCTGCCGAAGCCGGCCATCACGCCGGCCAACATCATGTTGATCGCCTCGACCAACCGCGCCGACGGCCTGGATCCCGCGCTGCTGCGCCCCGGACGGTTCGATCGCAAGCTGGCCTTCGAGCTGCCCGACCGGGTCGGCCGACGGGCCTTGATCGACCATTTCTTGGCCCGCAAGTCCCATACCATCGACCTGGAGCCCGGTGAGCAGCGTGACATCCTCGCCGGCCTCACCCAGGGCTACTCACCGGCCATGATCGAGGGTCTCTTCGACGAGGCACTGGTCAATGCAGTGGCCCGGCACGACACGGCGATGAACTGGGCCGACGTCGAGCAGGCTCGCCTCACCGAGGAGGTCGGCTTGGGGCAGCCGGTCGGCTACACCGCCCACGAGAAGCGCCTGATCGCCACCCACGAGGCCGGTCACGCCACCCTGGCGTGGCTGGTCGCGCCCGAGCGTCGCCTCGAGGTGCTCTCGATCATCAAGCGCAAGGACGCCCTGGGGATGCTGGCCCACGGTGACAAGGACGACGTGTTCACCAGGTCGCGGTCGGAGATGCTCGCCCTGATCCAGATCGCGATGGCCGGGCAGTGTGCGGAGGACCTGTTCTTCGGTGACGTCTCGACCGGCCCCGGCGGCGACCTGCTCTATGCCACGAACGTCGCGGCGCAGATGGTCGGCGCATGCGGCATGACAGGCTCACTGGTCTCCTACGCAGCCATCCAGACCTCGGCCTTCAACGACTACAACCTGGTCGGCAGGGTGCTCGCCGACGCCCGCGGCCGCGACGCGGTCGAGGCCCTGTTGCAGGAGCAGAGGGCTGTCGCCAGCCGGCTCGTCGCCAAGCACCGGCACCTGGTCGAAGCGCTCAGGGACGCCCTGCTGGACCGGCACGAGCTGGTGGGGCCCGAGATCACCGGCATCCTGCTGGCCGCTGACGCTGCCCCTGCCGCCAATGCCCGACCGGCCGTGGTCGACCTGCGTGATCGGGCCGATACCCTGCCGAGGTGAGCCTAGCTGCGGCCGCCGACGACCGGGCGCCGACGGCGGTCGAGCGGGTCTCCGGTGCAGTGCTCGTGACCGTCGCGACGCTGCTGGCGGTGCTCCTCGAGGGCTTCCTGGCTGAGCTGCGCGTCGGGACGACCCACCTGCCGGTCAGCATCGCGATGGCGGTCCTGCTCCATCCCCTGCTCACCGTGTTGATGGGGGAGGTGACCCGGACGAAGGCGGCGATGTTCCTGCCGTTCCTGGTGTGGATCGTGGTCGTTTGGCCGTTGGGCAGCCAGCGTGCCGAGGGCGACCTGATCATTGTCGGTAGCAACTGGTCGTTGGCGCTCTTGGGCGCCGGTGCCCTCGCCTTCGCTGGCACCCTCGGCCTGCGGCTCCCGGTCGCGCCACACGTGCGAGGTAGCCTCGGCGGCAATGGATCTGGCTAGGGAGTCGCCCCTCGACGCGTTGGTCTACCGCGACGTCGTCGGTCGATTCCCCACAGGGGTGACCGTCATCTCGACCCGCTCGCCGAGCGGCGTGCGGCTGATGACGGCCAATTCGTTCACGTCGGTATCCCTCGAGCCGTTGCTCGTCCTGGTGTGCATCGAGTTGTCGGCCCGCTTCCACCCGGCTGTCGTGGCGGCGCGCGAGTGGGGCGTCTCGGTGCTCGCCGCCGACCAGGAGCCGCTGTCCCGGCTGTTCGCGGTCCGGGGGGGTGCCGAGCAGGAGCTTGCTGTGCCGCACCGGCTCGGGCCGCTGACCGGGGCGCCGCTGCTCGATGGTGCCGTGGTGCAGATGGAATGCCGCACGGTGGCGGAGCATCCCGGCGGGGACCACACCATCCTGATCGGGTCGGTCCTCGACTGTGCGGTGACGCGCGACGACGTCGGCCCGCTGGTGTTCTACCTGGGCGACTACACCGGCCTGCCCCGCAGTTAGGTCTACCGGTCGCCGGTATCGCCGGCATCGCCCGGTCTGCCGCCTGGGGCGGCTTCGGCGGTGATCCGTTCGGCGACGTCAGCACATGACGCGTCGCCTCAGGTGCGTCACCTGATCGACCCGGTGCCACAGGCTACGTTCAGGCAGTGGCTCACGAGCGCACATACCGCGACGACGGTCCCTACCTCGGGTCCCTGCGCGGGATCTGCCTCGCTTTCCCTGAGGCCGCTGAGATCCCGGCGTGGGGGCGTCCGACCTTTCGGGCCGGCAAGAAGATGTTCGCCGTCTTCGGCAGCGACGACGACCATGGCTACACGGTCGTGTTCAAGCCCGACCCGGCCGACCGCCGCGGTCTGCTGTCGGACCCCCGGTTCTACGCGCCGCCGTATTTCGGAGCGGCGGGTTGGCTGGCGCTGGACCTCACGGCCGGGCCCGTCGACTGGACGGAGGTCGCGGAGTTGATGGACGCCTCCTACCGGCTGGTCGCGCTCAAGCGGATGCTCAAGGTGCTCGACGCCGGCGGATGATCAGCTCAGCCCCATACCTGGCCTTCCGGGGTGTCGGTCACCTGCACGCCGGCCGCGGCGAGCTGCGCCCGCAGGCTGTCGGCGGTGGCGTAGTCCCTGGCCGACCGGGCCGCCGCGCGCTGGTCGATCAGGTCCTGGGCGCCGTCGGGGAGGGCAGCGGGGACCTTGGGCTGCCCAACCTCCCGGGCCAGGTCGAGGCCGAACAGCCGGTCAAGGTGCGCGAAGGTCTCGAACTTCGAACCGGCCGGCAGCTCGTCGTCGCGCTCCACGTCGCGCATGGCGATGACCGCGGTGGGCGTGTCGAGATCGTCGGCGAAGGCGTCGACCACATGGGTTAGGTATTCGGCGCACATCGGCTTCGAGGGGGACTCGGCCCACTCGGCGACCCTGCCCCGCCACCGGCGCAGCGTCTTGTCGGCCGCGGCGATGGCCTCCCACGTCAGGTTCATCTGCTGGCGGTAGTGGCCCTGCAGGAAGGCCAGCCGCAGGGCCAGGGGGTCGTATCCACGGTCGACGAGGTCGGCGACCAGCACCACGTTGCCGGTCGACTTGGCCATCTTGCGGCCTTCGAACAGCAGGTGCTCACCGTGCACCCAGTGCCGTACGACCTCATGGCCGACGGCGGAGTCGGACTGCGCCCGCTCGTCCTCGTGGTGCGGGAAGCGCAGGTCGATGCCGCCGGTGTG
>JBDUBV010000110.1:0-9318 GCA_040003795.1 Pseudonocardiales bacterium | reverse complement strand
GTCACAGCGGAGGGGATGCCACCACGGCCGATGTCGGATTCGCCACCGATGCCAATGATCACGCGCCACAGGTCCGCGGGTGAGGCGGCCGCGCTCCTGGCCAGACCGCCGTTGACCAGCGCGTGGCGACGTCTGCGCCGAGAACCCGGCTCAGCGCCAGCCGTGCCGCGTCGTCGAACCCCAGCAGTCCGTGGGGGGATCGGGCACAACGGTGGCGATGTCGTGCTCTGTGCAGACGGCGATCCGGTCGAGCACGTCGCCCTCCGACACCTCGACGTGGTCGTGCCATGGCACGTCGCGCAGCCGGGTGGCCTCGCGGCTCAGGCAGCGCACGGTATGGCCGTCAGCCAGCAAGGCGGGCACAAGGCGCCCCCGACGTAGCCGGTCGCACCCGTCACAAGTACCTGCATCGCCCCACTGTGCCCGCTCGGGCGGCGATCGTGGCCGCTGACGTGTCGGCTCAGTTGTCGACCTTGGCGGCGGCGGTGATGCGGTGCAGGGCGAAGGTGTGCAAGGTCGCCGTACGCTCGTCCTCCGCCCGCAGGAACCCGCCGCCCACCGACAGCGGCCGGACCACCCGGGCAGTTGCGTTGCCGGCGCTGTCGACGTAGGCCAACCAGACCTGGGTCCCCTCACGGGCAGCCCGGTGCAGCAGGTCCAGCCGTGCTGCCGTGGTCACGCCGGGCAGCAGTGAAGCGTTCACCGGCGACCGGCGGGCCTCCCGCGCCGCCCGGTCACCCGCCCGCAGGGCCTCGACCGCCGCAGCCAACTGGTCATCGGTAGGCAGCGGCGGGGACACCGGCCGGCGTAGGCCGAAGTGCCGCTTGGGAGCCCGGCGCCGCTCGTCCTTCGCGATCACCACGAAGCCGTCGGCGGACTCCTGCACCGGCGCGTAGCCGGCCGTGCGCAGCGTGTCGAGCACCTCCCGGGTGCGGACCGGGGACACCACCACCGTGGGGGCGAGCCGGCGCAGCCGCAGGTCGGCCGCGGCGCGGTCACCGACAAGCTCGTCGAGCAGCGCCGGGTCGTCGCAGCGCAGGTAGGACTGCATGGTTCCGGTTCGCAGGCCGCCGTGCCGCCGGGCGACGTCGTCGATGAGGTAGGTCAGCGCCTGCGGTACAGGGGTACGCGACCGTCCGCGGAACAGCTCGTGCAGCTCGCCGGCCGACCGGCCCGCGTCCAGCGCCCGGCGGATCGACGGTGCGGTGATGCGATAGACGGTGGCACCGCCGGAGGACTCCACATCGGCGACCTGGGCGAGTTCGTACGCGAGCTGCGGCTCGAGTGGACCCGGTGCCACCGCAGTGAGGTCGGCTTGCAACAGCACCTCCGAAAGCGGCGCCGGCAACTGGCCGGCCAGCCGGGCGGCCGCGTCACCGTGGTCGCCGTGCAGAAGGGCGGCACCGTAGGAGGTCATGCCGCCACGGCCGGTGAACCCGAGGGTCTCGGCCTCCCCAAGCGCCCACCGGGCCAGCTCGTCGCGCAGCCGGCCGCCCTGCCGGGGTGCCTGCCAGGCCAGCCATGCCACGAGCGACTCCTGGGCCGGTGCAGCGCCGGGGGGCTGCGCCGCCAGGGCGTCGAGCGCGCGGCGGCGGGCTGCCGGGGCGGTGGACCTGGCCAGGTCGTCGGACAGCGGTGCCAGCACGTTGTCGCGATCGTCGCGTGACCCGGCCAGCCCCGGCTGCCGGGACATGTCCAGCCAGGCCGTCGCGATGCGCACCCAGCGCTGCTCCGGCGCCTGCGCCAACCAGGCGTCGTAGGCCGGGGTCGGCAGCCACTCGCGGTGCGGATCAGCGGTCGAATCGAGCAGCCCGGCTTGGCCGGTGATCTCGAGCAGTAGGGCGAGCGTCGGCTCGGCGACGTCGAGGCGCCGCGCCAGCCGGCGCACGTCTCGGACGCCGACGCCGCCGCTGCGCAGGACGGCCGGGGGAGCCTCGGCACATGCGCCGAGCAGGCCCGCCACCAGGCGCAGGGATTCGAGCACCTGGCCTGCGCCAGTGCCGTCCACCGTGGCGGGATCGAGCGTGGTGATGTTCAGCGGTGGCGGCTCGGGCGGCACCTCACCGAGGGGGCGATCGCCGCGCAGCCGCAGCGCCACCTCACGGGGCAACTCCACCGTGACCGGGTCGAGCCTGGCCAGCAGGCAGCGGCCGACCAGCGTCGCCACAGGGGAGTCGGGGCGGTCCTGGGCGGCCCCGACCGGTGGGCCCTGCGCCAGCAGTTGCAGGACCTCGAGTTCGGCGGCGTCAAGGTGATCCAGCCCCTCCAGCGGCAGGGGCACCGGCAGGCCCAGGGCGGCGCCCGGCCGGCCGAGCCCCGCCGGATAAGTGATCACCTGCGCTACGGGGGCGACCGGGTGCAGGGCGTCGCCGTCGCCCCAGACCAGGGCCAGCTCACGCAGCCGCCCCACCGCTGCGGTCACATCGGTGCCGACCAGCCGGTCGACATCGGTGACCGCCACGGTACCCGGCCCCAGTACGACCAGGGCGTCGAGCACCATGAGAGTGAAGGCATCCAACTGCTCGAGGGCCCGCACGACAGAGAGCCGTACGCTCGCCCGGCCGGCCAGAACACCGATGTCGCCGGGCGTGGGCACCGCCAGGTCGGGGCGCTGGCGGAGCAGCGAGACCAGTGCCGCGTCGGGCCGCTCGCGGAGGGAATCAGAGAGGGACATCGACTCCACGCTAGCGGCCCTGATGCGTCACACTGACGGCACGCGGCGGGACAGGGAGAGACATGAGCCACAAAGACAAGCACCCGGAGCACATCGAGCCCACCTGGCCCACGGAGGGCGACGACCGGCCGGTCAACGAGTTGGCGGCGGAGCATCAGGGCGCGGCACCCCCCTTCGGCGACGACATCGAGCTGCCCGTTCCCCTCGAACGGCACGGCCGGCACTATGTCGTCCGGCCGCCGGGCAGCGAGCGGCACGACACAGACTTCGGCGGCGACGAGTCGGTTTAGGCACTCCGATGGCCGTTGTGATCCCCTCGTACGCCTCCGGGACGTCGACTGTTCCCCTGCTCGGCGACACCATCGGGGGCAATCTCGCCAGCACAATCGCCGCACACGGCACCCGCGAGGCGCTGGTCGACTGCGCCACCGACCGGCGCTGGACCTACGCCGAGTTCGGCGGTGCGGTCGACTCCGTGGCGCGCGGGCTGATCGACCTGGGCATCGACAAGGGTGACCGGGTCGGCATCTGGGCGCCCAACTGTCCGGAGTGGACCTTCGTGCAGTACGCCACTGCCAAGATCGGCGCCATCCTGGTGAACATCAACCCGGCCTACCGCACACATGAGTTGGGCTACGTCCTGAAGCAGGCCGGCGTGCGCCTGCTGATCTCCGCCGAGGCGTTCAAGGGCAGCGATTACCGCGCGATGGTCGGCGAGGTGCAGGCCGACTGCCCGGCGCTGCAGGACGTGATCTTCCTCGGGTCTGACGACTGGGAGGGGCTGCCGACCCGGGCGGCCGGCGTCCCGGCGCAGCGCCTGCAGGAAGCACAGACGGGGCTGAGCGCCGATGACCCGATCAACATCCAGTACACGTCGGGCACGACCGGCTTCCCGAAAGGCGCGACCCTCTCGCATCACAACATCCTGAACAACGCCTTCTTCGTCGGTGAGTTGTGCGGCTACACCCCCGAGGACCGCATCTGCATCCCGGTGCCCTTCTACCACTGCTTCGGCATGGTGATGGGCAACCTGGGAGCAACCTCGCACGGGTCCTGCATGGTGATCCCTGCGCCCGGCTTCGACCCGGCCGCCACACTGCGCGCGGTCGCCGCCGAGCGATGCACCTCGTTGTACGGCGTGCCGACGATGTTCATCGCCGAACTCGCCGATCCCAGCTTCGGATCACACGACCTGTCGTCCCTGCGTACGGGAATCATGGCCGGCTCGCCGTGTCCGGTCGAGGTGATGAAGCGGGTGGTCAGCGACATGGGCATGACCGAGGTGACCATCTGCTACGGCATGACCGAGACCTCTCCGGTGTCCACGCAGACCCGGGCCGACGACGACCTGGAGCGCCGGGTCGCCACTGTCGGCCAGGTCCACCCCCACGTCGAGGTCAAGGTCATCGACGCCGAGACGGGCCGGACCCTGCCGCGCGGCAGCCCGGGCGAGCTGTGCACCCGCGGCTACTCTGTGATGCTGGGCTACTGGCAGGAGCCGGAGCGGACCGCCGAGGCGATCGACCCGGCACGGTGGATGCACACCGGCGACCTGGCAGTGATGGACGACGCGGGCTATCTCAACGTCGTCGGCCGGATCAAGGATCTGGTCATCCGCGGTGGGGAGAACGTCTACCCCCGCGAGGTCGAGGAGTTCCTTTACGCCCATCCCGACATCGCCGACGTGCAGGTGATCGGCGTACCCGACGACCGCTTCGGTGAGGAGCTGATGGCGTGGGTGCGGCTGCGGGAGGGCGTGGGTGCGCTGACCGCGGATCAGGTGCGGGAGTTCTGCACTGGCCGGTTGGCGCACTACAAGATCCCGCGCTACGTCCACGTCGTCGAGGAGTTCCCGATGACGGTGACCGGCAAGGTGCGCAAGGCCCAGATGCGCGAGGAGGCCATCGAGATCCTCGGCCTGCAGGACGCGGCGGCCGTACGGAATGCTTGACCGCGCGCTGCCGGTGCGCTCCTTCGACCCCGAGCTGACCGGCCGGCTGGCTGCCCTCGACCGGCAGTTGCGCGGTCTGGGAAGCGTGCTGGTCGCGTTCTCCGGTGGTGCGGACTCCGCCTTTTTGCTCGCCGCCGCCGTCCGCGCCCTCGGACCGTCCCGCGTGGTGGCCGCGACGGCGATCTCCGCCAGCCTGCCGGCCGCCGAGGCCGAAGCTGCCGGGCGGTTCGCCGGCTCGCTCGGGGTGGCCCACGAGCTGCCCGACACCGATGAGATGAACCGACCCGGATACCGCGCCAACGCAGCTGATCGTTGCTACTTCTGTAAGGCCGAGCTGCTCGACGTGCTCGGACCGGTCGCCCGTCGGTTGGGTCTGGAGCACATCGCGACCGGTACCAACGCCGACGACTCAGTGGCCGGCTTCCGGCCCGGCATCAGGGCGGCGGCCGAACGCGGCGCGGTGACCCCCTTGCGCGATGCCGGGCTGACCAAGGCCGACGTACGGGCGGCGTCGCGCGCCTGGGGCCTGGTCACGTGGGACAAGCCCGCGGCGGCGTGTCTGTCCAGCCGGGTCGCCTACGGCATCGAGATCAGCCCGGCTCGCCTGGCCCGGGTAGAAGCTGCCGAGGTGGCGCTGCGGGCCGCCCTTGCCGGGGCGGGGATCGACGTCCTTGACCTGCGGGTCCGCGACCTGGGCCCGGAGGGCGCCCGGGTCGAGCTCGACCGGGCGCTGGTCGGCGTCCTGACTGCCCGCCCTGATCTGCTGGCGGCGGTGAGCGGGTTCTCCACGGTCGCCGTCGACCCGCGGGGTTTCCGATCCGGCTCGATGAACGAGTTGCTCACCGGTCAACCCGCTGATTTGCCATAGCGGCATTCCCGCGTCGCCCGTAGCCTGATGGCTCCGCGCTCTTTCCCACTTTTTTCTGAGGTTCACAGTGCCCACCGGCAAGGTCAAATGGTTCGACGTCGTCAAGGGGTTCGGCTTCCTGTCCCGTGACGACGGTGGCGACGTGTTCGTGCACAAGGGAGCGCTGCCGGCCGGGGTCACCGAACTCAAGCCGGGCGCCAGGGTGGAGTTCGGGGTCGCGGCCGGCAAGCGGGGTGAGCAGGCGCTGTCGGTGCGCGTGCTGCAGGCGCCGCCCTCGCTGCAGGAGGCTGCCCGGCGGCCGGCCGAGGAGTTGCACGGCCTGGTCGAGGACATGATCAAAGTCATCGAGGTCAAGGTGCAGCCGGATCTGCGGCGGGGCCGCTATCCCGACCGCAAGTCGGCCCGCCAGGTTGCCGAGATGGTGCACGCAGTCGCGCGCGAGCTGGAGGGGTAGCAGCTTTCGCTTCGGCGCGATCTTGAGCGATCGGAATCCCCGGCACCGCTCTCATGCTCAGTGGTGGCCGGCGTCGTCGTCGTCGCCCCGACCACTGTTGCTGCCCGGACCGCTGTCGTCGTCCCCGCCACCGCGGTTGTGGTCCCCGCCACGGTCGTCGCCCGGCTCGACGTGACGGCTCGGCGTCGCCGACGGCCGGCCCGGCGGCGTCGTCGCTGCCGTGAGCCTGCAGGTGCATCGGCTGGATCGTCTGGGTGTCGGCGAGGCGGCGGGTGGCCGGGCCGAGCGCCCGGAGTGGCCGGGTGGGGCCCGGGTTTCCACGAAGACCGATGATGGCGGGCACGGCATCGATCGCGGAGGCGGCGGCCCAAGGAGCAATGCGCTTCATGGTGTTTCCTCCCGAAGTGGTTCTTGCGAAGACCACAGTTGTCGCGCATTCCTGGTCCCAGCCGCCATCAGACATCGGTAGTGGCACCCCGGTGTGGAACGCAGCCGTTGCAAACTGGGCAGACTAGAGTCGCAGGCATGGATGAGGCGCGGCCCGATCCGCAATTGCTCAAGGCCACGATCTCGGCTCTGGGGGAGTCCGGCTGGGATGGCATCACGCTGGAGAGCGTGGCGAAGCGGGCCGGCCGCTCGCGGTCCACGATCTGGCGGCAGGGCGTGACTCTCGACAACCTGCTGGCTGCCCTGCTCGACGAGATGGCCGACGACTTCCGGCTGTCACTGTGGCCGGTGCTCAACTCCGACCTCAGTGGCCGAGCCCGCCTCGAGGGCGCCCTGGCGGCCCTCTGCGACGTCATCGATCGGCACCTGTCGCTCGTGCTGGCCTCCGACACCGTCTTCCATCAGGACGGTCCCGCGCGCCGGCCGATCGACTACCTCGAGCCCTATTACCGGTTCGTTCGGGACGGTCAGGCCGACGGCTCCCTGAACGCCGCGGGTGACGCGGTGGAGATCGCGGAGTTGGCGTTCAACGGCGTGGCCTGGACCTACACCCATCTGCGCGGCCGTCACGAGTGGACGGCGCAGCGCGCCAGGGACCGGGTGCTGCGCCTGGTCATGGAGGGCCTCGCTCCCCGCTGAGAGTCGCGCAGCGTGCACTTGCCAAATATGCAACATCTATGATTCACTCTCGCACCAGAGAATGCTCAGCGCCAGCGGGGAGCCGGAGGTGCGCCATGAACCAGGGACACGCGGACCTCTGCAGTTCGCCACCGTGGGCAGCTTTCATCGCCGCCGACGTACTACCGGCGGCGCTCGCGGCATGCGGTCGGGCCCGCCAGGCCCGCGCCACCGGGGAGATCCTGGAGATCGGCCCGGGTTATGGCGCGGCAACCGCCCGGCTGCGGGCCCTGGGCAGCCGGCTCACCGCTGTGGAGATCGATCCCGAGTTGGCCGCCGACCTGCGCGAGCGCTTTCCCGACGTCGATGTGGTCGACGGCTCGGGCGAGGCACTGCCCTTCGGCGACTCGACGTTCACTGCCGTCTTCTGCTTCACGATGCTGCACCACGTGCACACGCCCACCGCCCAGGACGCGCTCTTCGCCGAGACACGCCGCGTGCTGCGACCCGGCGGGGTATTCGCCGGCTCCGACAGCGTCGCCCACCCTGGCTTGCGGGCCTTTCACGAGGGTGACACCTTCACGCCGGTCGATCCGCTCACCTTGGCCGACCGGCTCGCGACTGCCGGCTTGAGTGACAGCACGGTGCAGGTCGCGTCCAACGAGCAGTGGTTCGCCTTCTCCGCGCTGGCCACCTGACCAAGGAGGAGATCGTCGTGGAACTCCCGTACGCCGGGCCGTTGACCCCCCGCCCGCTGGCCGAGCCGGTCACGCCCGAACCGCCGAGGAAGGGTGAGCCGGGCGGCGGGCCCTGCCCGGTCTGCCCGGGGGACGAGAGCGAGTTCACCATCTGGTCCGACGAGCACTGGCTGCTCAACCACGGCACGGGGACCAGCCTGCCGGGGGCGGTCTGGCTGAGCACCCGCACGCATGCCGACTCCTTCTCCGACCTCGACGACGCCCTCGCCGCGGACTTCGGGGTCCTGACCGCGCGCATCGACCGGGCACTGCAGGCGCTGCCCAACATGGCGCGGACTCACCTGTACCGCTGGGGGGACGGCGGCGCACACTTCCACGTGTGGTTTCTCCCGCGACCGCTCGGGATGATCCAGGCGCAGGGGATGATGTTGCCGCTGTGGGAGGGGGTCCTTCCCGAGGCAAGTGGCGAGGCGATCGCCGCGGCCAAGGCCGCCATCGGGGCTAGCCTGCGCGCGGCCGGACCGCTCCGTCGCGGCCATGGCCACTAGAGCGGCCCAGCCGGCACTCAATCGGCAACTGGGCATTGTCGACGCGACCCTTATCGGAGTCGGGTCGATGGTCGGTGCCGGCGTCTTCGTCGCCTGGTCGCCCGCAGCGGCGGCTGCCGGTAGCGCCCTGCTGATCGCGCTCGTCGTCGCGGCGTTCATCGCCTACTGCAATGCCACGGCGTCGGCCCAGCTCGCCGCGGTCTATCCGCGGGCCGGCGGCACCTACGTCTACGCCGGCGAGCGTCTGGGCCGCGCCTGGGGATTCGTCGCCGGGTGGGCGTTCGTCGCCGGCAAGACGGCTTCCTGTGCGGTGATGGCGCAGGCGTTCGCCCGCTACACCGTGCCCGGGCCGCGGCCACTGCGGGACGGCCTTGCACTCGCCGCCGTGGCCGGGGTCACCTGCCTGAATTACCGGGGCATCACCCGGACGGCGCTGGCCACGCGGATCCTGCTGGCCGGCACCGTGGCGGTGCTGCTGGTCTTCGCCGGCGCGATCTGGTCGGCCCACCTGCCCGACACCCATTCCGACGCGACGCGGATCAGCGCGCACGGCCTGCTGCAGGCCGCCGCGATCCTGTTCTTCGCATTCGCCGGCTACGCCCGCATCGCCACCTTGGGCGAGGAGGTACGTGACCCGAGCCGGTCCATCCCGCGTGCCATCCAGGCGGCCCTCGCCATCGCCCTGGCCGTCTATCTGCTGGTCGCGCTCACCCTGCTGCACGCGGTGTCCCCGGCAGATCTCGGCCGTACGGTCAGTCCGCTGCGCGTTGCCCTGGACGCAGCGGGACATCCGCAGCTGCACTGGGTGCTGGCCCTTGGCGTGGCTCTGGGCAGCCTCGGTGCGCTGCTGGCGCTGATGGCCGGCATCGGGCGCACCACCCTCGCCATGGCCCGGGAGGGCGACCTGCCCAGGGTCCTGGCTGCCGTGCATCCCCGCTTCGCTGTGCCCCATCGAGCCGAGCTGGTCCTCGGCGTCGCTGTGGCGGCCCTGGTGCTGACGCTGCACCTGCCCGCCGCGCTGGGCCTGTCCAACTTCTGCGTGCTGGTCTATTACGCCCTG
>JBDUBV010000011.1:0-29798 GCA_040003795.1 Pseudonocardiales bacterium | reverse complement strand
GGCGACCTGATCGTCGAGTCCGGCGACCTGCTGCAGTTGCCGCGGCGCACCGGTCATGCCGCAACCGTGGGCCCGGCCGGCTGCCGTTGCCTGGAGGCGCCGGTCGCGTCGGGCTGAGCCTCAGCGCTCGGCGACGAACACCAACGCGGCGACTCCGTGCGACAGGTCGGTCGCGAGATCGCCGCAGCGCACCCGGATCCCCTGACCGTCGGCCTCGACGGCAACCACGGCACCGGGCCGCACCCCACCGGCGTTCAGCCGCTGCATCAGGTCAGTGTCGGTCTGCAGTTGTTCGCTGATCCGGCGCACGAGGACCTGGCGGCCGGAGGCCGCAGCGGCCTCCAGGGTCGTCAGCGGCTCCGCCCGCCGCGCGGCTCCCGGCGCGGGTTCGCCGAGATCACCCAAGCCGGGGATCGGGTTGCCGTGCGGGCAGATGGTCGGGTGCCCGAGCAGTTCGAGCAGCCGCCGCTCCACCTGCTCGCTCATGACGTGCTCCCAGCGGCAGGCCTCCACGTGGACTTCTTCCCACGGCAGGCCGATCACCTCGACCAGCAGCAACTCGGCGAGCCGGTGCTTGCGCATCACCGACACCGCGACGTGGCGGCCCGGCTCGGTCAGCTCCAGGTGCCGGTCACCCTCCACGGTGAGCAGGCCATCGCGGGCCATCCGGGCGACGGTCTGGCTGACAGTGGGGCCGCTCTGGTGCAGGCGCTCGGCGATGCGGGCGCGCAGAGGGACGGTGCCCTCCTCTTCGAGTTCGAAGATCGTGCGGAGGTACATCTCGGTGGTGTCGATTAGATCGCTCACGTGCGCCATTACCTCCGGCGCCCATGCTAGCGGTCACCGCATGGCGGAGACTGTGTCCATGAACCCGCTCGTCACCCCGGACGAGCTCGCCGCTGAGCTGTCCGCCGCCACCCCGGTCCTGCTGGACGTGCGGTGGCGGCTGGGTGGACCGGCGGCTCGTGCCGACTGCTACGGCGACTACCTGGCCGGGCACCTCCCGGGTGCGGTCTTCGCCGATCTCGACGCCGACCTGGCCGCCGCTGCGGGGCCGGCCGGCCGCCACCCGTTGCCCGACCCCGGCCGGCTGCAGGCGGCCCTGCGCCGCTGGGGCGTCCGCGAGAGATCCCGGGTCGTGGCCTATGACGGGGCGGACATGGCCGCTGCGGCCCGGGCCTGGTGGGTGCTGCGCTGGGCCGGCATCGCCGATGTCCGGGTGCTCGACGGCGGCTACCGGGCGTGGGGCGAGGCCGGCCACGGCGTCACCTCGGACGTGCCGGCGCCAGGGCCCGGCGACGTGGTTGTGCGGCCCGGGGGAATGCCCGTCCTCGACGCCGAAGGGGCCGCCGCGCTGGCCGGCTCAGGCGTTCTGCTCGACGCGCGCGCCGCACCGCGCTATCGCGGCGAGGTCGAGCCGATCGACGCGGTCGCCGGTCACATCCCTGGCGCCGTCAACGTCCCGGCCGCCGGGAACCTGACCGACGCCGGCTGGATGCGGCCGCCGGCGGACCTGCGGGATCGCTTTGCCCGCCACGGCGCCGACGGGTCGGGCCCGGTGGCGGCATACTGCGGGTCCGGGATCGTCGCCGCCCAGCAAGTCCTGGCGCTGGCCGTGGCCGGCATCCCGGCCAGCCTGTATCCCGGCTCGTGGAGCGAGTGGGTCGAGGGCGGCGGCCGGCCGGTAGCGACAGGGGAGCGGCCGTGAGCGACTCGACGGTGCTGGCCTGGGACGAGGGGTTCCTGGGATACGACCTCGGTGACCATCCCCTGGACCCCGTGCGGGTCGAGCTCACGATGGCCCTCGCGCGTTCCCTCGGCGTCCTCGACCGTCCCGGAGTGACACTGTCGAGGCCACCGCGGGCCGACGACGCCACGCTCGAACTCATACACGATCGCCGCTATATCGAGGCGGTCAAGGCCGCCCCGCGGGATCGGCACTTCCAGGGTTTCGGGCTCAACACGGCAGACAACCCCGTCTTCGACGCGATGCACGAAGCCTCCGCCCTCGTCACAGGCGGGACGGTCCTGTGCGCCGAACAGGTGTGGCGCGGGCACGCCCAGCACGGCGTCAACATCGCCGGCGGCCTGCACCACGCCATGCGCGACCACGCCTCGGGGTTCTGCGTATACAACGACCCGGCCGTCGCCATCCAGCGGATGCTGCAACTGGGGGCGCAGCGGGTCGCCTATGTCGACGTTGACGTGCACCACGGCGACGGCGTGCAGGCGGCCTTCTGGGATGACCCCAGGGTGCTGACCGTCTCGCTGCACGAGTCGCCCTACACCCTGTTCCCGGGCACCGGGTTCCCGACCGAAACGGGTGGCCCGGGAGCGGAGGGCACGGCTGTCAACGTGGCCCTGCCGGCCGGCACCGGCGACGCCGGCTGGTTGCGGGCCTTCCACGCCGTGGTGCCGCAGGTCCTGCGCGCCTTCGGCCCGCAGGTCCTGGTGAGCCAGTGCGGATGCGACTCACATGCCGTGGACCCGCTGGCCAACCTGACCCTCTCCGTCGACGGCCAGCGCGTGTCCTACGTGGCCATGCACCGGCTGGCCCACGAGCTCTGCGACGGGCGATGGGTGGTCACCGGTGGCGGGGGATACGGGCTGGTCGAGGTGGTTCCCCGGGCTTGGAGCCACCTGCTCGCCGAGGTGACCGGCGAGCCGCTCGCGCCGGCGACGCTGACACCGGACAGTTGGCGCGAGCTGGCCCGCAGCCGGCGGCCGCGCTCCGTACCGCCGTCGACCATGACCGACGGTGCCGCCGCGCAGTGGCAGCCCTGGTCGGCCGGTGACGACGGCGACGCGGCGGACCGCAGCATCGGGGCAACCCGCGCGGCGGTCTTCCCCCTTCTCGGGCTGGGCGAGAACTAGCGGGAGGACACCACCCGCACACAGCAGTCCGGCGGAGCGGGCTGCAGTTCCGCAGTCACACCGGCGTCGCCTGCCAGGCCGGCCAGCAGGCCGCCGACGAAGCGGTGGTTCATGCCGCAGACCAACTCCGGCGCGGCGTCCACGACGGCACGGAACGGGCAGTTGCCCAGTCGCAGGCCACCGGGTTGGCGGGCCGGCTCGTAGCCGAGATCGTGCAGCGCGGCCTCAGCCTGCGCCAGCGTCGCCGAACGGCTGAGCCGCCCGCCGGATCGCCGGTGTCCGGGGATCCGCCCGGCCGCACCGATCCGGCGACCCTCCTCGGCCGCCGCGCTCCCTGCGGCCTGGGCCGGCCCTTCGGGCCCCGACTCATAGATGCCCTGTGCCAGCAGGCGGGCAGCCAGGTCGTAGCGGCGCACCGGCAGGCTGACCGCCACGTCTCCTGACCTCGCTACGTAACGCTTGGCCGGGCGACCGGCGCCGGGCCCGCTGCGTCCGGCAGGTCGGGCGAAGTCGACGGCCAGCAGCCCGGCCTGGGCAAGCTGATCGAGGTGGAAGGCGGCAAGGCGGCGGCTGACGCCGGTGGCGGCGGACGCCTCGTCCCGGGTCAACGGCCGCCGGGCGGACAGGACGGCCCGGTAGATGTGACGGCGGGTGGGCTCGCCCAGCATGTTGATCTCGGCCCAGTCCGCCTGCGACGGGTCTCGGTCCGTGCCCATTGACACCGCCCTCCTTACGCTCTACAACTAACATACGCTGTTCTTAGAATCCTGCCGGCAGCGGCCACGTCAACCGGAGGACACATGCGTCGTTTCTCGTTCCGGCCGTCCCTGAGCTTTGCCGGGCGCAAGAACAACGGTCTGCGCGGCTTCGCCGGCAAGCCACTCCACCCCCCGCTGACCGATGTGCCGGTGACCGCCTACCTGTTCGTCGCGGCCTTCGACGTGCTGTCCCTGCTGCTCCACGGCTCCCACCCTCTCGCCGGTCGGCAGCTGTTCGTGGCAGGTACGTGGACGTTGCTCGGCGGGGCTGCCGTGTCGCTGCTGACAGCATTGACCGGTTGGGCCGACTGGCACCGCTCCAGCGAACCGGGCACCCAGGCGCGCCGGACGATCAACGCCCATGCGATCACGATGATCGCCGTCACGGTGCTGGTTCTGGTCCTCCTCGGATTGCGGCTCCTAATCTGGTCCGACCACGCGTCCACCCCCCCGCTGGGTGTCGTCCTGTCGGTAGTCGTAGCGGTGCTGGTCAGCCTGGGCGCGTCGATCGGCGGCTCACTGGTCTACGAGTACGGGTTCAACGTCGAGACGGCTGGAGACCACCCGGCCTGGCACAAGAGCGAGAGCGACGTCATGCACGGGGAGCACACGTGACCCGTCCGCGCCTGCGGCTGGCTGACCGACCCGGCATCGACCTCGAGTCGGCAGGGCAGGCGGCGGCAGCGCTGCTGTCGGCCCTCGGGCTCGACCTGTCCGATCCAGTGCTGGCGCGGGACACCGGGTCGCATGGTGCGTGGCTACCCGGAGTTGCTGACTGCCTGGGACCTCGTACCCACCACCATTGCCGATGCCGAGAGGTACGACGAGATGGTGGTGGCCCGCAGCATTCCCCTCTTCTCCGTCTGCGAGCATCACATGCTGCCGTTCACGGGCTCGGCAACCGTGGGCTACCTGGCCGGGAGCGCCTGCTCGGACTGCTCAACTGGCCGGGGTGGTCGACCTCTTAGCCCGGCGCCCGCAGGTGCACGAGCGGCTGACCGTCCACATCGCCGACTGGCTCGAGGGGGAGTTGCGGCCGCGGGGGTGGGGGTAGTCACCGTCGGGGAGCACTCCTGCATGACACTGCGCGGCGAGGGCGCGCGGCGAGGGCGCGCGGCGCGACCACAGTCACCTGCGCGATGCGCGGAGCGCTGCGCGACAACCGGCGCAGCCGGACGGAGTTCCTCGCGCACGCCCGGGGCTGACTGCAAACCGTCCGCGCGTGGCACGGCAGGATGGCCGCATGGCACACGACGTCCGGTTGCTCAGTGTCGAGGATCTTTCCGCCTCATGGGAGTTGGGGCGCATTGCCTTCGGCGGTCCTCGGCAGCCACCCCCTGCGATGCTCGAACTCCGTCCGGGTTGGCAGAGCTACGGCGCGTTCGACGCAGCGGGACGCCTGGTCGCCAGGGCGGTTGACCGGGAGCAGGGCCACTGGTTCGGCGGAAGGCTGGTGTCGGCCAGCGGTGTCGCCGGGGTCGCCGCGGCTGCCGAGGCGCGGGGGACCGGCCTGGCCCGTCGGGTTCTCACCGCCCTGCTCGAGGCGGCCCGGGACCGCGGCGCGGTGATCAGCACCCTGTTCCCGACCACCCACGGCTTCTACCGCCGGCTCGGTTACGAGGAGGTCGGCTCCTTGGTGTGGACCGCGCTGTCAACATCAGCCCTCAGCACCCTCCGCCATCCTCCGGACGTCGTGCTGCGCCCGGCGGAGGCGCGGGACGTGCCGGCGCTGCTCGAGCTCTACCGTACGGTGGCCCGTTCGGGCAGCGGTCTGATGGAGCGATCGGGGTCGAACTTCGACACCACTGCCGACGCTGTGCTGGCCGGACACGACGGGATCACAATTGCCGAGGCCGACGGCGAGATCGAGGGCTACGCGAGCTGGGACCGCGGCCCGGGGTACGACGCGGCCGGCCGGCTCTCGGTCGACGACTTGATCGGGCTCAGCGGGCCGGCCACGACGGCCCTGCTGGCGATGCTCGGGACCTGGGCCAGCGTCGCCCCTACGTTGCACCTGCGGCTACCGCAACCCGACCCGGCGGTCCTGCTGGCGCCGTTCGGGGGGGCCATTGCGCACTCTCGACAGCCGTGGATGCTCCGGGTGCTCGATGCACCTGGGGCGGTGGCAGCCCGTGGGTGGCCGGAGGACGTCGAGGGCAGCGTCGATCTCCTCATCGAGGACGACACGTGCCCATGGAATACCGGGCCGCACCGGCTCGTGCTGGAGGGCGGCCATGGCCGGCTCGAAGCGGGCGGGACGGGCGAGGTGCGCCTGGGCCCCCGCGGCCTGGCGATGGTCTACGCCGGTGCGGCCGACCCGACGGTTTTGCGCCGGGCCGGCCTGGTGGCCGGCCCGGCCCGGCACGACGGGTTCGTGCGGGCGGCGACAGCCGGGCCGCCGCCGGCGCTGCTGGACTACTTCTGAGGTCTAGCTGACGTACTCGCGCAGGGCGTCGGCCCGCGAGGGGTGCCGCAGCTTGGCCATCGTGGTCTTCTCGATCTGGCGGATCCGTTCGCGGGACAGGCCGAACTCCCGGCCGATCTCGTCGAGGGTGCGGGGCTTGCCGTCAGTCAGGCCGTAGCGCATCTCCACGACCCGCCGCTCCCGCTCCTCCAGGGTATGCAGGACCTTGTCGAGCTCGTCCTGGAGGAAGCCGAAGCTCACTGCATCGCTGGCAACCGGCGCGTCGGTGTCCTCGATGAAGTCGCCGAAGCGAGACTCGCCGTCCTCGCCGACGGTCAGGTCGAGGCTGACCGGGTCGCGGTCGTAGGTCTGCAACTCCTCGACCCGCTCGGGGGTCAGGTCGAGCTCCACCGCCAATTCCTTCGACGTCGGCTCGCGGCCCAGGGTCACCGACAGGTCACGGCGCAGGCGGACCATCTTGTTGATCTGCTCGACCAGGTGCACCGGAAGCCGGATAGTGCGGGCCTGGTCGGCCATGGCCCGGGTGATGGCCTGTCGGATCCACCAGGTCGCGTAGGTGGAGAACTTGTAGCCCTTGGTGTAGTCGAACTTCTCCACTGCCCGGATGAGGCCGAGGTTGCCCTCCTGGATCAGGTCGAGGAAGGCCATGCCGCGGCCGGTGTAGCGCTTGGCCAGCGACACGACAAGGCGCAGGTTGGCCTCGAGCAGGTGGTTCTTGGCGTCGCGGCCGTCGGCGGAGATGCTCGCCAGGTCGCGCTTGCGTGCGGCGCTCAGGCGTGCCTCACCGCTGCGCCCGCGGGCCAGCATGTCCTCGGCGTAGAGGCCGGCCTCGATGCGCTTGGCCAGGTCGACCTCCTGCTCGGCGTTGAGCAGCTTGGTACGGCCGATCCCGTTGAGGTAGGCGCGGACGAGGTCCGCGGAGATTCCGCGGCTGTCATCGAGCGCCTCATCGAGGTCGGGCACGGTGGTTTCGGTCATAGGTGCGGTCACGGGGGTCTCCTCCCGGTGGAACAACGGTGCACCCGGTACAACGCGCCGGGGACCGCAAGATTCCCAGATCGGCTGTGAGGAGCGTGTGAGGGAATCGTGGGCATACCCTCGCGTCCATGACGTTGCATCTGGCCCAGATCGAGGCGGCCGACGCCTTCCTGGCCGCAGACCCGCTGGCGCTGCTCGTCGGAATGCAGCTCGACCAGCAGTTCCCGATGGAGCGCGCCTTCGGCTCGCCGTATCTGCTGGCCCAGCGGTTGCGCGTGCAGCGGCTCGACGCCGGGATCTTGGCCGAGGCCGACCCCGACGAGCTCGTGCGCATCTTCACCGGACCGCCCGCCCTGCACCGCTTTCCCGGGTCGATGGCTGCCCGCGTCCAGGCGATGAGCCGGCAGATCGTCGAGGAGTACGGCGGCGACGCGGCGGCCGTCTGGACCGGCGCCAGCAGCGGCGCGCAACTGTTGGCGCGCCTCGAGTCCCTGCCGGGTTTCGGCAGCCAGAAGGCGCGGATCTTCCTCGCCCTGCTGGGCAAGCAGATGGGCGTGCGCCCGGAAGGCTGGCGGGCGGCGGCCGGCGACTACGGTCAGGAGGGCAGCCGCCGCTCGGTGGCCGATGTCACCGGGCCGGAGTCGCTGGCCGAGGTCCGCGAGCACAAGCGTTCGGCCAAGAAAGCAGCTCGCGGTACCTGAGCCCTCCGCTGTGGCCCCGGCAGTGCGACTATTGGGTGTGAGCAAGCGCAGTGACCGTCACGAGCCCGTCCTGGTGATCACCGGGGCCGAGCCGAGCCAGGCCGAGCAGTTGCACACCCGGCAGACCCGCTACCTGGTGATGATGGGGCTGCGGCTGGTCTGCCTCCTGACCGCCGCGGTGGCCTACTCGCTCAAGGTCGCGTGGGTGATCCCGATCTGCATCGTGGGCATGGTGGTGTTGCCCTGGATGGCAGTGCTGATCGCCAACGACCGCCCGCCACGCAAGGCGAGCCGGCTGGCCCACCTGACGCCCGCGCCGCCGGCAGAGCGGACCATCGAGGGGCCTTCCGGCCGCGTCATCGACCAGTAGGCCGGCCCCCGCTGAGGGTGACCGCCCGTGCCGCCGCGGCCGCGCCGGCGGCCAGCGCCGTGTCCGGCGTGGCGCCGGTCTCGAGCCAATCGGCGAGCAGTCCGGCGGCGAAGGCATCACCGGCGCCGGTGGTGTCCACGGCCGTGGCCGGCTCGGCCGGGCACTGGTGCAGGCGCCCGCGGCCGTACCAGAACGCCCCCTGCGCGCCGGCCTTGATCACCGTCGCGTCGTACCACCCCGACAACCGCTCGGCGGCAGCCGCCGCATCGTCGGTGCCGGCCAGCGCCGCAGCCTCCTCCCCGTTGGCCATCAGCAGGGCGACTCCGTACGTCCAGGACAGGAACGCCTCCGCGCCGACCCGCGCCAGGGGAGCAGCCGACGCGGCGTCGACCGAAACGGTCATCCCGGCGGCCCGGGCCGCATGCAGGGCGTGCAGCCCGGCGGCTCGGGACTGCTCGTCGAGCAGCACATAGCCGGACAGGTGCAGGTGGGTGCCGGGCACGAAGAGCCGGGGGTCGAGGTCCTCCGGGCACAGGCGCAGGTTGGCCCCGCGATCGGTCAGCATGGTGCGCTCGCCGCCGGCTCCCACCAGCACCACGATGGTGCCGGTGACCGCCTCGTGGTCGACCGTGACCGCCGCCTCGACGCCGTAGCCCAGCAACTCCAGCGTCCGGGCCCGGCCGATCTCGTCGCCGCCCACCCGCGCGACGAGTGCGGTGTCGACGCCGCAGTCGGCGAGCCAGCAGGCCGTGTTGGCACCGGCACCTCCGCCGCGGGCGACGATGGCCGCCCTCGTGTCGCTGCCGGGTGCGATCAGGTCATCGGTCCGCACAAGCACGTCGGTGACCAGGTCGCCGACCACCACCACCCGGCTCACCGGGCGGCCGCCGCGACGGCGATGTCGGCACCGAGCGCTGCATTGCGCCGGATGATCGACACGTTGACCGTCACGCTGACCCCGCCGGTCTCCCGGTGGAAGTGTTCCAGCAGGTACGGCGTGACCTCCTTGCCACCTATGCCGGCCCGGTGGGCGGCCCGCAGCGCGTCGGCCAGCACCCGCTCGTGCAGGGCGGGGGGCAACTGCTCGTCCTCGGGAAGCGGCAGCGCGACAACCACCGCCGCCGGAGGCAGGCCGAGCAGCCTGCGGGCATGCATGACCGCGGCGACCTCCTGCGGTGAGTCGACCCGCCAGGGCGCCGGGTGGCCCGAGTCGGACTGGTAGAAGCCGGCGACGGTGTCGCTGCCGTAACCGAGCACCGCGACGGAGAGGGATTCGAGGCGTTCGAGCGTGGCGGGCACGGCGAGGATGGACTTGATCCCGGCGCAGACGACGGTGATCTCGGTCCGGCCCAGGACGGCGAGGTCTGCCGACTCGTCCCACGAGTCACGCGCGCCGCGGTGGACACCGCCCAGCCCGCCGGTTGCGAAGACGCCGATGCCGGCCTCGGCGGCGGCCGCCGCCGTGCTGGCCACCGTGGTGGCCCCGTCCCGGCGCAGTGCGACGGCCACTGCCACGTCGCGCAGCGCCAGCTTGGCGACCGGGTGGGCGGCGACGAGCCGTTGGATCTGTTCGTCGGACAGCCCGATGACCAGGCGGCCGTCGAGCACGCCGATCGTCGCGGGGACCGCGCCGTGCGCGCGCACCGTCTGCTCGATCTGGCGGGCGACCGGCAGACCCTGCTCCGGAGGCAGTCCGTGGCAGATGAGGGTGCTCTCCAGGGCAACCACCGCTCGCCCGCCGGAGAGCGCATCGGCGACCTCGTCGGCGACCACCAGCGGGTTTTCGGCCACGGCAGCAGACCGTACAGATGTCACCGTCGGGTGGCATCATTCGGGGCATGGCGACAGAAACGCAGGTCCGTCCCGACGCGACGAAGGATGGCACCGGCGAGGAGTTCTTCCACTACGTGCGCAAGAACAAGATCGCCGAGAGCGCCGTCCTGGGCACGCGGGTCGTCGCCCTGTGCGGCGAGACGTTCCCCGTCACCCGGGCGGCCAAGCCCGGCGCACCGGTCTGCCACCGGTGCAAAGAGATCTACGACGCGCTACCGACCTGAGCCAGGCGGCTCGTCGGCACCGTTGGCCAGCCGCGAGCGGATGCGGGCCATCTGCGTCGCCTTGGGCCCGCGCGGCCACAACCGCTCTAGAGTCGCGTTGAGCTCGGCACCGATGAGTACGGCGAGCGCGAGCACGTAGAAGAAGAGCAGCGCTGCGATGGGTGCCGCAAGGGCACCGTAGGTCAGTGCCTTTCCCACCACCACGCGGATGTAGAGCCGCAGCCCGGCCGAGCCCAGGACGAACACCAGCAGGGCGAGCGCCGCGCCCGGGAAGGCCCGCCGCCATAGCAGCCTGACCGGAGTGGCGTAGTGGTAGAGCGCGCCGAGGCCCATCAGCAGCAGCCCACCTACGACCGGCCAGTAGCCGATCTGGATGGCGTCATCGGCGGCGTGCCGCCACGCCGTCGGTGTGATGCGGCGCAACTCGGTCGGGCCGATCACCAGCAACGGCAGCAGGACAGACAGCACGGCGATCGAGACGAGATAGAGCCACAGCGCCAGTAACCGGCTGCGCACGGCCCCCCGCAGGTCACGCATGCCGTAGGCGATCGTGATGGTGTTGACGAAGGTCGCCATCGCCGAGGAGCCGGCCCACAGGCTGATGATGAACCCGATGCTCACGATGTCGGCCCGGCCGCGCTGCAGCACCTCGTCCAGCGTGTTGCGGATGACCGTGTCGACGACCTCCGGGGCTGCCACACCGCTGGCCAGTGCGAGGATGCGCCGCTCTATCCGGTTGACCGTGTCCGGCCCGAGCAGCCCACCGAAGTAACCCAGGCCGCCGAGCAAGGCCAAGACCAACGGCGGGACTGAGAGCAACTGCCAGAACGCCGCCTCGGCCGACAGGCCGAGGATCCGGTCGTGCCAGGCGCGGCTGACCGTCTCGATCGCCATTCGCCAGGGCTTGCCGCCGCGCAGGCCGGCGTCTTGCACCGGGACCGCCGTCACGGCCTTGCTCGTCACCCCATCACCGTACGGGCGGTGCGTCCCGGAGGAGCCAGGACGTGCCCGGCTCGCCGGGGTCCGGAGCAGCTATCTGCCGGCGCCGCAGCGGCGCCTCAGTGGGTGCTGCTCCCTGCCGCAGACGCTGATGACTCGATGATGCGTACGCCGACCTTGAGAAGGCTGGCTTCGTACTGCTTGGCGTGATGGCTGCAAAATATCAGGTCGCTGCCCCCGGGCATGATGGCGCGGACGCGGGCCTGCGCACTGCAACGGTCGCAGCGGTCTGCGGCGGTGAGCTCGGTGTCCGATGGTGTCAGGGTGGGTGTCAACCGACGTCCTCTCTGCTCTGGTCGGACTGGCTACATGCCTACTTCTTCTCAACAGCGTGGGACGCTCTGGCGTTCCCTGAACTCAGCGTGTCATGCCCGTGTTGCGCGCCGGTAACGCCGCACCGCGCTTTCGCTGCCAGTGAAACTCACCTGCCATGCCTGTCGCATCGGCGCAGACACGCCAGTTCTGCAGTGTCCCGGGCTGCCGAGCCGGCTAATCCAGGTAGTCGCGCAGGACCTGCGAACGTGAGGGATGGCGAAGCTTCGACATGGTCTTGGACTCGATCTGGCGGATCCGCTCCCGCGTCACGCCGTAGACCTGGCCGATCTCGTCGAGCGTGCGGGGCTGGCCGTCGGTCAGCCCGAAGCGCAGCCGGACGACACCGGCTTCGCGCTCGGAGAGCGTCTGCAGCACTGAGGTGAGCTGGTCCTGCAGGAGGGTGAAACTGACGGCGTCGACGGCCACCACGGCCTCGCTGTCCTCGATGAAGTCGCCGAGCTGGCTGTCACCCTCGTCGCCGATGGTCTGATCCAGCGAGATCGGCTCGCGGGCGTACTGCTGGATCTCGAGCACCTTCTCCGGGGTGATGTCCATCTCCTTGGCGAGTTCCTCGGGGGTCGGCTCACGGCCTAGGTCCTGGAGCAGCTCCCGCTGGATCCGGCCGAGCTTGTTGATCACCTCGACCATGTGCACGGGGATGCGGATGGTGCGGGCCTGGTCGGCCATGGCCCGGGTGATGGCCTGTCGGATCCACCAGGTCGCGTAGGTGGAGAACTTGTAGCCCTTGGTGTAGTCGAACTTCTCCACTGCCCGGATGAGGCCGAGGTTGCCCTCCTGGATCAGGTCGAGGAAGGCCATGCCGCGGCCGGTGTAGCGCTTGGCCAGCGACACGACAAGGCGCAGGTTGGCCTCGAGCAGGTGGTTCTTGGCCCGCTCCCCGTCGCGCACGATCCAGTTGAGGTCACGGCGCAACGTCGGCGAGACCTTCTGCCCGCCGTCCTCGGACTGCTTGAGCCGTTCGGAGGCATACAGCCCGGCCTCGATGCGCTTGGCCAGGTCGACCTCCTGCTCGGCATTGAGCAGCGCGACCTTGCCGATCTGCTTGAGGTAGGCGCGGACGGAGTCGGCGGAGGCGGTGAGCTCCGCGTCCTTGCGTGCCTGCCGCAGCGCCTCGGACTCCTCGTCCTCCTCGTCCCAGGTGAACTCGGCGCCGGCAGCAACCTCCTCCTCCTCGTCGGAGGCGGTGAGGACGACTGGCTCGTCCAGCGTCAGCCCTTCCTTGCCGGCGGTGGGTCCCGTCGTCGGTGCCGCAAGGCCCGGTAAAGGCTTCTTCGGCGCACTCTTGAGCCTGGCCGTCGCCTTGACGGCCTTGCGCGGCCCGGGCGACGCCGGGGGTGCGCTCGTGGGCTCAGGGCTGGTCTTGGCGGTGCCTGCCGAACGGGCGGCGACGGTGCGTTTGCGTGGAGTTGTCTTCCCTCCGGCACTCGGGGTGGGGCATGCGGACGTCGAATCAGCGGATGTCACGTACGACCTCTCACGAGCTGGGCTTCTCCGTGGAGCGACCGCCGAGGGGAGTTGCCCGGCGGGACCGTTCGGTGCGCTGTGGTGGACCCGTACTTGGGACCGGAACACCAGTCTAGCTCTGATGTGCCGATCTGGTGACTCGCGGGCGCCGGCTAGCGCGAAGCCGGGCCGACGGCGGCGTCGTGGGCCATCATCGCGGCCCCCACGATGCCTGCATTGTTGCGCAGCGTCGCCACGGCGACCGCTGTGCCCACCTTGACGTGTGGCAGCCACTTGTCGGGGTTCTTGCTGACCCCCCCGCCCAGGATGAACAGGTCGGGGGCGAGTACCCGCTCGAGGTGTTCGAGGTAGTGCTGCAGGCGGCCGGCCCACTGCTTCCAGGTGAGGTCTTCCCGCTCGCGGGCCGACGCGGCGGCGCTCTTCTCGGCGTCGAGCCCGTCCAGCTGGAGGTGGCCCAGCTCGCTGTTCGGCAGGAGGCGGCCGTCGAGGAACAGCGCGCTGCCGATTCCGGTGCCGAGGGTCAGGAGCAGCACGACACCGCCGACGCCCATGCCGGCGCCGGCGCGCACCTCGGCCACCCCGGCGGCGTCGGCATCGTTCATCACCGTCACCGGGCAGCTGGTCGCCTCGGTGAACACTGCGTCGACGTCGGTGCCGATCCAGCTGGGGTCGACATTGGCGGCGGACAATGCGACGCCCGCACGGATGACGGCCGGGAAGGCCGCTCCGATCGGGCCGCGCCACCCGAACAACTGGGCCATTTCGTGGATCACCCCGGAGACGTTGTGCGGGGTGGAGGGAACCGGGGTGGGCACGCGGTGCCGCTCGGTGACCAGTTGCCCGGTGTCGAGATCGACCACAGCACCCTTGATGCCGGTGCCGCCAATGTCGATCCCCAGGGCCCGGTTCTCCGGCGATGTCGGCGTGGCCATGCAGGGAATCTACGCTGCCAGGGTGACTGCCGCCCTACTACCGCTAGCTGTCGAATTGGTGCGGCGGGCCGGATCGCTGATTGCGGCGGGGCGCGCATCGGCCGGCGACCACGTCAGCACAAAGTCGACACCCACCGACGTCGTTACCGAAATGGACAGGGCGGCGGAGCAGCTGGTCGTTGACGCGCTGCACCGGCTGCGGCCGGGCGACGGCGTCCTCGGCGAGGAGGGCGGAGAGAGCGTCGGCAGCACCGGGGTGCGCTGGGTGCTCGACCCGATCGACGGGACTGTCAACTATCTCTACGATCTGCCCGCCTACGCCGTGTCCCTCGCGGCCGAGGTGGACGGCTCGGTGGCGGTGGGGGCCGTCTACAACCCGGTCACCAAAGAACTGTGGACCGCCGTTCGAGGTGAGGGAGCCAGGCTGGGCGATCGGCTCCTGGCCGGTTCGACCGTCACCAGCTTGGACCAGGCCCTGGTGGCGACGGGGTTCGGCTACGACGCGGACCGGCGCCGCGCCCAGGCGGCCGTCGTGGGCGCCTTGCTGCCGGAGATCCGCGACATCAGGCGGTTCGGCGCGGCCAGCCTGGACCTGTGCTCGGTGGCTGCCGGCCGGGTCGACGCATACTTCGAACGGGGCCTGGCGCCCTGGGATCTCGCCGCTGGTGGCCTGATCGCTGCCGAGGCAGGCCTGCTCGTCACCGGCCTGCGCGGCTTGCCAGCCGGCGCTGATCTGGTGCTCGCGGCGCCGCGGCTGCTGCACGCCGCACTGCACGACCGGCTGGTCGCACTCCGGGCCGACGAGGGTCCCTAGTTCCCGGTACCGAAACGACCTCCACGGGGTAGGAAGGGGGAGTGATGCCTCTCGTGCTCGGTCCCATCCTGCGCCACGTCGGCACCGACAGCGCGACCGTCTGGGTCGAGACCCGGGGCGGCGCGACGGTGGAGGTACGCACGGACGGACCCAGCGCCTCGTCCCCGACCTTCTGCGTCGCGGGCCACCACTACGCGCTGGTCTGCATCGACGGGCTGCAGCCCGGTGCCTCCCACCCGTACCAGGTCCTGGTCGACGGCGAAGTGGCCTGGCCGCCACCGAGGTCGCGATTCCCGCCGAGCCGGATCCGCACCGTCGACCCGGAGGCGGCATTCCGGCTGGTGTTCGGGTCCTGCCGGTACGCCACGTCGCGGGCGGTCCACGGCGACGACCACTACGACTTCGACGCCCTCGACGCATTCGCGATCCGCATGAAAGACGCCCCCGAACGCACGTGGCCCGACGCCGTCGCGCTCGTCGGTGACCAGGTCTACGCAGACGAGACGTCGGCCGAGACCAGGCGCTTCATCGCGGGCCGGCGCGACATCGGTGCCCCGCCGTACGACCAGGTGGCCGACTTCGAGGAGTACACGCGCCTCTACCACGAATCCTGGTCCGACCCCGACGTGCGGTGGCTGCTGGCCAACGTGCCCAGCTCGATGATCTTCGACGACCACGACGTGCGCGACGACTGGAACACCTCGCACTCGTGGCGGCTGGAGATGCAGCGCACCGCCTGGTGGGAGGAGCGGATCATCGGCGGCCTGATGTCCTACTGGGTCTACCAGCACCTGGGCAACCTGTCGCCGTCCGCCCTGGCCGCCGACGAGACCTACAGCAGGGTCCGCGAGGCCGAGGACGGGGAGTCGGTGCTGCGAGAATTCGCCCGCCAAGCCGATCGCGAGGCCGACGGGGGCAAGGCTGCCCAGTGGTCCTACCGCCGCGACTTCGGCAGGGTACGGCTGCTGGTCATCGACTCGCGCTGCGGCCGGGTGCTCGCCGACGGGCACCGCTCGATGATCGGCGAAAAGGAGTTCGCGTGGGTCGAGAGCCAGGTCGAGGGCGACTACGACCATCTGCTGATCGGCACCTCGCTGCCCTGGCTGCTGCCCCGGGCCTTGCATGACATCGAGTCCTGGGACGAGTCGATCTCCAGCGGCAACCGCGGGCCGCAACTGGCCCGGCTCGGGGAGAAGCTGCGCCGGGCCGCCGACCTCGAGCACTGGGCGGCCTTCCGCCAGTCCTTCGACCGGCTGGCCCGGCTGCTCGCGCGGGTGGGTCGAGGCGAGCACGGCAGCCCCGCGCCGGCCACCATCTGCGTGCTCTCCGGCGACGTGCACCACGCTTACGTCGCCCGGGCCGACTACCCGCAACAGGTGGACACCCCGATCTATCAGCTGACCTGTTCGCCGCTGCACAACTACGTGCCTGAGCCGATGCACTGGGCGTTTCGCCTGGCCTGGAGCCGAGCGGCCGAAACCACCACCCGCTGGCTGCTCGGCGCCTTGTCCAAGGTCGCGAAGCCGCCCCTGTCGTGGCACCGGATGTCGGGGCCGTTCTTCGGCAACGAGATCGCCACGCTCACACTGGATGGTCGGGCGGCCCGCGTGCTGCTGGAGAAGGCAGGTGGCGGCCACCGGGGCGAGGCTTTGCTCTCTCCGGTGGCCGCTATCGCGCTGACGTGGCCGTCGCGGGACAGCCGGCCGGGACCGGCAGCGGCTTCGGCGCGCCCGGTGCGAGGCCGGTGAAGGTGTCGCCCAGGACGAGGTCGACCTCGGGGCCCGGTCGGCTGAGCGGCCGGCTCACCGCCCCCTTGACCAGCCCGGCCAGCGCTTTGGCGGCCGGAGCACCGGCCACGCCGTAGCGCATCTCGGCCGGCACCTTCACCCGGCCGGAGTGATTGCCGACCGACGTGACGGTGTAGCCGCGCAGCGTCAACTGGGCGGCGACCGTGCCGGCCAGCCCCTGCCTGCCAGTCGCGTTGAGCACCCGGATGCGGATCTGCGCCCCGGTCAACGCCGTCCCGGTGCTTCCGTGCACACAGGAAGCCGGCGTGGTCGGGGTTGCCCGCGCGGTCTGCCTGGCGTCGGCCCGCAGGATCAGCCACACACTCAGCGCACTGACCATGACGAGGGCCAGCAGGACGATCATCGCCCGGATCCGGGCCCTGTCGCGGCGCGCGGGCGCCACTACTGCCCGCGGGCCGGACGGGGCTCGATCCCCGCTGATCGGCGGCCGGGTGCTCATCGCATGCCGCGCAACTCTGCATGTCCCCTGTGCACGAGTGGCTCCAGGGCTGCACCGATGCCCTCGAACCCGCCTCCGACCATGGCTCCCGCCCGGTGCCGGGCGACGATCCCGGCGACAACTACAGCCAGCTTAAAGCAGCCGAACGCCACATACCACGAAAGCGCCGCCAGGTCGCGCCCAGTCTGATCGGCATACCGGGCGCAGAGTTCGTCCCGGCTGGGGAATCCGGGCAGCGCCGTGAGTCCCCCTCCGGTCTGGGCGGCGAGCGGGTTGGCCCGGTCCACCGGTGCCTGCCAGTAGACGAGCAGCAGCCCGAGGTCGGCCAGCGGATCACCCAGCGTCGCCATCTCCCAGTCCAGGACGGCCAGGATGCGCCCGGGTGCGCGGGGATCGAGGACGGTATTGTCGAGGCGATAGTCGCCGTGCACCACCGCGGGTGCCGGGCTGGCCGGGACCGAGGCGGCCAGCGCCGCAGCGAGATCGTCGACGGCGGGGGAGTCCGCCGTCCGGCTGGCCTGCCACTGGGCCGCCCAGCGGCGGATCTGCCGGTCGAGGAAGCCTTCGGGACGGCCGAAGCCGGACAGTCCGGCGGTCTCGATGTCCACGGCGTGCAGGCGGGCCAGCACGTCGATGAGCTCGTCAGCCACCGCGCGCCGCTGCTCGGGCTGGTCGGCGTAGCCCGGCGGAAAGGCGTCGCGGACCACCGGCCCGTCGACGTAGGACATGACGTGGAAGGGCGCTCCGAGCACCCTGGGGTCGGTGCACAGGTGCAACGCCTCGGGCACCGGGACGGCAGAGCCCGCCAGCGCCGAGATGACGGTGTGCTCCCTGGACATGTCGTGCGCGGTCGGCAGCACGCTGCCCAGCGGCGGCCGGCGCAACACCACTCGGCCGGCCGGGCTGGTGACCCGATATGTGAGGTTGGACTTGCCACCGCTGATGAGCGTGGCCGTGCACTTCGCCCAGCGGCCGTCAACCAGGGCGCTCGCCAGATACGGGCCGACGACAGCGGGCGGTGCACCCTGATTGTCGAGCATGCTCCGACGGTATCCGGCCCAGGGGTGCCGCCCGCCGTCAGCGGGCTGGGCGCTGCCGCTGCTGCTTCGTGCGGACCTTCCACACCCTGCGTTGCTCTGCCCGCAGGCGAGCGTCGTATCGCCCGGCCAGCCACGCCTGCTCGCGCACCAGCTTCTCGTAGCTGGCCAGGCGCCGGCCCGAGAGGCCGCCGGCCCGCACCGCATCCGCGACAGCGCACCCGGGCTCGCCATGGTGGGTGCAGTCGTTGAAGCGGCACCGGGCGGCCAACGTCTCGATGTCGCTGAACGTCTGCTCGATGCCGGCCGCGGAATCCCAGAGCTGGACACCGCGCAGGCCGGGGGTGTCCAGCAGCAGGCCGCCCCACGGCATGGCTACCAGTTCGCGCGCCGTGCTGGTGTGCCGGCCCTTGCCGTCGGCCCGGATATCACGGGTCAGCAGGGTTTCCTGCTCGGCCAGGGCATTGACCAGGCTGGACTTGCCGCTGCCCGACGGGCCAATCAACGCCCCGGTCCGGCCCGCGGGCAGGCACGCCCGAACCTCGTCGAGCCCCTCTCGGTCGATCACGCTGGCCACGATCACATCGACCCCGGGGGCGGCCTGGGTTGCCTCCTCGCGGTCGGCCTGCCGATCGGCGGACAGGTCGGCTTTGGTCAGCAGGACGACCGGCCGGGCGCCGCTCTCCCAGGCCAGGCTGAGCATGCGCTCGAGCCGGCCGAGGTTGGGCGCATGGGACAGCGGGGAGACGACCAACAGGACGTCGACGTTGGCGGCCAGCACCTGGCCGCGGGCGTCGTTCCGTCCGGCGCCGCGGATCACCGCGGTCCGGCGGGGCAAGACGGTGGTGACGGTGCCGTCGGCATCGAGCAGCACCCAGTCGCCCGTGGTCGGCGCAGGATCGAGCGAGAGGGCCAGGGGTACGTGCTCGATGCCGTCGGCGGTGTGCACGACGCACCTGCCGCGGTCGGCCCGGGCTACCCGGGCCGGGCGCAGCGGCCGGCCATCGTGCGTGGTGGTAGACGGAAGGTGGGTGGACCAGGAGTCATCCCAGCCCAGTTGGGCCAAGCGTGCGGACACAATAAGCTCCAAGAGCTCGGCGGCCGCAGTCGGTCCTCGGATCGGTCAGATTGCCAAGATCACGATTCGTGGTGGGCCGACGTGGCGGGCGCGACGGACGGTCGGGACAGGGCACTGCTGGATGCAGCCATGGCGTGACACCGTCCCTTCCGACCCCTCCGGCGGGCCCGACTCGGCAACCGCCTGAGTACGACGCTCGGCTGTGGTGAGCTTGCCGATGACGATAGGCTCCACCGCCCCGTTCGCCGAGCGATTATTTCACTGGCGATTGCGGGCACAACGCGGCGGGCTGTTGCGTTCTATCCCCAGTACAACCCGGGCATACATTTTGGGAGTGGTAACTACATGGCGACCGACTACGACGCCCCGCGTCGTACCGAAGAATCCGAGATCGGCGAGGACAGCCTCGAGGAGCTCAAAGCGCGCCGCGCGGAGGCGCAGTCCGGCAGCGTCGACGTGGACGAGGCCGACCTGGCCGAGTCTCTCGAGCTGCCGGGCGCAGACCTCTCCGGAGAAGAGCTGACGGTGCGTGTCCTGCCGATGCAGGACGATGAATTCCGCTGCATCTCCTGCTTCCTCGTCCATCACCGCAGCCAGCTGGCGCAGACGCGTGACGGGCAGCCGCTGTGCCGCGACTGCGCCGCCTGACCACGAGGGGCACACACCCACCCGACGAGGCCCCGGGGCCGGTCGCCCCCGACGACGTGTTCGAAACCGTCGGGCAACTGACCGGCGGTGACCTCGACCGCAAGGAACGCCGCCGGCAACTCCGACGCCTGGGCGGGTCCCTGGCCCGCAGCGCCCGCGGTGCCGGGATCGCCGGCGTCGGCGGCGGTCGGTGGCTGACAGATCTCGTCGTACAGACCGCGCCGCGGGTGCCGGTGCGCGACCAGGCGGCCCTCTCGGCCCACTTCGGTGGCCTGACCGGCGACCCGCTGGCCGAGGCGCTGGTCAGGTCCGCGAGCCGGGCGACAGCGGGCATCGGGGCCGCGGCCGGAGCACTGGCGACCGCCGAATGGGCGGCGCCTCCCACGTTGCTCTCTGCCCCGGTGCAACTGGTCGCCGAGACTCTGGCCGTAGCGGCCGTCGAGGTGAAGCTGGTCGCCGAGTTGCACGAGGCCTACGGCGTGATCGTGCCCGGCAGCGCGGCGCAGCGCACCACGGCATTCCTGACGGCATGGGCCCAGCGTCGCGGCGTCGACCTGACCCGACCGGCTGCCGGCCTGACCAGCGTCATCGGCAGCGCGTCGCGCCGCGAGCTGCGCGAGCAGTTGATGCGCCGGATGGGCCGCAACCTGACGACGCTGGGTCCGCTGTTCACCGGTGCCCTCATCGGGGCCGAACTCAATCGCCGGGCGACCCGCAGCCTGGGGGAGGCGGTCCGCCGGGACCTGCTGGCCCGCAGGGCATAGAGCGCTAAACCGTCGAGTCTTCCAGGCCGGGGGGCAGGGAGCCGGTCAGCGAGTGCCAGGCTGCCGCCGCTCCGCGTGCTGCGACCATCCGGGCAGCCGCGAAGGCCACCCCGCTGACAGCCGCCCAGACCAGCGCCTCGGTCCACGTGGTGCCCGGCGCTGCGGGGTTGGCCGGCGGGTCGCTGTGCCGCGCCTTCTTCCATACCGCATCCACCGCCTTGCGGGCGGCGATCCCGGCAGGGATCGCGAACAGCAGGGCGGTGAGCTTCCAGCTGGCCTTCGCCAGGGTGTTTGCCATGTGACCCTCCAAAAGTGTCTCGGGCTGCCTACCCCGTCTGGTCGGCCTGACCCACCGGCCCGGGCCGGGCGGTGATCGCAGCGGCGAGGTCGGCCGGCCGCCGTGAGCTCACGATCCAGTAGGGCGTCGGGTCGGCCGGGTCGTCCAGGGTCAGCTTGACAGCGCCGCCCACCCATGGGCGGTGCACCACGAAGGCCAGCGCCGAAAGCCTCGGGCCTAGGGCCATGCGCTTGGCCTCGCCGGTAACAGGCACTGCTGCACAGATGTAGCGCAGAGGTAGATGGGCGTCGTCGACGAACAACTCGCCGTCGGTGACCCAGATCCGGATCCGCCCCAGCCACCACAGGGCCACGGCGACCGTCGGAAGCACCACTACGTAGGGCATCCATGAGCGCAGGCCCCGGTGACCCAGGGCTATCTCGGCGGCGAGCAACGCAGTCAGCCCGAGGGAGACCGGCCACCACCAGAGCGGGACGCGCAACCGCTCACTGTGCTCCGTCACGCTGACCTAGGATACTCAGGGGCTCCCGGTCCGCGGGTACCCTTCTTGCGATGCCTCCGGTGACCCTGCAGGTTCTCGTCCAGCGCCTGGACCCGGGCCTACCGCTGCCTACCTACGCCCACCCCGGCGACGCCGGAGCCGACCTGATGACGGCGGTCGACGTCCGCGTCGAGCCGGGTCAACGGGCCGTGCTGCCCACCGGGATCGCGATCGCGCTGCCCGACGGCTACGCCGCGTTCGTGCACCCGCGGTCGGGACTGGCCGCCCGCTACGGCGTCTCGCTGGTCAATGCGCCGGGGACCATTGACGCGGGTTACCGCGGGGAGATCCAGGTGATCGTGGTCAACCATGACCCGCTGCAGCCGGTGAGTTTTCGCCGGGGCGACCGCATCGCACAGCTTGTCGTCCAGCGGGTGGAGCAGGTCGCCTGGCTGGACTGCCGGCGGCTGCCCGCCTCGGAGCGCGGCGTAGCCGGCCAGGGCTCGACCGGTGGTCACGAGTGGAGCACGTGACCGTGTTCCGACGACGGTCCAGGAAGGAGCCCGCAGAGTCGGTGGAGGCCGCCCTGCCAGCCGCCGGCGAAGTGGCGGCCGACGAGCCCACCGAGGGACCCTGGGATGCCGCCGACGTACCGGATGACGGCCTTGCCCGGCTGGATCTGGGCGGCCTGCAGGTTGCCGCGATGACTGGCATCGAGGTGCGGGTGGAGGCCGACCCCAGCGGCGCGGTCGTGGGAGTGGTGCTGGTGCGGGGCGCGAGCACTCTGGCGATGGGGGCGTTCGCCGCCCCCCGGCAGCAGGGGATCTGGCAGGAGGTTCGGGGTGAGCTGCTGGAGACGCTGCGGGCCGAAGGGGCCGGCGGCAAGGAGCGCGACGGACCTTTCGGCACCGAGCTGACCGCCACGGTGGCCGGTCCGCAGGGCCGCCAGGCTGCCCGGTTCGTCGGCATCGATGGCCCCTGCTGGTTCCTGCGAGGGATGTTCACCGGCCCGGCGGCCACCGATGCGGTGCAGGCCGAGCCCCTCGAACAGGCGCTACGCAACGTCGTCGTGTCCCGCGGGGAGGGCGCACTGCCGGTGCGCGGCCCGTTGCCTCTCGCCCTGCCCAGCGAGGTGCTCGGCCAGGCCGCCGTAGACACCGCCAAGCCGGCACCGGGCATGCCCCGGCGCGGTCCTGAGATCACCGAGATCCGCTGACCGGATCGGGTCGCCTGCGGCGCTAGTGCCCGAGGGCGCCTACCCTGGAGGCGGATGCCACCCACGGTGGACGGCGATCGGAGAGACCAGGCCATGTCGACGGAAGTGTCGGGCGAGCCCAAACAGTCGGGCGTCCTGCGTCGAGCCCTGCGTCGCCTCACCGCGTCCGAAGCGCAACTCGACGCCGACGGTCTGCAGGACAAGGTCAGCGAGGTCGGCGCCACGCCGTGCCGTGAGGCCGACCGGCTGGCACACCGGCGGGTCTGCATGGCCGGGCGGCTGCGTAGCGTTCGCTTCACCCCACGCGCCAACCTGCCCACCCTGCAGGCCGAGCTGTACGACGGCACGGGGACCGTCGACCTGATCTGGCTGGGCCGCCGCCGCATCCCGGGCATCGAGCCAGGACGATCCCTGATGGTGCGTGGACGGGTCTGCGAGCAGGACTCGCGCAGGGTGATCTTCAATCCGTGGTACGAGTTGCTCCCGGCCGGACGGTGAGCGAGCCCGACGCCGCGCCCACGCGGTTCGTCGCTCAGCTCGGCGGGGTCAAGGGGCTCATCGACTCCGGGCTGCCGGTCGTGGTGTTCGTCGTCGTCAATGCGCTGAGCCAGCTCAAGGCAGCAATCCTCGCGGCCCTGGTCGCCGGCGTGGCGGTTTTCCTCCTGCGGCTGATCCGGCGGGAGTCGCCGCAGTTCGCGGTCAGCGGCCTGTTGGGGGTGGCCGTTGCCGCCTTCTTCGCGCACCGGCTCGGCCGGGCCGAGGGTTTCTTCATCCCGGGCATCGTCCTGAACGCCGCCTACTTCCTGATCTTCGCCGGCTCACTCGTCCTCCGCCGGCCGTTGATCGGGCTGCTCTGGACCTACCTCGGCGAGGGTGACAAGAGCTGGCGGCAGCAGGCCGGCCTGCGGCGCGCCTATTGGCAGGCCACCCTCTGGTGGGCGCTGATGTACGCCGCCAAGACCGCCCTGCAGGGGCTGCTGTACCTGCACCACCAACCGGGCTGGCTGGCCGTCGCGAAACTGTCCATGGGATACCCGCTGTTCGCGGCCAACGTCGCGCTGACGGTATGGCTCGTGCGCCGGGCCAAGCGCAGTACTGCCGAGCTCGCGACCGGCTCGGCCGAGCGCCCGGTATCCGGCAGCGAGCCGGTCGAGACGCCGTCGGGCTAAGCGCTAGTCGGGGTAGCGCCCCGACACGGCGTCATGGATCTGACGTTCGACCTCGTCGGTGGCCAGGAACATCAGCTCGTCGCCTGCCTCGAGCGGATCGTCGAGGCTGGGCACCAGCACCCGTGGACCGCGCAGGATAGCCACGAGTGCCGCATCACGGGGCAGGTCGAGCTCGCGCACCGGGCGGCCGACGTGTGGCGCGTCGCCGGCCAGGGTGATCTCGACGAGGTTGGCCTGGCCCTGCCGGAAGGTCATCAGCTTGACCAGGTCGCCTACCGACACGGCCTCCTCGACCAGGGCGGCGAGCAGTCGCGGGGTCGAGACGGCGACGTCCACGCCCCAGGAATCGGTGAACATCCACTCGTTCTTTGGATGGTTGATCCGGGCCACTACCCGGTTGACGCCGAACTCCGTCTTGGCCAGGAGGGAGGCGACGAGGTTGACCTTGTCGTCCCCCGTCGCGGCGATCATCACGTCGTAGTCCTGCAGCCGCGCGTCTTCGAGGGAGGACAGCTCGCAGGCATCGGCCTCCACCCACTCGGCTTGGGCAACGCTGCCACTCTTGACCGCGTTGGAATCGCGCTCGATGAGCATGACTCTGTGGCCGTTGTCGATCAGTTCCCGAGCGATCGAGCGGCCGACGTTGCCGGCCCCGGCGATGGCGATCCGCATCAGTTGGCTCCCAGCGGTCGCTCGGCGGCGATCCGGGACGCGGTCTTGGCGATCTCGTTGTCGACCAGCAGGTGGACCCGGTCACCGTCCTGAATCACCGTGGAGGCGGTCGGGAGCATGCCCAGGCCGAACCGCATGATGAGCGCCGTACGGGCCCCGACGGTCTGCTCGAACTCCGCCAGTTGCCGGCCGACCCAGCCCTCGTGCAGGGCCACCTCGATGATCGCGACGTTGCTGGTCGGATCTCGCCAGATCTCCTCCGAGCCCTCCGCGAGGAGGGCCCGCAGCATCCGGTCGGCGGTCCAGCGCACGGTGGCCACCGTGGGAATGCCCAGCCGCTCGTAGACCTCGGCCCGCCGCGGGTCGTAGATGCGGGCCACCACATGATGGACGCCGAAGGTCTCGCGGGCCACCCGCGCGGAGATGATGTTGGAGTTGTCACCGCTGCTGACCGCGGCGAAGGCGTCAGCGCGTTCGATGCCGGCCTCGGCCAACGTGTCCCGGTCGAAGCCGATGCCGGTCACCGCCGTGCCCTTGAACTGCGGACCGAGGCGGCGAAAGGCTGTCTCGTCCCGGTCGATCACCGCGACGGTGTGCCCGAGCTTCTCCAGGCTGCGCACCAGCATCGACCCCACTCGACCGCAACCCATGATGATGTAGTGCACGTCGCCCGACGCTACACGCGCTCCGCGACGAGCCCCAGCGGCCGGGCGTCGTACGATCGGCCGCGTGCCCAGTGTCGGATCGGTGACCAAGCGGCTGCTGCTGGGCCGCCCCTTCCGCAGCGAGAAGCTCGGCGAGACCGAACTGCCCAAGCGGCTCGCACTGCCCATCTTCGCCAGCGACCCCCTGTCCTCCGTGGCCTACGCCACGCAGGAGGTGTTGGTCGTCCTGACGCTGGGTGGCACCGCCTACCTCTACCTGACGCCGTTCCTCGCCGCCGCCGTCGTGCTGCTGCTGGTCGTGGTGGTCGCGTCCTACCGGCAGCTCGTGCAGGCCTACCCGACCGGTGGCGGGGACTACGAGGTGGCGTCGAAGAACCTGGGCCGCAGTGCCGGCGTGACGGTCGCGAGCGCACTGCTGGTCGACTACGTGATGACGGTGGCGGTCTCGGTTTCGGCCGGCATCGACAACGTGATCTCGGCCCTGCGCGGGCTCAATCCCTACCGGGTCTGGATGGCCGTCGGCGTGGTGGTCCTGCTCAGCGCGATGAACCTGCGTGGGGTCCGGGAATCCGGCAAGGCCTTCGCCGTGCCGACCTACGCCTTCGTCGCGACGGTGCTCGCGATGGTGGCCACCGGCCTGGTGCGGACCTTCCTCGGCCACCCACCGGTCGCCGAGAGCGCGAAGTTCACCATCCACGCCGAGCACAGCCAGTTGGCGCTGCTCGCCCTGATCTTCTTCGCCCTCCGCGCCTTCTCCTCGGGGTGCACGGCGCTGACCGGCGTCGAGGCCATCGCCAACGGGGTCCCCGCGTTCCAGAAGCCCAAGGGCAAGAACGCCGCCGCGACCCTGCTGGCGATGGGGATCCTCGCGATGACGATGTTCGTGGGCATCACGGCGCTCGCCCTGATCTCCAAGGTGCACTACGTCGACCCCACCCGGGTCTGCGACCTGGTGGGGTTCGGCAATTGCGACACCGAGCCGCAGCCGACGGTCATCGCCCAGATCGGTGCCGCGGTCTTCGGCGGCACGCACAACGTGCTGTTCTACTTCCTGCAGGCGGTCACGGCGCTGATCCTCGTGCTGGCGGCCAACACTGCCTACAACGGTTTCCCGCTGCTCGGCTCGATCCTGGCCCAGGACCGCTTCGCGCCGCGGCAGTTGCACACCCGCGGCGACCGCCTCGTCTACAGCAACGGCATCGTGCTCCTGGCCGCCGCGGCGGGGTTCCTCATCATCGCGTTCAAGGCCGACGTCACCAAGCTGATCCAGCTCTACATCATTGGCGTGTTCACCTCGTTCACGCTTGGCCAGAGCGGCATGGTGCGGCACTGGAATGCCCTCCTGCGGGTCGAGCGCGACCCGGTTGCGCGCCGCCGAATGATCCGCAGCCGGGCCATCAACGCCACGGGCGCGACCTTCACCGGGCTGGTGCTCGTCATCGTGCTGATCACGAAGTTCACCAAGGGCGCCTACCTCGTGGTGATCGCCATGCCGATCCTGTTCCTTCTCATGCGGGGCATCCGGCGCCACTACGACCGGGTGGCCGCCGAGCTGGAGCCGACGGACGACGCGCCGATCCTGCCGGCCCGCAACCACGCCGTCGTCCTCGTCTCCAAGGTCCACCAGCCGACCCTGCGCAGCATCGCCTACGCCCGGGCCACCCGGCCCGACACGCTGACCGCCGTCACCGTCAACGTCGACGAGGCCGACACCCGCGCGCTGCAGGAGGAGTGGGAGCGCCGGGACGTGCCGGTGCCGCTGGAGGTGGTCGAGTCGCCCTACCGCGAGATCACCAGGCCGATCCTCGAATACATCAAGCGGATCCGCCGCGAGAGCCCGCGGGACATGGTCACCGTCTACATCCCCGAGTACGTAGTCGGGCACTGGTGGGAGACCCTGCTGCACAACCAGAGTGCCTTCCGGCTCAAGAGCCGGCTGCTCTTCGAGCCAGGGGTCGTCGTGACCAACGTCCCGTGGCAACTGAGGTCCTCCCAGCACAGGGCGTCACGCGCCGGCAGCAGCCCCGGCGACGTCCGCCGGGGGGTGGTCGGCAACGACACCGACCCGACCGGCGGCCAGGGGCGACCCGAGTCCGGCGAGCGGGAGCAGCCCGAGCAGCTGACTGGTCGGCCGTGACCCCGGCAAAGGCGGGATCGGTCGGCGGTGCCCTGGACTGGTCCGGGCGCGAGTTGCCCGTCGAGGTCGGGCCGGTGGCCCACGGCGGGCACTGCGTGGCGCGGCACGAGGGGCGGGTGGTGTTCGTCCGGCACACGCTGCCCGGTGAGCGGGTGATCGCCCGGGTCACCGAGGACCGCGGAGGCTCGTACTGCCGGGCCGACGCCGTCGAGGTGCTGCGGGCCGCACCCGACCGGGTGGCGCAGCCTTGCCCCCATGCCCGGCCGGGCCGCTGCGGCGGCTGTGACTGGCAGCACGCGACCCCGCAGGCGCAGCGTGACCTCAAGGCGGCGGTCGTCACCGAGCAACTCGAACGCTTGGGGGGGCGGCCCGGGCTGGCCGTGACCGTCGAGCCGGCTCCCGGCGGCTCCTTGGGCTGGCGGAGCAGGGTGCGCTTCGCCGTCACCGCCGACGGGACTGTCGGCCTGCACCGGCACCGGTCCCACGATATCGAGCCGGTCGAGCACTGCCCTCTCGCGACGCCTGCCGTGGACGGGGTGGGGATCGGCATGCGTCGGTGGCCGGGGGCCGAGGCGGTGGAGGTCGTCGTGTCCTCGTCGGGCGACCGGGCACTGGTCGTCACGCCACGCCCGGGTGCCCGCGTCGCCGTGCCGGGCCTCGGCGCCGCCGATGACGCGGCCGGCGGCGCAGCCGTCCTGACCCAGCACGCGCGAGGCGGCCGCACAACCCGGGTGCGCGGGCATCGGGCCGTGCGCGAGAAGGCTCTCGGGCGCACCTTCCGCGTGGGTGCCGCGGGCTTCTGGCAGGTGCACCCAGCCGCCGCCGAGATGCTTGCCGCGGCCGTCGTTGAGGCCCTCGCGCCCCGGCCCGGGGAGTCCGTCATCGATCTCTACGCCGGAGCGGGCCTGTTCGCCGCCGCGCTGGCGCCGCACGTCCCGGGCGGGCGCGTGGTGGCTGTCGAGTCCGATCGCGAGGCGGCCGGTGACGCGGCCTACAACCTGCGTGATGTCGGTGTGCCGGCAGCCGTGGAAATCGGGCCGGCGGCGCAGGTGCTCAAGAGGCTCAGCGGTGACGTCGACCTCGTGGTCCTCGACCCGCCCCGCGCGGGCGCAGGCGCACCGGTTGTCGCCCAGATCGCCGTCCGTCGCCCACGGGCTGTCGCCTACGTGGCCTGCGACCCGGCCTCCTTCGCCCGCGACGTGTCCACCTTCGCCGGCCACGGGCTGCACCTGGTCCGAGTGCGAGCCTTCGACCTGTTCCCGATGACCCACCAGGTGGAGTGCGTCGGGCTGCTGCAGCCGTGAACGCGGAGCTTCCGCCGCACTGGCCGCTCCAGGTGAGCCCGCCCGGCTCCCCGGAGTGGGAGCACAGCGCCACGAAGTGGTTGTACGACTACGTGCCGGCGGACTACCGCGCCTACGAGGTGCTCCGGCGCTATCCCGTGCTGCTGGCCCGGATGGCCGGCGAGCAGGTGGCGGCCTCGCTGGAAGCGGCCAGGGTCGGCTGGCGGACCCTGCGGGCCGATGTACGCGACGAAGTGCCCCCGGAAGCGGTGGAGGCGGCAATGCGGGCCTACGAGCGTGAGGGGCGGCGCCTGACCGAGGTCGGGCTCGGGGTCGCGGCGGTTCTCGCCGCCCTGCGCGGCCAGCGCTGGGTGCCGCGGCTGTGAGGGCTCAGCTGGGCTTGCGCGAGTTGCGCCAGACCATCCTGATCAGCGTCCAGATGATCAGGTCGAACACCAGGAAGCCCGCCGTGATGCCGAGGAACGTGGGGTTGAAGTAGCTCTCCTGCAGGCGGACCAGCGGGTAGCCGAGAATCCCGAGGATGGCCAGGCCGATCAGCAACAGTGCAGTGAGGACGACGAGCTGAAGACAGCCGCCGGCACCGAGCCCGCGCCGCGGTGGCCGCTCGACCCGCAGGACCCTCTCCGGCGCGGCCGCAGTGCTGGTGGGCACGGGGACCCGCGGGGCGAACGCCACAGGAGCCGGCGCGGGCGGTGGGGCCGGCTCGTGCACGAACAGCGCGGGCACGCTGAGTTCCTGGGCGCCCGGGCCCTGGACCTGGACGGCGAAGGGACGCGGCTGGACGGTCGGGCCCGCCAGCAGCTGCAGCGGCACGACCGCGACGGTACTCACGGCTGTCGCGCCAGAGCCGACCGTGAGCAACGGCGGGTCGACCCGCAGGTCAAGTGCCCCGTCCGGGTCGCTCGCCTCCAGCATTACCCGTACCGGTGCGTTGCCCTGGTTGTCGACTATCAGGCGGTGTTCCGCGCCGTGGGGTCCGCTCGAGGTGTGCGGCATGATCCGCGCCTCCAACGCGGTGTAGGGCGCCACGTCGACGATCCCGTCGACCAGCGAGAACACCTCCGGGGCCGTGCTGGACGTCGCCTTGACTCGGAATCGGGTGGGCCCCGCGGGCACCTGAGGCGAGCGCGGTGGCCGGAAGCGCAGCACGGCGGTGCTCTCGGTGTCCGGGAAGAGGGACACACTGGCCGGCTCGATCAGCGACCAGGGCCCGGGCGCGCCCTGAAGCTCCAGCTGGAACCGGTCGACGACGGTGCCGAGGTTGCGGATCCGGATTTCACACGTCGCCTCACCGGCCGGCTCGGCGCCGAGCTGGGTCGGGGACAGTGCAGAGGCCACGTCCACCTGCCTGGCAGTGCGCGGAACGGGGGACTC